>CAYNJG010000114.1:0-21448 GCA_964397295.1 uncultured Pirellulaceae bacterium
ATACGCACGATCCGATTGGAAAAACTCGAGTAGCCACGGCTGCGTGCGGACGGGATGGGATTGTGTCCGAGAAGTGAAATCTAATTAGCAGCTCTAGTCTGGATTCAGATGTGGTTTCGGTTGTTTGCTTTTACGCTAATATAACCTAGTTCCTAGCGGAAGCGAGATCATTGTGAGCAGTCCAAAATTTCACCTCTAAAGGGTGGTTTGTTAGGTTCGTAGTGAACATAGGGAGATTGCGAGCCGCTCGAAAAGCCGCAAAATGCTTGGGGTTTTGAGCCGTCTGGGCAATTCGCGTGTAGTGTTGTTGCGTATACCACGGTTGATTTGCTTTTCTCCCGCTTGCCCACCAAGTTCAGCTTGATATACCTCAGTTGGTTACAACTCGTTAACGAAAAGGATGTGTCCATGGTCTTCCGCAATCCAGCCGCTTTTTGCGTTTTGTTTGTCGCGGCATCGATTTTGGCTTTCAACCCGACCTCCGTGTTCGGGCAAACCATCACCGTGAAAGACAAGCAGGATGCCAACGCGGCTAAAGACGAAAAGGAGGACTCTCCTCCCAAGTTGGTAGAAGTCACGCTTGCAGATGGTGGTTTGCAATTGTCGTTACCCGAAACCTGGAAGGCACCGAAAAAGCCACGGTCTCGCATTGTTGAGCGTGAGTTTGCGATTCCTTCAGCGGAAGGTGATAAGACTGCAGGCCGCCTAACGATGATGCGATCCGGCGGCTCCATCAAATTGAATGTCGAGCGATGGTATGGCCAGTTCTCGCAGCCCGACGGAAAGTCGACCAAGAATGTTGCGAAAGTGACCACCAAAAAAATCAACGAACAAGAAGTCACGATGGTGGATATTTCTGGAACGTTTTCCGAATCCATGGGGGGTGGGCCGTTCGCGCCGGGCAAGACGGTGAAGCGTGACGACTATCGAATGCTGGCCGGTATCGTGCAAACGAAAGCGGTTGGTCAGTATTTTTTTAAGCTCTATGGACCGAAGAAAACCATCGTTGAAGCAGAGAAGCACTTCGCTGCGATGATGAACTCCGTTAAGGCAGCGGAAAAACGCTCAAAGTAAAAACTGTCTACATCGGTACTTGCATGCCGCTGCATGCCCCCCATTAGTTGCGGGAAAATATGTCGACGACCAACTTTCGCTGAATCACTCAGTCGTTAGAATTCGAACCTCAAAGCACTCCGGTTTACACGGACTGCCTTATTCACCTCTCTTGCAGGAATCTTCATGAAGATACAGGACTTTCTGAAGCATCACGGAATCTCGCGTAATCCATTTGCCGAAGAAGATGCGCAAACGGATGCTGTGTTCAAAAATCACTGTATCGACAGCACGTTTCATGTTGGATGGGATAAGGTCTGCGGTGACCCTGCTGATCCAGCAACCTCGATTGTTTTTGGTGAGAAGGGGGCGGGTAAGACGGCGCTGAAGCTGCAAATCGCAGACAGTATCGCCGAACACAACAAAAAGAATCCGAACAAAAAAGTCTTCGTCATTCCATATGATGATTTCAATCCGTTTCTTGATCGATTTCGCGATCAATTCGGCGGGAGGTTCCGTCGAGCGGATAAGTTGCTGGGTGCTTGGCGACTTTGGGATCACATGGATGCGATCTTGACGAACGGTGTGACGAAGCTGGTCGATGAGTGCTTGGTTAGTGGCGACGGTGCCATCGCAAAAGCAAAACTGAAAAAGATGCCCCGTCACTTGCGACGAGATCTACTACTGCTGACTTCTTGCTACGATCAATCCAAATCGGAATCCATGCCAAGTCGGTGGAAGCAGCTTCGCCGTCGTCTTGGGTTTTGGACGTCGAAAGCCAAGTTTCCGTTCAAGCTTGCAATCATAGGAACGATCCTGACGGGGCTCGCTTTCCTCTGGATGCAGCTCGATCATCGTGAAATGCTGCCTACGCAGATTACCGACAAGTTTCGCATGTTGGAAATTCCATGGTGGGTATTCGCCATTGCACTTGGCGTATTCTGGATTCCGTTTCTCATTAAAGCTGTGATGCGTTTTGCAACATCAGTGGGCATCAAACGTCGTTATCGCGTTGGCCAACGGCACCTCAATCCGTTGCGAAAAACGCTGATGAACTTCACTGGGAAGGACTTGCTCGGGCAGCCATTGCCTAACAAGGATCGAACAGATGACCGTTATGAGTTGCTGGGTAAGTTGCAAAATGTGCTGGAGCACCTCGACTACCACGGAATCGTTGTCTTGATGGATCGATTGGATGAGCCGCATTTGATCAACGGACAAGCCGAGCTGATGCAGGCTTTTCTCTGGCCGATTTTGGATAACAAGTTCCTCAAGCACCCTGGGCTCGGTATCAAAATGATGTTGCCGATCGAACTGCGACGATTCGTTGATCGTGCTGATCGCGATTTTTACCAGCGAGCACGATTGGACAAGCAGAATATGATTCCTTCACTGCAGTGGACGGGATCAGCTTTGTACGACCTGGCGAATTCTCGCATTGGTGCAGTTTCTGCTTCAGGGCAAACGCCAACGGCTCGCGCGATTTTTGACGAATCCATTTCTGACCAGAGACTTATCGAAGGTTTTCAAACACTACGCGTCCCGCGACATCTATTTAAGTTTCTTTATCGGTTGCTTGTAGCGCACTGCAATGCCCATACCGATGAGAATCCGAGCTTTACAATCTCAGCCGAGCAATTCGAATCCGCACTCGCCGTGTACGGCAAGGATATCGAAGCAGCCGACGCTGGTGTCGGTGTTTAGTAGAAGTTGGCTCAACCGGGTGTGAATCATGTCTTTGTCTATGGCACGCTGAAGCGGCAGCAGTGTCGAGGCAATACGTGGCCTCGAACGCCAGTCGAAGTGCGAGCCGCGTTTACATCAGGTGAACTCTACGACCTTGGCACTTACCCGGCGATGACAGCCGGTGAAGACGACGTTTTGGGCGAGCTTTGGACATTTCGTTCGGAAGATATGCCCGCCACGCTAGTCGTTCTCGATGAAATCGAAGGCGTGTCCGCTGGCTTGTACGATCGGGTCCGGGTGGAGTGTTGGCTCGCCGACGCTGCAAAGAAGGCCCCGACAATTTCTGCGTACACCTATCACTATCGGCAGAGTCTCAGCTCCGTAAAAAAGTTGCATCCGCGAGGCTTCAGCGTCTGGCCACCGCCAACCCGTTGTTGATCATTGTTCCCTGACCACACGTGTCCTGCTGCCACTAGATATTGTCAGCAGTCGATCGGTCGGAGCGAGCAAGCATGCATGCATGGGCTGATCTTCTTTCTTACTCAGCAAGGAAGTCAGGCAGAAATGAATACGTTTCAGGTTCACTCACAATTGGCCCACGCCGTACGGGCGGCGTCAGCGATACGGCACGAACTTTTGATGATGAGTCGGCGGCGAAAACTCTTCTTGCGAACGGTGTTGTATTTGCGGCTAGTTTACCTTGATGCCCAGATCGAAACGTTGATTCGACGACTGCGTCACCGGTAATGCGAAGAAGCGAGCAACACTGTGTGTTTGCTCGCTTCCATAGCACGTTCGTTTTGCTGCTTGCTGGTGCTGGCTGGCTAACTGAAATTGCCAACGGTGATGTTCGTCCAGTTTACTCCCGCCGACCATGTGGCAACCAGGCGAGCCGAGAACTGCGACCCATCCGATACGTAGGCCCACCACTGTCCGTTGGCTGCACGGGCGACCAAATCATCTTTGCCGTTACCATCAATGTCGATTCTTGAAATGTCATTCCAGACAACCGACGTTGGCCAAGAGCCGTAGAAGTGGTTTTGGAAAGAAGTGCCAGTCGACTGCGCGACCCACCACTGACCGTTTCCGAGTCCAGCGAAGTCATCCAATCCGTCACCGTTGAAGTCACCAACTTGGACGTCGGTCCAATTCACGCTTCCCGTCCAGGATCCCCAGAGCCCGATGTTGAATGTGCTGCCAGTCGACTCATTGACCCACCAGAAAGTATTGGCCTGTCGTCCAGCGATGTCGTCCAATCCGTCGCCGTTGAAGTCACCAACTGAAATGTCTGACCAAACGCCTGACCACCTGCCCCAGAAAGAATTGGTTAGTCCGTCACTTCCGTTCGAGAGTCCCGCCCACCAACTGCCATCGGAGTCGGCTCGGCCTACGATATCCGAATTGCCGTCACCATTGAGGTCCGCGACGTACAAGTCCCATCCGGTCGCGGTCGAGAAGCCGCCCCAGTGCGAATTAGTAAATCCTGTACTACCGTTGGACCGGGCTAGCCAGAACGAGCCGTTGCTGTCGGCTCGGCCCAGCATGTCATCTAGGCCATCTCCATCGAAGTCACCGATAAAGAAGTCAGACCACGTCGTAATGGTGGTGAAGTTACCCCATTTGCTGCTCGTAAACGTTGAATCGCCAGTATTGATCGCCACCCAAAGGTCGCCGTTGGTAGCCCGGCCGAGTACGTCATCCAGGCCATCGCCGTTGAAGTCACCGTTACCAATGATCTCGTAGCTGGTAGAAGATGGCCAATCACCGTAGAACCTCGTATTGAGTGTGGTGTTGTTCGATTCGCCAACCCAAAATTGTTCGCCAGCGTTGAATCCCAGCAGGTCTTCACCATTCACCGGGCCTTCACCATTTGCCGCTGCGGGCGGTGCCTCCGTGGTGTCAAAGTCGACTTTGACATTTTCGCTGCCGATCGTAACTCCTGTGACTGTCATTGGGCTGGTTAGTGAGCCACCATTCGCTGTCACGGTATAGGTTCCGTTTGCGAGTTGCAGGTTGTAGCCGCCGCTCGCTCCCGATGTTGTGGACGTACTTACGCCAGTGCTCGTATTCACTGCGGTGATCGTGACGCCAGCGACGCTTTCGCCGATGCTATAGAAGTCGTCATCCACGACGGAGTCACTGAACACAACTCCGGTCAGGTATCTGTTGCCGCTCGTAAAACCAAATCCTTCAGCGACCATAACAACGTTGTAGGTGATGCCGTCGGTGTGCGTGAACTCTCCAAACTCCACCCCAATTCCAACGTGTTCGTAGGGGTCGTGTAGCAAGTTCCGACGGTGTGTCGGACTAAAGAATAGGTTCTCGTGAGCTGTCAGTGTCTCAGCGGTTTGATCGATAGCTCCTGTGCTGCCATTCCACGCTAGGTTTTCGCCGACACAGTTTCCGTTGCTACAGGGTTCGCTATATCCAGCTGCTAAGGCGCGATCGGTCGGAGTCTGCCCCGATAAGTTATTGTGTGCGAAGAAGTTGTTGGCGAGCATATCCAACGCATGGAGTTCAGCAGCGTCTGAAAGAATCTGGTGGCTCGCCAGCGGTTGTTTTGCGACGCTTGTGATGGTCCCTGGCGCAAGACCCTGGTTGAGGTCATTGACACGGGGGTTCAGCGCGACCTCAGCAAGTGGATTCGCACGTGCGCGGTTGATCAGCTCCAGACTCAACTGCTCGTAGTCGGTCAACGCGATCGCTGTCATCATGTCGCGCTTTTCAAGCGACTCAACATTCAACCGATCTCGCTTGCTTCGTTTCTTCTTTTGATTTTTCTTCTCGAAAAGATTGCGAATCGTTGAAAGCATGGATTTCCCCGTCTATGTGGTGTGTGGCCAGCGTTGCCCGCACCGTTTGTGTAATAGGTGCATTGAAACGCTATCTCATAGACGAGGGGAACGGGGATTTTTAGCGGATTTCGTGCCGTAAATGTACTGACGACAACTTCCAAGCCAAAATCGCGTGGA
This sequence comes from uncultured Pirellulaceae bacterium, assembly GCA_964397295.1. GTDB lineage: Bacteria > Planctomycetota > Planctomycetia > Pirellulales > Pirellulaceae > CAYNJG01. Next base: position 5,712 of record CAYNJG010000114.1, read on the forward strand.
GTTCTTTCAACATTCGATGCTGACGATTGACCATTTCGAACTTCAGTGCGAAAAAGCAACACTCAGTTTAAGAGAGAGGCAACCCGAGTCGGTCGGGTTGGAATGCAGGACTTTTCAAGAGTCAGTGCGAGATGGATTCCAAGTCTCGGCTTTTCCGCAGTTTCGCCTGCCGTTGTTGGTAGGCGATCGGCGCGGTTTGCTGGCTCTCGAATGCTGTAAACCATCGACTCGCGGGTGTATTACCCAGCATCCAACAGGCCGCCACATAGCCAATCAGTCCACCAATACACGTATCGCTTACGTAGTGAGCTCCCCCGTCGAAGCGACTGACGGCCACAGTCACAGCGAGCGTTAGGAACCACTTCGCGGCCTTCGGGAATATTGCGCCCAATGCAATTGCGAATGCGACGGAAGTTGCAGTGTGTGCAGAAGGAAAAGAGTGGTACGCACTATTGAATACGTCGGACCAAGATTCACCGTGCAGGAAACTTAATCCCAAAAAAGTTGACTCTCCGTTGGCAAATGAAAAATCAACGGGCCGAACTCGATGAAAGAGCAACTTGATCGCGTCGCACATGACTCCCGCCAATAGCGCGGTACTGAGTAGCCGGTATAGGTGTTTGCGTTTTGGTTCGCAGAGCAAATAGATAGTGAATGCGATGCCCAGGATTCCGTAGCCGTGTCCAAAGAATTCGACTGTGTGAATCAAGCTACGAAGTTCACCGGGAAACGGATCGCTCATGAAGAACCGAGCCAAAGTAACATCAAATGGCAACGCGAGTAACGCAGCGGCCATTAACGTCAACAAAACGAGTGGACGAATTCGATATCGTTCGTTCTTTTGGTTTGGCATAGTACCGTAAAATGGGATACCAGTTTTTGCGTAAGAAGATTTCACGCGGGACACTAGCAAATCTCCCCACTGCGGGGCTAGGCGTGATTGGGCAAGTTTATTTGGCGATAGAATTGTGTTAGATTGAGTAGATGGAAAACCAATTTTTAGGCGGCTTTTGCGTGGTAGCATTCCCCCATTCGTATGTCTGACTCTCCAATTGCCACTCTCAATCACGTGGATCGCCTTCGTAAGGTCCGGGAATTCACTCGGTCAATTTGCGATCCTCTGCAAATCGAGGACTATGTCGTCCAATCGATGCCAGACGCGAGTCCAACGCGATGGCACCTGGCACACACGACTTGGTTTTTCGAAACCTTTTTGTTGAAGCCGTTCGATTCCAGCTACAAGTCCACCAACGATGCGTTCGAGTATCTGTTTAACTCGTACTACAACGCCGTCGGTAAACCGTATCCTCGCGCGAAACGCGGATTACTTACGCGACCGACGGTGAAAGAAGTTTGGGACTACCGTGAAAGCGTTGATAAATCGCTGTTCGATTTGCTCGCAAAATTGGATGTCGCAGAAAACGCTGATTTGGCCCACGTATTGGAGCTCGGTTTGCAACATGAGCAACAGCACCAAGAGCTGATGCTTACCGACATCAAACACGTCCTTTCTTGCAATCCGTTGTACCCTGCCTATCACAACGCAGATACAACAGAGAACGCGACGGCGCCCGATGCGAAATGGATCAAGTATCGAGGTGGCGTGCATCCATTCGGTTTCGATGTGGAAGCTCAACATGGCGCTTTTCATTTCGACAACGAAACGCCAGTGTTTGAGCATCTGCTGCAAGACTACCAATTACAGGATCGACTCGTTACGAATGCGGAGTATCTCGGGTTCATCAACGATCGGGGGTACCAGCGCGCCGAACTGTGGCTGTCGATGGGATGGGCGACTGTCGAGCAAGAAAGCTGGAACGCGCCGCTCTATTGGATTCAAGACGAAGATGGTTGGAGTGAGTTCACGCTCGCCGGCAAGCAACCGTTGGATTTGAGCGAGCCGGTTTCGCACGTGAGCTACTTCGAAGCGGATGCGTTTGCTCGCTGGTCTGGTGTTCGACTACCGACTGAGTTCGAATGGGAACATGCGGCAAAGTCAATCGACACGACTGGCAACTTCGCCGACAGCAAGCACTTTCATCCTCGGACCGCAGTCGCAGCCAACGGGCAACCGGATGTGGCTCGTCAAATGTTTGGCGATGTGTGGGAGTGGACCAGCAGTCAGTACTCCGCGTATCCGGGGTACCAACCACCAGCTGGTGCGTTGGGGGAATACAACGGCAAATTTATGTGTAATCAATTTGTGTTGCGCGGAGGTTCGTGTGCTACCTCTGCTGCTCACATTCGGCCGACGTATCGAAATTTCTTTCCACCGAATGCGCGTTGGCAATTCTCGGGTATTCGCCTCGCAGGCTAGGGCAGTGAATCGATGACATCACCGCAAAAAACGACGGATGAACCTACCGCTGCTGAGTTTTTGCGAGACATCGTGGCAGGATTGTCTCTGGAGTCAGGGAAAAAGCGTTTGCCAAGTCGGTACCTGTACGACAGTCGTGGTTGTGAATTGTTCGAAGCAATCTGCGAGTCGCCCGAGTACTACTTGACTCGCACCGAACTTGAAATCATGCATCGGGATGCTCGCTCGATGGCGGAAGTGTGTGGGCCAGGGTGTCGGTTGGTTGAGTTCGGAAGTGGTGCGAGTATTAAGACTCAGTTGTTGATAGACCGCTTGCGTGAGCCGGCAACATACATACCAGTCGACATCTCTCCAGACTATCTTGGGCCCTCGGTTCGTCGCTTGCACGAGAGCTATCCGGAGCTAGATATTCGTCCTATCTGTGCAGATTTCTCCGAACCCTTTTTGTTACCAGCATCGGCCAACGAAAAACGCACCGTTATTTATTTTCCCGGTTCGACCATTGGCAACTTTACACGCAAGGCCGCGGCGAAGTTAGTTGGGCAGATGAAGCAAATGGCGGGCCCTACGGGTGGCTTGATGATTGGCATCGACCTGAAGAAGGATACTGGGTTGATGGTCGCCGCTTACAACGATGCCGATGGTGTCACAGCGAGTTTTACACGGAACTTGCTGACGCGCATGCAGCGCGAATTAAACGCCGAACTCATTCCGCAGCAGTTCCAGCACCTCGCTCGATACAATATGAAAAAGGGCCGTATCGAAATCTATCTGTGTAGTACGGCCGACCAGTCGATCAAAATCGACGACCATCTTTTTGAGATTGCCAACGGTGAATTGATCAACACCGAGTACTCATATAAGTACAGCCTGGGCGATGTCCAAGAACTTGCTGCGGCATCAGGTGTCGCCCTGACTCATGCTTGGCTCGACGAGATGAACTGGTTTGGCGTCTTCTTTTTTTCCTGCGCTAGTTGAGCTGGAATTTGTGTTTGAGATCGTTGGCTTCGGTTTCTGCATTTATCGGACGCTTCGTCAGCCACCAAGTAAGCCACGTGCCAACGATGCCCATCACAAGTATTTTCACGATGCCGCCAACGGCCTGCCCGGTGAGAAGCTGTTGTTGGGCTTCGTTCATTGCGCCGGTCTCTGACAGCATCCAAAGTAAATGCCAAGTTTCCGAGACGTAAATGTAAACGGAACCGAGGCAAAATAGCATGGGAATCCAAATTCCCAATCGCAGAATTCCGCGGGGTGGGTTGGGCTGGCGATTCCAGCGTCGGTACGTCAGCCAAGTCACGATGAATAACGCGACGAGGACCGTCTCATACGTTCCGCCGATCGCTGATACAATCGTCTGAGCTATTCCTCGAAGATAGACCACTCATGTCTCCTGTTATCCATCACCACCGCCGCATCAAGCTGGGGCTATGAAAGTATCGCTTATCATTCCCGCTTACAACGAGGAAAAAGAGCTTCCGATTTGTTTGGATTTTGTTCGCCAAGCCCAGGAAACGCTCGCGGAAGAACGTTCCGACGTTACTTGGCAGCTAATTGTTACCGACAACAACTCGACCGATTCTACCAGCGAGATCGCGAAACGCGCGGGTGCGGAAGTCGTTTTCGAACCCGTTAACCAAATTGCCCGAGCTCGAAACGCTGGTGCAGCGGTAGCAACTGGCGACTGGTTTTTGTTTATCGACGCTGATTCGCGCCTACACGTGGACTCGATTCGCGACATGTTTCGGGTGATTGACTCGGGCCGCGTGGGCGGCGGTGGTTGTTTGGTTCGCATGGAAGATGCACCGTTGTGGGGCCGGTGTGGAATCACCGTTTGGAATACACTTTCGAGATGTATGAAATGGGCGGCCGGTTCCTTTGTTTATTGTCGAGCAGACGCGTTTTGCGATGTGGGCGGTTTCAATGAAGAGTACTATGCTGCGGAAGAACTGAATTTTAGTGCTGAGCTACGCCGTTGGTGCGAACGCAATGAGCTGAAGTTCAGCATCCTCACGAAACAAGCTCACGCCAGTTCTTCACGAAAGTTTCGGATGTACACGCACCGAGAAATCCTACGACTAATGTTTAACTCGGTCTTTTCCTATGGGAAGACTGTGAGGAGCCAAGCGGCACTCGATTTTTTCTACGACGGCCGTCGCTAAAATGTTTTCGAAATAATCCACTCACTGATAGCATTGCGTGGCTCGATGCCGTAGGCGGGCTGATACGAAAGTGACGCCAGCCGGCTCGAGTCCAAGAACACTTCAACCACTTGGCGATAGATATGAACCGAGAAAAAAGCCAGCGAATTTTCAAGCGAGCCAAGCAACTAATGCCGGGTGGCGTGAATAGTCCCGCCCGCGCATTCGGAGCTGTTGGTGGCGAACCAATCGTCATGCAACGAGGGGAAGGTGCATACCTGTTCGATGTCGATGACAACAAGTACATCGACTACATCGGTTCGTGGGGGCCCATGATTTTGGGGCACGCGCATCCGTCGGTTGTGTCCGCGATCAGCGACGTTGCCACGCGAGGCACAAGTTTTGGTGCTCCGACCGAAGGTGAAAATGCGCTGGCCGAACTCATCGTCGACGCGGTTCCTTCCGTTGAAAAAGTTCGGCTTGTCAATTCCGGCACCGAAGCAACTATGAGCGCTATACGTCTTGCGCGTGGTGCGACAGGTCGTGAGAAGATCGTCAAATTCGCCGGCAACTATCACGGCCACGTCGATAGTCTGCTGGTAGCTGCCGGTAGCGCAGCCGCCACGCTTTCGGTTCCCAATTCACCTGGTGTCACGGAGGGTACCGCGAAAGATACGATTGTGCTGAGCTACAACGATGTTGCAGGGCTCGAAAAAACGTTCGCGGCCGAAGGCGATAAGATCGCGGGTGTAATCTTCGAGCCGGTCGTGGGTAATATGGGATGCGTGCTTCCGACCGATCAGTTTCTCAAGTCACTTCGAAGCCTCACGGAAAAGTATGGTGCGCTGCTGATCTACGACGAAGTAATGACTGGCTTTCGCGTTGCGCACGGTGGTGCCCAGTCGATGCAGAACATCACACCTGACATCACGACGATGGGCAAGATTGTCGGTGGCGGGCTTCCCATTGGTGCGTACGGTGGTCGAGCCGATGTGATGGATCACATATTGCCAGCGGGCAAGGTCTACCAAGCCGGTACGCTCAGCGGCAATCCAGTTGCAACGGCAGCCGGCTGCGCAATCTTAAAACTTCTCCGCGACGAACCGCCTTACGAACGTCTCGAACAGCTAGGCACCAGACTTGAAACAGGCCTAAAAGCGGCGGCGACCGAAGCGGGCCTCAAGCATCAAATCGCTCGAGTCGGCAGCATGATGACGTTCTTCTTCAGTGATCAAGAAGTCGTGAGTTGGGACGAAGCCGCAAAGTGTAATACGGATCAGTTCGCAAAATACTTTTGGGCACTCATGGATCGCGGCGTCTACATGCCCTGCAGCCAATACGAAGCACTCTTTATTTCCGCCGCACACACCGAAGCTGATATCGATAAGACCATTGCTGCCGCAAAAGATGCCTTTGCTGAAATCATGGGGTAGGCTATCAGCTTCGAATCAAAAGGATAGAGGTGAAACGATGTATCGACGACTGCTCGCGGTCACTTTTGTTTTCTCGCTTTTCGCTACAACGCACGGCGAAGACAATCGCCCTAACGTTATTGTCATCCTTTGTGACGACATGGGTTTCTCTGATCTCGGCTGCTATGGCGGCGAAATCGACACGCCACATTTGGATCGCCTTGCACTCAACGGTCTGCGATTTACGGACTTTCACAACAATGCAAAGTGTACCGAAACACGAGCGTCGCTCATTACGGGGTTGTGGCATCAACAATCGAAGAATCTCGAAAAGAAAAACAATGTGACGCTACCGGAAGTTTTGAGCGGAGCAGGTTACTCGACTTACATGGTTGGGAAATGGCACTTGCATGGTCATCCCATGGATCGTGGATTTGAGAATTACTTCGGGTTTCTAAGCGGCTGCATTAACTTCTTTACTGGTGAAGATTGGCAGACAGGAACAAACTTGATGCGTCTTGGCCGCGAAGTGTTCTCGCCGTCGAAAGACTTCTATTCGACAGACGCATTTACCGACAAAGCGATTGAGTACCTCGACGGGCGCCCGCGCGAAAAACCGTTCTTTTTATATCTAGCGCACAATGCGCCGCACTTTCCGCTACACGCGTTGCCAGAAGATATCGCTAAATACGAAGGCAAGTACTCCGTCGGTTGGGACGTCATTCGTAAACAACGTTTTGAACGTCTAAGAGAGTTAGGGATCATCGACAATACGTGGCGTATGTCGAAACGGGATCCCAAGGTCGAGGCTTGGTCGGATTTGAGTCCGGCGGAAACGGAATTCCTTGAACCCATGATGAGTGTCTACGCGGCCATGGTGGATCGACTCGATCAGAGCATTGGTCGATTGGTGAAATACCTTGAAGATCAAAAACAACTCGACAATACGCTGATTCTATTCATGTCTGATAACGGAGCATGTCCGTACGAGAGGATGCGAAACGAAGTCACGTTGCCGGGGCCCGCAGAAAGCGACATTGCTTACGATGCGCGCTGGGCGAACATGTGCAACACGCCCCTGCGGTTGTACAAGCAGTATGCACATGCGGGCGGCACAAATACGCCGATGATTGCGCATTGGCCCAAGGGCATTGCTGCACGTGGTGAGATAACTCGAGCGACTGGACATATCGTCGATGTCATGCCAACGTTAGTGAGTATCGCCGATACGGAGTATCCTCAAAAACGCGACGGCCAAAGCGTTTTGCCAATGGAGGGCGAATCGTTGCTGCCGGCCTTCCGCGGCGAAGATCGTGAGCGAACGAAACCGATCTTCTGGGAGTACGCAGCGAACCATGCTGTGCGTGCAGGCGATTGGAAGCTTGTCGCTGAGCGATCAAAAGATTGGGAACTTTATGATCTCGCAGTTGATCGTAGCGAAACGACTGACTTGGTAAAGTTGAAGCCGGAAAAAGTCATCGAGTTGGCAGCGAAGTACGACGCCTGGGCAAATCGCGCGGCCGCAAAGAGCCATCGTCAGTGTGTGAAAGCCAAACCATCAACACAGTCACAGTTATTCGATTTGAAGAATCGAAAAAGTGCGGAGGCGAAATAGTTTTCGCTGCGAAGGCTGCTTGGTTTAGTTTGTCTGTGAAATGTTGTCTAGCGACCATATGGTTCGATCAATACGATTACAAGTAGGGATTTTTCGGACCGACTAAGTGGTGCAAATCACTTTGGTAGACAACCGTGAAAGCACAAGCTAGACTTCAAAATTGTGTTGGGATGACCTCTGCCTTCCCGTTTTGAAGGCGTGATGAGTGTTCCAGATTAGTTCCAAACATTCGGTTGGAATTAATATCTTGGAGGAGATTCAGCTAGATGCGTGTGATTTTTGCGGGCCGCAACAATAGTTTCAACCGCAGGCTGGTGTCCGAGTTATTTGAAGACCATGAGTTGCTATCCTGCTTGTGGCTTGAGGGACCAAGAGAGACTTGGTCTGGTAAGCTCAACATGCTTCGTAGACGCGGAAAGCGACATGGCTTGGTGCGCATGCTGAATCAGTTCGCGTTTCAGTTGTTGGATCGTACGCTATACCGCAAGCATACTCGAAAGTTCATGCAAGAGGTTCCCGAGTACTTTTTTAAGTGGGCCGACATATCCGCCCCTGGTTTTGATGTTGATAACATCCACAGCAAGGAGTGGTTGGAACACATTCGAGAGCTCAAACCAGACATCGTGTTTAGCGTATGTTGCACGGTCATCTTTCGGCCAAGTTTGATCAATATTGCGAAGTACGGCACGTTCATTTTGCATGAAGGCCTCACTCCTGAGTACAAGGGACTCCATACGCCGATCTGGGCAATGCTCAACAACGAGCCGGAGTTTCTCGGCTATTCCGTATTGAAAGCAAACAAGGAGATCGATGGCGGCGAAGTGCTCGTCCAGGACGGCTATCAATTAGCTGACGATGAAGATGTACGTTGCTGGAGTTGGGTCGCTCACAAAGCGATCATCGATGGTGTACCAAAGATAAAAGCAGCACTTGAATCACTCGAGTCGAACGGCGGCTTCGAACCCGTTGCGACAGCCGGTCGCAAGCATGGTTACTACTCGAGAGTGCCACTGAGCCAGTATCTTTGGAAACGTATCTTTCCGCCAAAGCCAAGTCAGACGACATAGAAATCATTCGCTTTTTACACGCGTCGTCGTCGAAGCATCTGGAATGCGAACAACGCGAACAATCCGAGCAAGCCAGCGGACGGCTCGGGTACGGATGATGGTTGTGCGGCAGCGCTGAAGCCGAAGTTGGCGGACTGTGCGAGGAAATCAGCAAACTCGATTGAGCCGTTGCCGTCGAAGTCGCCTTCGCCCCATCCTCCATCAGCTCCGAATGCGCTGGATAGCGCCAGGAAATCTGCGAAATCGACGTCTTGATCAAGATCGGTATCACCGGGAACGGTACGGAACACATCACTTACGAGTGAGTCGCGATCTTCGAAGGTTACGATTCCGTCTTCGTTCATATCGTAACTGAAGTCGAAGTCGCCGATGGCCGCCGTTAGATCATCGATATCCGCGACGTCGAAGACATGATCGCCATTAAGAATGTTGCGACTGATATCGTTGTTCACATCGAAAACAAGTTGCCCGCTTGCTTCTGGGAAGTTGCGAAAGTCGAAGTGAACCTGGTCGAAGAATGATTCCAATGGAAACGAAGCGAACGTGTCTGTGCCTCCACCGAGTCCGCCGCCCAGTAAATCGCCAATGTCGATCCCACCCAGCAAGTCCCCGAGTCCGCCGTCGCCTCCGCCGAGTAACTCTAGCAGTTCGGACAACCCACCGAGACCCTCAAGACCTTCTAGGCCTTCGAGTCCACCTAGGCCTCCAAGTCCACCACCGGAGATGGCGCTAAAGTCAAGACCTCCGTCGCCCGTCATAAAGTCAGCACCGAGCACACCACTAATTCTCGGATCAATATCTTGGATGACAACTTCCGCGTTCCTCCATACCAAGTCGAAACCTTGGTCGGTTGGAATTCGCATCTCGTCGACCAATACGACTGGCGCGTTGATCGTTCCCGTCGCACCAGTGAGAGGCACTGTCGCGATAGCTTCGTCTTCGAATCCGTTGCCATTGGTATCTATGCCGAGCCGGTTTGCGATGGCTTCATTGATGATGGTGACTTGAGCACCACTATCAAGAATGATGGGATCGACTGTTTCTTGTCCTGAGTGGCGCGAAACCACGTCCAATGTAGAAAGTGATTGGAACGTGGGTACGACGTCGCCTTCCGCGGGGAAGAATAGTTCGGTGAGTGGCACCGTGAATCGATGTGTGTTTGTGCTTGGAAGTTCGTCGCTGAATGTAACGCCCATCGAAAGCGAAATCGCGCCCTCACGTGTTCGATTGTCGAGCGAAGTAACGCGACCGCCTAGTGCAGGCATACCTACAATTCCGTTGAGTCCCATCAAGCCGGTTGGATCTGGAGAGGTCGAACCCGAGAGAAAGCGAATGTCGGTAATCTGTTCGGTCGACTCGGTACCAGTGAAGTTCAAAGTGTAGGGAGCTGAGACATCAAAGAGGCTTGTACCAGAAAGTCCAGCTTCTTCGAACTGACCTTCATTTACAAAACCGTTTGCTGCAAGTTGCGTCGTTGCTGGCGGGTAAATTAAGACACCCGAAGCACCCGTATCCAAAAGGAACGACGTGGCGGTAGGCCCAAGGCTTGTACCGTCTGCTGTGAGGATCTCTGCACTGACGCGTGGTTGGAACAAACCAAACGACGGTTTGTCACCTAACACGAGGCTCGGACCGACAGCAGTTGCCGACAACGTTGTCGCAAGTGTGAAGAAAATTGCCACAAGCTGTGTCAGCCGTTGGGACTGAATCAACTTTTGCTCACCAAACATATTCATACCTCGTACTCTGCCCACGGCCCTAGCATATTCTTTGGCCGTCAATCGTTCAAATAGTAAGCAAAAAGCGCAAAACTGTCACGACTTATTGATTCAGCGACGAACGGATGTGGTGCATTCGCTCGCTTGCTTATGCCCCAAATGGAGGGCAGGGTGACCTGTGTCATAAACGGAGGCGTGTTTCAAATTCCGCTTCAATCGGGATTGTCGGGCAAATACATGAGTACGGTACGCGGAAGTGGTGTGAAGATGGGTGCCCGAATTCCGCTAGTTCTTAATGCCCGTCCGACCCAGCAGTTGCAAGTGTTGAAGAGGTGATAGCTGCCGCGAGCTTCGTAGAACGCATCATGCTGTCCATAAGACAGTGAAGGATCGATTCGCCGCTTGTCGCCGTTCTCTTCGTCGAAGGATTGCAGGATGAAGTCCACAAGCTCACGGTAGGATTCTGCCGATATTCTTACGGACTTTTGCTGAGTGTTTTCCTTGGGTTCGTAGAGATATTCGACGTGCATAACGGTTTTGCTCGGCCAGAACATCGCATGAGCAGCAGTCGACGCACGGAGGTCGTTCCATGTGGGGGTCTTGAGAAAGAAGCCACGGTCGCCCCAACCGATGGATAGGTGTGTATGCCGATTCACGTTGGCTTTGAAGTCGGATGTGACGAAGTGCTCACGCCAGTCGACCACATCGTTGCTGACCGGGACGATAATGTCAGAGTGAACGGGGCCGGAAAAGATAACGATATCGATGCCATCTTTTGCCGGTTTAAAGTCGTTGTTGACTGGAATCAAGCCAATGAGGAGGGTCGCTAAGTAGAACAGGATCGAGTAGCCCAATCCGCGAACGACTCGATACAGCCAGCGTCGATAGAGAGGCGGCTGCTTTTGTTGTGGTGTGGAGTCTGATGAGTCTCCAGCGTTGGGCTGCTTTTCTGCGCGATTCATAGATGTTCACCGGGCGATAGTGAGACCGTTTGCGATAGCATTGTTAACAGTTAGACACTCTTCTGGGCCAAGATATTCCCGAATGCGTCGATTTGTGAGCACTGTGTCAAAACGTTGGTATAAATGCTCGGGCCGTTGTTAGAATCAGGGGGCGGGTGAGATGAAAACTGAGGAAGAACTGTCATGAAGCGTACGTCAAAGCTGCGAACGATATCGCAATTCGAACAACTCGAGTCTCGCCAGATGCTGACCGTTGTTCCTATGTTGCTCGCCGATATTCGCGTGGGCCAGACGGGTTCGGGGATCTTTGGAGAATTCACTCAGTACAACGGCGAACTCTTTTTTGCGGCGAACGACGGTTCGGGTTCTGAGTTATGGAAAACGGACGGCACCGAGGGAGGCACGGTGCAGGTGAAAGACATAAATCCGGGATCGGAGAATTCGTTTCCTGGTGCATTTGTCGAGTTCAATGGGGAGCTTTATTTTTCAGCGAATGACGGTTCGACGGGAGTTGAACTTTGGAAGACCGACGGCACCACCGCAGGAACCCAGCGAGTGGCAGACCTACGTCGAGGCGTCGACAATGCATCTCCCGGTTCGTTGACCGTCTTCAATGACAGTCTTGTTTTCGCGGCCATCACCGAAGATACCGGCGACGAAATCTGGCGCAGCAATGGAGTTGAATCGGGTACCTCACGCGTTGCTGACATCAATCCCGGCAGACGTGGTTCGGCCCCAGGCAGTTTGTCTGGCTTCTTTGAATTCAACGATCACTTGTATTTCAATGCCGAGGGGGAATTGGGAGTCGAGCTCTATCGTACGGATGGCGAGTCGGTTGAGTTGGTTTTTGATGCGGACGGTGGGAACGACGACAGTTGGCCAGAACAGTTCACACCGTTCAATGGCGATCTCTATTTCCTTGCGGAGACGCAAGGCGAGCGGAGTAACTACAATGCGTTTCTCTATCGGGTTGACGGAGACACGGGTGAAGCTTCTGTCGTATTCGAGAAGTCTGTCGACCTCCGTGAAGGTTTGATCGTTGTTGGCGATCAGCTGTTCTTTGCTGCGGAAGATGAAGAGCGTGGCATGGAGCTCTATGTTTCCGATGGTACGACTGCCGGTTCGCGGTTGGTGCGTGAGATCATGCCCGGCGAAAGTGGCTCGAATCCGAGGAGCTTCTTTGAGTTGAACGGCAGGCTCTTTTTCGCTGCCGGTGACACGTTCATCGATGGTACCAACCGTGTAGTGCACCAGTTGTGGTCAACTGATGGCACGCTCTTCAATACAAGGCAATTGGGCGAAGCGCAGCTTGACCCAGACGTGCCTTTCGTCGCCTACAACGACGAGGTGTACTACCGAGCGTATGAAGAGGCGAACGGTTTCGAACTCTATCGTTCCGACGGAACGGGCGCAGGCACTGATCTCGTCGTCGACATTTTTCCTGGTGGAAACAATTCGTTGGCGTTTCCGCAGACCGTCTTCGAAGGCGAATTGTTGTTCCTAGCAGACAACGGCGAAAACGGGATGGAGATCTGGACGTGGGACGGTACGACTGCCGAGATGGCGGAGATTCACTTAGGGGTTGGCGGAACTACGTCCGAACCCGCACTGTTTGGCTTTACGCAGTTGGGTAACGATTTGATCTTCGAGGCAAGCTCGCCATTCTATGGCGAAGAATTGTTTGTGATCCGTGGAAGCGAAGTTCAGGTGGAACGACTGCCTGGCGACGCTGACGGTAACAATGCCGTTGAGTTCGCGGACTTCTTGATTCTGTCCAGCAACTTTGGAAAAACGGATGCCGTCTTTGACGACGGAGATTTCGATGGCAGCGGTGACGTCGCGTTCGCGGACTTTCTGATTCTCTCGCAAAACTTTGGCACAACGCTGGCGGCGAATGCCGTGGCGGGAAGTGCGGCAGAACCACCAAGTCAAACGGCCGCTGCATTCAGCAGTGTTTCCAATCAATCAACTTCGTCTACATTACTTGCGTTAGATCGAGTGTTCGCGGACCTCGACGAAGATTGACCCGTTGATTTGGTGCATGGATGGGAATCGTTTGGACGAGTCGTGTACTTCTGTTGTTGAGCTATGCGCTGTTTTGGGGTGGGCTTACTTTCTACACCGGATTCGTGGTGCGGATTGCTCACGACGTGCTCGACAATCCAATGGACGGTGGATTGATCACGCAACGCGTCACTATGCTGCTGCAGATCTTCGGCGGCATCACGGTTGTTCTGATGCTATGGAATGCGTTTCAAGTTAGTCGCCAGCATCAACGTTTCGGGATAGCGTTGGCTCTGTGCGCCTTTGTGCTGGGTGCAGCGTTGGTTGGTTTAACGATCGTTCATGGCCAGCTAGACGCTGTGATCGACATCGAAGCATACGAGGTCATTGATCGAGACGCGTTTGTGATCGGACATCGCCGCTACAACCAGCTGACGACCGTTGAATGGATCTCGGCGCTCTGCTATTTACCGATGACGATAGCTGCTTGGCGCTCTGTGGATAGCAAGAGCTAACGGAAGTTCGCCGCGTAAATCGCTAGAATCCCGGCGTAAGGTGCTTCCTGATAGGACCTTTTCCGTCTCATAACTTCGTCCTGAGACGGCCTAGCTCGTTAAGGCCAACCTCTCAATCAACTTGTGTTGTGTCAGCCATCGTCTTCCGATAAGCACTGGGTGTCATTCCCCGAAACTTTCTGAAAGCGCGGTTGAACGTACTGACATCTCCGAAGCCACTTCCATACGCAATTTCTGTGACCGACTGAGTTTTATCTACCAACAGCTCACAGGCTCGACTGATTCGCACATCGGATACGAAATCCTGAAACGTCATTCCGGTATGCGTCTTAAAAAAACGGCTAAAACCACTCGGGCTCATTTGCAGGACGCGTGCGACGGTATCACGATTGATTGCCGCCCCGTAGTTTTCACGGATGTAGTCACACGCACACCTCAACCGCTCTGCGTCTATATGAGACGCGACCGGTTGAAAACTCGCGCCTGATATCGAGTTGACATCTCTAGATTCTGCGATCTGATGCAGAATCTCGAGCAACGCCAAAAGTCGCTCGAATCCTCTTTTCTCTATCAACGCTGATATTTTCTCGGCAATTCTTGCGCGAATTTGACCGCAGACTTGCAGCCCAAGTCCTGCACGAGCGAACAAGAGTCTCAATTCCCGCATTTCGGGTTTATTGAGAAAATCCGCTCCAAAGGATGACTCTTCGAAGTGGACAACGGTTGCGCGCACGGAGCCTGCCTGCTCTGTGTCGTACCGCCAGACGTGTGGCAGGTTCGCACCAAGTAGAACAACTTCTCCCGGTTCAATCGGGCAGACGCGGTCTCCGATCACTCGGGTTCCAGAACCATTTTCGACGTGGCAGAGTTGCAGCTCTGGATGGAAATGCCATGAGCAACCCGAGAAATTTCGGTCTATCTCAATGACGCGAAAAGACTCATCTGGACGACGCGAGGATTCGAAAACGCATGGTAGTTTTGCTTCACTTTTCATACCCAAATTATATTTGTTCAACCAAGCGTTTGCTACTTCCTGACACTATACGCATAAAACACGCAACTAAAGTCCGAGAAGAAACTCCTCCCGCCGGCTACTTTGTTAGCGATTGGGTCTATTTGCTTTTGTCAGGGAGAAATCAATGCATCGTCGCGTCTTGCAACTAAGTTGCTACCTATTATTCGGAATTGTTGTGAGTTTCAGTCCGTGCTTCGCTCAAGACGGACTTGTATCCCACTTTGCGTTCGATGGAACGCTGGTAAACGAAGTCGATGATGTCGCCGCCGGTGAGTTGATGGGCGGAGCGAGCTTCGTTGATGGAGCAATCGGGCAGGCTGTCCAATTGGATGGCATTGATGACTGGATTGATACGGCGCTAACCGGGCAGCCCGCCGGAGAGACACTTCTCGAAGCAACCGTTGCGTTTTGGTTTCAGATTGCGGACGCAGGGCCGACTGCCGATATTCAGTTCTTCGGAAATCTGAATTCGAATCCCGACAGTACGGCGGTTCTGATCGGTACGAATGGGGCTTCGGGTTTGCAGATCTTTCCACGAGCTGAAAATGGGAATGACTACGTTGTGCGGACGACCAGCGAAGACGGTGACGTGTTCGCACCAGATTTGAGTTGGGCCGATGGAGAATGGCATCACCTAGCCTTCTCTTGGTTGATCGATTCGCAGAATGAGGCGGCGATCTACATCGATGGGGAACCGCAAACCTTAAATGTCCGAACGAGTACGCTCACAACGGGCGATGACTTCAATCCTTGGGAAAATCCATCATCGATCGGAGCGAGGAACAATCGAGGCGTGCTTGATAGTTTCGTTGCGGGGAACATTGATGAGTTTCGCGTCTACGACATACTGCTAGATCCTGAAGAAATTGCCGAGCTTGCTTCCGTCGAGATCAACACTTTTACATGCAACCCTGATACTTTGGGAGATGCCGACGGCAACGGAGAGGTCGCTTTCGCTGACTTCCTTATCC
>CAYNJG010000115.1:0-13726 GCA_964397295.1 uncultured Pirellulaceae bacterium
CTTTACGAGAGCAAGGCTGTTGCCAGACTTGGAAATGCTTGAGAAGGCGGTCGAGAAACCCTTGGAGCGAGAGATCGCAGCCACCCGTTCCCGGGACGAGCCGGGGTATCGATCGCCCACCCGGGGATTCCGCCCGCCGGAACCCAGGTCCTTCATCGAAGCCCGCATTTCCTCCATCGAAAGCCAACTGACAGGAAAGAACCAGGGCTATACGTACACCAAGCCAAAACCCTCCTTTGGTCGCCGCCAGACGGCGATTCACATACTGGTCCAAGGTGATACCAACAAAGATCGCGGTCTCTCCAAGGAGGAGCTGGTAAACCTCGGAAGCCAGTGGTTCGACACAATGGGCAAGGAGAAATCGGGAAAGCTCGATCAGGCCCGTTTTATTGCCTCGCTCCCCGACGCCCTTTTTCCTCCTGGCTTTCCCCACGCGCGGCCGGAGGGGGTGAAGATCCCGGAAAGCTACGTCGCGATTGGTCTCTTCGCTGCGTCAGATTCAGACGGCGATGGATTTGTTACCAAAGAAAGCCTCACTGCCACGTTGGGCAAGTGGTTCACCGCGTGGGATTCGGACCAGCAAGGCACGCTCGACGGCCGCTCGCTCTACGAAGGATTGAAGAAAGTGATTTCGATGGATGCTCCTTCGAAGCCCAGCGACAAATGAGGAGCGCCTTGCTCGGCGTACCTATTTCACCCGCCAGGCACGGCGGTTGGTGACGCCGGGAACGCGACGTTAACGTGCTCCTCGCGTCGGTTGGACAACCGATGCGACGTCGACAGTCGGATAAACGCCGTCAAGCCTGCCACTCAGCCTCGCTTCAATCTACCTTTCTTTCCACTTTTGTCCGCAGCGTCAGGTCTATCCCGAGTACTCGAACTTGTTCGGCCTTAAAGCTCTCGTTGACTAACTCATCAGCACGCGTTTGCAGCTCCTGAACCAGGCGTTCGAAACTCAAGCGTTCTCCTGGGCATCGGTCCGTTTGCCAAAAAGACTTTTCACCCCGAAACACAAGCACAAACATGCCGCAACTGGATCTTCTGTCTCGTAAGTAGTCACCGATCAGTTGGTTTTCAAGTCGCTCAAACAATGTAGGCCCGGACCAGGTGTCCGCGATCTTTAGCTCGACAGGAACGGGAGCATCCAAAGTAGCGACATGAATGCGAATGTCGGGGCGTTTCGCATCCGCCATCTCTTCTTCTTGAGGAACGGAGTACTTGCCATTCGCTCGATCTCGCAACCAGTTCCCAATGAATTTTCGATTTTCGGTCTCTTCTTTGGCTTTGGCGAGAATACTTGCGATGCTGCTGTCGCCATCCTCAAGATCTTCCTTGAGATCAGTAAATCGGGAAACGACCAAATGGAATAGCTCCCGATGATTGTGTGGCACATGCTCAAACGTCTTAGAGAACGAATGCAAGTCAGATATATCCCAGCTTTGCAGGTCGGCGTCCTTGATCGCTCGATCCTTGGCTTGCTTGGTGAACCAACACCCCGCAACACCAGAGCTCTTTCCGAGTTCCTTCAAGCAGAGGTAAGCTGCCTTACCCGGTGTTTCTGCGAGAAGATTGCTCAATGCACTCCTCGCCCGTTGCGCGTGGTCTCGTGCAGTTGGGGAGTAACAACCCTTTCCAGCACGGTCGATGTCTTCTTCGTAGCGAACGTGCTTTTTGGCAAGCAGGTACAGACGATGAATGAATTCCGCTTTCTTGAATGTAAAGCGATGCGAATGGAACTCGCGACCAGATTCCCCCAGTAGACAGCTCAGGAAATGCACGACGAAGCTGTCGGCTTCGGATAAATTCTGAAGACTTTCAACGAACGACTCTAGATATTCGATTGCGTTGGCGCAGTCAGCATCAACCCATAGCGCAAGCCAAAGAGCTTTCTGTTTCAGACTGATTGCTGCAGCGCACTTTCGACGAGCTACCTCACCGATCTTGGGGCCATCAACGACGGTGCTTCGGCAAATTATCCACAGACTGTCCGAAACTTTCTCCTGGACTTTGATTTCCTTCTCGTTCAAATACATGAGTAACTGCTCAGCGACGTCATCGTACATCCACTTGCCGTGCCATCGCATGTCTTGAAGGATGTAGAAGGAGGTTCCATCGCCTCCTGATGTTAGCTCCCATTGGATTTCTTTCAGAATTAGGTCATTGACCTCTTTAGGGAACTCGTCATGAAGCTCTTGGAACCACGTTGGAAAACCATTCATCTCCCAGAACGCCAGACGAGCAGCCAAGATCGCTTCTTCAGACGTCAGGTTGTTCGGCCATGACTCTTCTTCCTTTGATTCGATCGCAAGGCCGGAAAGAGAAACTGAAATTGCTACTGGCACGCTACTCGGGTTTTCAATTCCTTCGGATCGGATCCTTGGTTGATATTCACGCCAGTATTTGATCAGACCATCTCGAAATGCAGCTACAACCTCTTCGCCATATTCTGGAATCAAACCGCGGTAATTTGTTTTGGCCCAGTGAGAACCATTGCCCGGCAGGTCACGAAGTCGATCAAGTAGATAACTCTGCGAATTCCAAATGGAACCGTCTCTGGCAATCGAGACATCTCGCAATTGCTCTTTGTTGCTCGAAATGTATTGTTTCCAATCGGCGTGCCATTGCTCCTCCTTTGCTTCCTGCGATTGTTTCTTCTTGCGCCAATAAGCCTGTCTTCGATCGAGCCGTTTTTCGGTTTCGGATTTCGGTTTCGGATGGAAGAATTCACTCAACCTTGATTCGAGAAAAGACTGCCCCTTAACGATCGACTTTAGCGTTCTGTACCAATTCCTAGGTCGTGCGTTGTCTCGAAAAATCGTGAAAGCCAATGATAGGGCAACAAGCCTGTCGTCTTCCGAAGACCTTGCGTTGACTTCTTCGACGAAGAAGTCGAAGTCATTCTCGTCGAATTGCCAAAAGTAGTTTGCTGTTCTTGCTTGCCACCAATATTCGACACGTTTGCCGTCGTTCACGGCATCGAGACGTACTCTTTCGATCGAGTTCCAGAAGAGTTTTCGGTTGAACTCTTGGAACTGCGGGATCAATTGTCCGAGGTCGTGTTCAACGTTGCGCAAGCCACCTCCGTAAGTATTAAGCATGCAGGCGGTGTTGATTAGCTCAAAAACAGCCGGATTGAGCGCTAGAGATTCTTTTTTGCGCAACAGCGACTCGACTGCCTTCATAGCCGGCTCGACGAGCCAACTGAATTGAGCAGAAACACGGCACGCGTCACTTATGAAGGGTTCGACCTTTAGACGTTCGCCTATTAGTGAAACCGCTTCTAGGTGTCGCTCAGGCGAGCAATGGTCTAAGTAACCAGCAATCCCGTCCACAAGAGCGGAGTTTTGTATACCCTCAACACTGGGCATTTGGCTCGAAGCGGTGACAAGTTGCGTGGGCGTTAGATGCTCTCCAAATGCGTAAACAAGTTCAGATAGTACCGAAGGTGTCAATTGTCGATCGTCGGATAGCAGGACTTCAGTGCAGCGTTGAGCGTTCGATTCAGAACCGATCGTGGCTAACGCTCTTAGTGCCCAAACACAGGTGTATTCGTCCACTTGGGAATCTATTGCGATGTCAAAAACGTCTGACGACAACTCTTCCAGCTCACCATGACGTATGAATTCCAGCAGTACATCAGTAACGTCGGTACACCCTGCGTATTCCTTCAGGAGTTCTCGAATTGTTGGGACGAGATCGGGTTTAGAAAATCGAACAAGTCCAGCTCTGTCGATGTTCCAAAGGTCATGATGTAGGGCTTTCTGCTTGCAGTAGGCCTTGAGAATTCGAATGCGGGCCGGAAGTGAAATTCGAGCAGGGTCGCCGTAGTCCACCAAGACGTCTGGCGATAGCGCTATTGTGCGATCCAAGAAGTCTTCGTTCTCCAAAGCCACCCAGGGCAAGATCGAACGCATCGTCGGAACGACGACTTCACATCCATATTGGTTTTGAAAAAACAGCTGCCGAATGTTTGTTTGCGCACTGTCCTTCTCCATCAAATCTAGAATCCACCTAGCAGTTAAGAACTCACGCACCACTCTGTGGTGAAACTGAACCATTCCATAGATTGCTTCGTCAAATAGTGGCCGCTGCAACAGTGCTGAGCATTCATTGCTTGTCCACTCACTTAAAATTTCACAGGCGTCAATTGCGCCACTTGTCTCTCCACCCGGAACCTTGATTCGTGTTCGTTTGGTTAGCGTTACAGCAGCAGCCAGTTGCTTCGCCCCCTCTCCAGCTTTGCTTGCCGTTAGCTCATTGGCCGGGCTTCGGTCAGGATCCCATTCTTTCAAACGCCGTCCGATGTAATGTGAAACTCGCTCATATCTGGTTCCAACGCAGCCATTCGCTTTCCAGTATTCAATGAGCTCTTTAAGATCCTGGGGACGGGAAGCAAAAGCCAACGCATCATGTTTTCTTATTTCTTCTACCAACCTAGGCGCGTTCTCGACGCCTGAAGATTTGCAGAAAAGTTGGATTTCGGAATCGGATAAATCACAAATCGAAAAGAACTCGGGAGAAGCATCACTAGAGGCTTCAAGTTCACGGGCTTCACGCGAATAGCCATCTTGTGATGACGCTGTCTCAGGTTCTGACGTGGAAGCTTTTTCAACGGCTGGCAATCCGAGCTTGTCTTTGATCAACCTCAGGTCGGCGCGTGGTCGCCACTCCGATTCCCTTGCAGAAATAAAGATATGGCTTCTCATTCCGGCATGCTCGATCTTTTTAGCGAACTCTCGAACTGCTCGTTCGAAATAATGCGGGCCTTGAAGACGTGCCTCGTCGACCGAATCAAGAAATATCCATGCCTCGTCTTGAGACTGGAGCCATGCATCAAATTCCGCCGCAGTGCCCTCATCGAATGAACACTCAAAGGCAGCGGCGAGGTGCTCCAACCGGATAAAGAAGGATCGTTCTCCACCTTTGCGCATTCTTTTGCACGCCGCTTTCATTTCTGCGGTTTTTCCCGCGCCCGCCTCAGCCAAAATGACAACCCGCTTCTTCTTGAGGAGATCGTTCCATGAAATGGTCGGAACATCACCCCGAGAGAGTTGATGCGAGGATGGGTCAACGGTCCCACCCGTTACTGGGACCTCCGAAAATCGACGATTCAGGTCGATGTGCGTGTCGTTTTCGATATTCATGCTTGTATCGTAAGCGTGGATATGTGCGATGGCCTCTCGATAACCTCCCAAAAAACGTCTTTCGAAAGTAACGTGTCTCTATTCGCTTTCGGTGATCGCGTTGCCGACATCATCGATCAACTTCAGCGTCGTAGGAGACAGTGTGTCGAACTGATAGGTCTCTAGTAGATCGAGTAGTACATCTGATGGGCTATCGCCGCTTCCTGGTCGAACATCGTCGATGGAAGGATCTCCGATCACCTGGTTGCCTGCGCCCGTACCGCCGTAGAGTGCGTCGACGCCCTCTCCGCCGATTAGTACGTCGTTAAACTCTTGGCCGAACAGCGTGTCGTCTCCGCTACCGCCATCGATGACATCGATGCCGAATAGGTTGCCGACCGCGATCCGACTGTAGTGGCCGGTCAACTCGAAGTTGCGACGATTCAAGAAGTTAACCTTGAACTCAGGGTCTCGTTCGTTGAAACGTGTGTCTGGTGATAGGAAGAGCATTGAAGTTGAAACTGAAACGCTATCGCCAAGTACGAAGTCGTTTCCGGTGCCCGTGCTGATGGTGTCGTTTCCAGCTTCCATCGTTGCTTCGCCTGCTGCTCCGCCGCGTTCCGTATAGGTTGGGTGTTGGTAACCGGCGGCGAGTTCTACATAGTCGAACTCGTGATGGCGCCGCTCGAGCCATCGGGCCATATCGGCAGAGAGAATCTTTGCCCTCAGCTCTGCGTCGATTTGCTCTACCTCGGTTTGCGGCGTTTCGAGCAAGATTGGGAAGGAGTAAGCTCCGAAGTCACCAATGACCAAATCGTCGCCGCCCGTTGTCTGTATTACGTCGTTTCCGATCCGTAGGTCAAACTCAAAGTTTGGTGGTAATGCCGCAAGTTGCGAAGTCGTGAGCACCAGTTCACTGACATCGTGATTCGCAGCAATGTGCGCGTCGAGTGCTATGGTTTGTGCTGCGAGATTGTTCGTCAGAAGTTCGATCGCAGCCGCCTGCGCTTCCGCGTCGATCGGTGCAGTTTCTTGGACGATCAAGCTAAATCGCTGTCCGTTCACGTTTGGCGCCAAAATCACAGAGTGATCACCGGTGATATGGTTTTGTCCGAAGTCATCTGTAATCGTATCGTTGCCGACCCAGTAGTCGTGAACGTCGGGACTCGTCGTTATCGTTGTTCCTACACCTGCAAGATCTTCGACGATCGTGTGGTGAGCGGCAAACGCCATGAAATCGAAGTCCGTCGCAATATGCGTTAGATCGCCAAAGTAGCTCTGGATGTCAACTGATTCAGAGACATAGTTTTCAGCATCTGTTGGGAAGCCAAGGATGAAGTCGACAATGATCAGTCCTTCGTCACCGATGATCTTGTCATCGCCAACGCCGCCGTCGATCGTATCGCTCGCGACAATTACGTCGTGTGGAACGCCCGCCGTGGCTCCATTGAGCGTTGCGTAATCGGAGCCCAACGCACTGAGTGTATGGGCAACTCTTGCGAAAGCGTCGTGAGCTGCGTCGGCGGCGTCATCGACCGCTTGGAAGCCAGTGAGAAGCGGGGTGCTAATGTAAGCGTCATCAGCAACGATGAAGTCATCTCCGGCATCTCCTCGGATGTCGTCATTGCCGGGTAAGACATCTACGTGATGTGCAATGTCGGCGATTACTGCGGCAAACGGGCTGGTTGAGGTGCCGTCCGTTCGCTGGAGCGGGCCAGCACCAGCGATATCGAGAACGCGTTGGCTAGTAATGGTCGGGTGAATGTCGGGAAGTCGGTACGGATTGTTGAATTCTAGTTCTTCCGGGTTTTGCACGAATGGCGTTGTGATGACCGAACCCGCTTCTTCGATATTAATTCCATCGATTGAGCTGCCGATCAAACGGTACGTATGGGCAATCTTGGGCAGGTCCGTGTAGTACGGTACTAGGTTTTCTGCATTGTCACCGAAGATCGTATCGTTGTCGTCGCCGCCGCTAATGGTGTCGTCGCCTCGCTGACCGAAGACAAAGTCTTCGCCGGCGCCACCATCAATGGTGTCGTCGTTGGCCGCGTCGAGGTTGATCAGCAGTAAGTCGGTGTCCCAAGCTCCGTTGTCTGCATTTGTCAGTTGGTTGCCCGTCGCATCGTAGCCGCCGGAGAGGACTAGCAGGTCGGTGGTGAGCAGTTTTTCGGCGAGGTTGGGGTCATCAAGCCGCAATGGAGTCTGGTCAATGTCGATCACTTCGGTGAGTTCGCCGACTTCTTCGAGAACGATGTCGCGATGCCATTTACCGTTGCGGTCGACTCGTGGAGTGTTTGCGTCAATGAACTCGCGATCGATGATTCCCACGTCGCCAAGGATGGTGTCGTGCCCGTCTCCGCCAGTGATGGTGTCGTCACCGAGTTCGCCAATGAGTTCGTCATCGCCCCCCCTGCCCGCCAGGATGTCGTCACCACGTTGTCCGTGAATGATGTCGTCACCACCGATGTCACCGGGAACGTCCGTGGCATTGTCACCGATCAGCGTGTCGTCGCCACTGACTCGATCGATGTCGTCGTAGCGAGTGACCGTGCGAACAACGTCGTCGAATGGAGCTGGGTATTGTTCCCATTCGTCTACCTGTCCTGGTAGGAGTGTGCGGTGAATTGTTCCATTGTCACCGAGGATCACATCGGCGTCGTCGCCGCCTTCAACATAGTCGTCGCCGTCCGCACCAAAGCGAACATTGTGTCCGCCCGTGATATCGTCGTCACCTTGATCGCCGAATACTTGGTCATCGTCTTGCCCGGCAACAATGAAATCATCACCTTCGTCGCCGTGGATGATGTCTTGCCCGCCTGCGTCTGCGACGGATGTGAAAATGGAAGTAAAGAACTGATTGTCGGGAAGGCTTGAGTCAAATGTGGCGTGATCTCCGTAGATCACATCGTGCTCGGTGCCGCCACTGATCGTGTCGTTTGCAGTTCCTCCGGCAATTCGGTCGCGACCGGCGTCCCCGAAGATCTGATCATCGCCACCGAGTGTTGGGCTTTCTGTGGTCGCCGTATCAATCGTTGTTGGATCGCCATCATTCACGACTGTGTTTACGGCACCGTTGTCTCCGAAGAGTGTGTCGTGTCCGTCGTCCCCGTGGATCGTGTCGTTGTCAAAGCCGCCGAAGACCACGTCGTCCTGGCTACCGCTTGAAATATTGTCGCGTCCGCCAAGTTCCGGCGAATCTGTCGCAGCGTCGAGCAGTTGCCCGGCCGTGTTGAAGTTCGCGAATCCATTGTCGCCGAGAACCAAATCTTCTTCGCTGCCGGTTGAAATTGAGTCGTCGCCGAAGCCACCGACAACGTAATCGCTGCCTCCGCCGGTAAGTATTTCGTCGTTGTGCCCGATGTTCGGGGTGGTCGTTTCCAAGCGTTCGGTGACTCCACTGTCACGGACCGTGATGATGCCGTTATCACCGAGGACGTAGTCGGAATGACTGTCGCTCGTATCGCTTGGGCCCGCAGAGATAAAGTCGTTGAGTGGGCCCCCGACAATGATATCGGAGCCATCTCCCGACCAAATTCCGTCATCGCCCCCGATTGCATTGTCAAGTGATTCGAGTCGATTGATGTCGCCGACTGCGTTGAATGTCAATCTGCCGTGGTCGCCCATGACGACATCACGTGCTGAGTCAGCTCCGGTGCCGATTAAGTCGTCGGCCGCTCCACCAAGTACATAGTCGATGCCGTTGCCGGTCACAATCAGATCGTTACCACCCACGGTGGCGTCTGTGGTTTCTGCAAGGCGAGCAATGCTTTGTCCATTCGTTGCGTCGAAGAGCACACGACCGTTATCGCCGAGTGCCAGATCGATTCCGCTGCCGGTGGAGATACTGTCTTCGGCTGCACCGCCGATAGCAACGTTGTAGTCGCCTTCGCCAGTGCGAATTAAGTCGTTTGCACCAAGGCTGGGGGCCGGTACCGATGTATCTATCTTGGTGATGACGTGGCCAGAGTTGCGTTCGATATCTCCATAGTCACCAACCACATAGTCGCGTTGAGATCCACCTAGTAGGCTGTCTTCGCCTCGACCACCCACAATCAAGTTCAGGCCATCGTCGACTGAGATAAAGTCGTTGCCTCCGCCAGCAGTGAATCCTGTGCTGAGAACGTCATTCGCGACGGCGGAGCCATCCCAGCGAACCACGGTAGCGTTGTCGCCGATCAGGACATCGTTGCCTTGAAGCGCTCCGCCGTAAATGACGTCGCCGTCGTGTCCGCCCACCACAACGTCACTGCCGGTTCCACCGTAAAGGGTGTCGGCACCGCCAACTTCAAAGCTCGTCGTTTCGATTCGAAGAATGTTGTCGCCTGCTGTGATGTATCGACCGTTATCGCCAATGATGAAATCTTCGCCAGAGTCGCCCGTTGCGATATCGCCCGCGGTACCGGCCAGAATGATGTCCGAACCACTGCCGCCGACGACTCCATCGACGCCTCCAAGTGTGTCGGCTGTTGAAACGAACTCTTCCATGACGAAACCTGGCCCGCGAATCAGGTCCGCGTGGTCACCAGCCAGCCAATCGCGATCAATGCCGCCTCGAATGGCGTCGTCGCCGTCACCGCCGACGATGTGATTGATTCCGTCTTCTACAAGGATCCTGTCGTTACCGCCACCGATTGTGAATCCGGTGGTGATGATATCGTTCGCTTGCGGAGATCCGTCGTTTCCGACCACCAGGCCGTTGTCACCGAGGATGATGTCATCGCCATCGGCGCCACCCAAGATCAAGTCGTTGCCAAATCCGCCAATCGAAACGTCATTGTCTCTGCCTGCGGTGATGGAGTCATCGCCACCAATGTCTTGGGCAATGGAAGTGATGCGAAGCCATTCGCCGTTTGCGAACCTGGCGTCAGCTGAGTCACCGATGATGACGTCGTCGCCGTCAGAAGAGTCGATTGTATCGTTGGCGGCTCCGCCCATAATGAAGTCGTTGCCTGCGCCTGATTCAATTAGGTCATCGCCACCGACACCGAAGTCGACGGCAATAGCACTGATGAAGGAGCCCGCGTTGGCGGCGATGTGCCCGCTATCGCCGAGGATGATGTCTTCGCCTGGGCCGGTGGTGATCGTATCGTTGGCCGAGCCGCCAATAATGAAGTTGTCGCCAGCGAGAGTGGTGATCGTATCCGCGTCGCCGATTTCGGAGAAGGCACTCTGGATTTGCTCGACGTTGCCAGTGGAATCGAATTGGACGAATCCGTTGTCACCAACAATTATGTCGCGAGCTTCGTCGCTTCCGCCTTCAACGTTGTCTTGCCCGGCTCCTGCAATGACAACATCGGGCCCGTCACCTGCGATAATGTTATCGCCGTGTCCGTCAGCTGGCAGTGTCGATTCGACCCGCCGTAAGAGGCTTTGTCCGCCCACATTGTCGTACAACATGAATCCGCTGTCGCCGATGATATGGTCGGTACCGACACCCGTGCCGGCATCAATTTGATCGAAACCACGTCCGCCAATGACCATGTCATTGCCTTCGCCGGCAGTTAGCGTATCCGTTCCACCGATGGCATCATCTGTGGAAGTTAGTTCGGTGAGAACAAACGAAGCATCGTATGTTGCTCGGCCGTTGTCGCCGACCAGAATGTCGTCGGCTGAGTCTGTGCCGCCTTGGATTTCGTCCGCAGCACTTCCGCCGAAGATCAGGTCTGGTCCGTCTCCGCCGTCGATGGAATCCGCTCCTGCGAAGAACGGATCTTGCGTGCGTGCTTCGCGAAGCATACTGACATTGTTGACAAGGTCGAAGCTTGCATGGCCATGGTCGCCGAAGATGAGATCTTCTCCGTCGTCGCTTCCGCCTTCAATATTGTCGTTGCCGAGGCCACCGATTACTTTGTCGTCGCCTGGTCCGGCGAGGATTTGGTCTGCGGCGCCAACGTCAGGGTTGATCGAAGTTACGGATTCCAAGAACAAGGTTGTGAAGCCAGCAACCGCCAAGTCACCAACGATAAGGTCGTTGCCGTCAGCGCCGTCGATGGTGTCGGTGAAAGCTCCACCGATAATGATGTCGTCATGGCCATTGCCGAACAGGAGGTCTTCGCCACCAATGGTCGGTGCGGTTGCGCGGATGTTGAAGATGGCTTCGGCGTTGGTAAGAATGTGTCCGCTATCGCCAAGGATGACGTCTCTGCCACTGTGTCCAGCGATAGTGTCGCCGTCAGCACCACCAAGAATGACGTCGAAGCCAGCTCGACCCGAGATGCCGTCTGCTCCACCGATATCTTCGGCTATGCTCACGAATTCTTGCATGCGGAATGACGTATCACGGATGGCGTCGGCATAGTCGCCCGCAATCCAGTCTCTGCTGGATCCACCGGCGATTATGTCTTCTCCGTCGCCACCGATGATGTGGTTCCAGCCATCGTCAACCAAGATGCGGTCGTTGCCGCCGCCCAGAGTGAAGCCTGTCGAAACAATGTCGTTGGCGTCTGCGGATCCATCGGGGCCGACGACAGAGCCGTTATCTCCCAAGATGATATCGTTGCCATTTACTCCGCCGATCAAGATGTCGTCCATTGTTCCGCCGACGACAATGTCGTTGCCCGCGTGGGCGAGTATTTCGTCGTTCCCTCCGGTTTCTTGGGCGGTGGAAGTTAGTCGCAACCAGACGCCGTTCGCAAACGTTAACTGTGCGGAGTCACCAAACACGATGTCGTCACCGGAGTGGGCAAGGATCGTGTCGTCTGCCATGCCGCCGATTACGATGTCGTTTCCGGCGCCGGCGAAGACAAGGTCTTCGCCACCGATTTCTTCTTCAGTGGAAATGAACGTGGCCAGACTCTCATTGCCATCGAACGTGGCGATACCGAGGTCGCCGATCACGATGTCGTCACCCGAGTCCACGTCGTCGTTGCTGCCGGCTACAAGACGATCGTTTCCTGGTCCACCGATCGCGATGTCCGATCCGTCGGCAAGGTAAAGTTCATCGTTGCCGCCGTCATTCGGATTCGACGTTTTGGCTTGCACGAGGAGTCCCGTCGCATCGAACGTAAGTTCTCCATCGTCACCGAATGCAATGTCTGTTGTGTCGCCACCACCAGCTCCAACGATGTCATTGCCTGGGCCCGCGATCACGTAGTCGACGTCATTACCAGTGGTGATAAAGTCGTCGCCGCCGTCGGCTGGCTGTGTTTCGAATAGCGTCGAGGTAAGTGTTCGCAACACACCCGTTGGATCGAACAGTGCAGTGCCGTTATCACCTAGGACGAAATCACGGTCCGCGCCGCCGGTAATCGTATCATTGGCTTGGCCGCCAAGCAGAACGTTGCGACCGCTGCCGCCGGTGATCGTGTCTTCGCCGCCGATACTCGTGTCCGTCGATTCGGCTCTGCGAAGCACGCTTTGACCGTCGATCGAGTCGAATTCAGCCAGTCCGCTATCGCCGAGCAAGACGTCACCATCTGCTCCGCCGTTGATCTGGTCGTCGGCCGCGCCACCCATCACGACATCTTCACCACCGCCAGTCGTGATATTGTCTTCTCCACCAATTTCTGCGTTGGTTGTGTGGATCTCGATTAGCACTCCGTCAGCGTCGAATGTCATTTCGCCGTTGTCGCCAAGAACGATGTCCTGGCTGCTGTCACCGGTTGCGTCGGTACCGCCATCAATGACGTCGTTTCCTTGACCACCAACAATGATGTCAGCCCCAAGTTTGGTGAGGATCAGGTCGTTGCCGCCGACGGTAGGTGCTACGGAAGTCGCGTTTGTAAGGTCTCCATCTGCGTCGAAAGTTAATGCGCCGTGATCGCCAAAGACGATATCGCGACTCGTGTCATTTCCACCGGCGTCCAAAAAGTCGCCTTCGCTTCCACCAAGCAAGATGTCAAAACCGTTGCCGGACAGGATCGAATCAATTCCACCAAAGCTCGTGTCGGTGGATTGGATGAATCGTGGGAGGCTGCGGCCGTCAACGACGTCAAAGTCAGCCGTGCCATTGTCCCCGAGAATTACGTCTTCACCGGAATCGGTACCCGCGTCGATTTGGTCGGCACCCGAGCCGCCCATCACGACGTCGTCGCCGTCGCTGGCAAAGATGAAGTCTCCGCTGCCGTGTTCGGGAGCCGTAGTTTCGATATGTGTGAGGATGCCGCTGGTGAAGGTTGCTAGGCCGCTATCGCCAAGGATGACGTCGTTTCCAAAATCAACACCAACATCGCTGTTGTCTCGAAGTCGGTTGATGTAGTCCGTTCCAAAGCCGCCGATCACGACATCGTCGCCATCACCAGCCAGCAACACGTCGCTTCCACCGAGTGATGGTTCTGTTGACCGGATCTCAGTCAGCATGTTGGATGTGAAGGTCGCGGTTCCGTTATCACCAACCAGAACATCAGGTGACGTGTCAGAGCCCGCTTCGATGTCGTCATCTCCACTTCCACCGAAGATGACGTCAGGTCCGTTGCCAGCGGTGATGGTGTCATTGCCACCGAAGTCATTGTCCACCGTGTCGCTTGTGCTGATGACTGTTTCCGTTTCGCCAACGGTCATGGAGCCGTTGTCGCCGATGACAATGTCAGCTCCGCCGTCAGTTCCAGCGTCGATATCGTCATTGCCACTGCCGCCGAACACCACGTCAGATCCGTCGCTTG
>CAYNJG010000115.1:13826-21196 GCA_964397295.1 uncultured Pirellulaceae bacterium
CGTTGCCAGCGGTGATGGTGTCATTGCCGCCGAAGTCATTGTCCACCGTGTCGCTAGTGCTGATGACTGTTTCAGTTTCACCAACGGTCATGGAGCCGTTGTCGCCGATGACGATGTCAGCTCCGCCGTCAGTTCCTGCGTCGATATCGTCATTGCCACTGCCGCCGAACACCACGTCAGATCCGTCGCTTGCGAAGATTGAATCGTCACTGCCGTGCTCCGGGTTATCCGTCGAGATCGTTTGAATCTCGCCCGTAGCAGAGAACGTTGCCGATCCATTGTCGCCCAAGATGACGTCGTCGCCGCTATCGGTTGCAACGTCGTTTCCATCTCGATCGCGGCTGATGAAGTCAGCGCCGATTCCGCCGATCACGACATCGTCGCCATCGCCAGCTAGGAGCTTGTCGCTTCCGCCGAGAGATGGTTCTGTTGAGCGGATGTCAGTGAGTACGTCTGAGGTGAACGTTGCGGTGCCGTTGTCACCGACTAGTACGTCTCGAGTTTCGTCGTCACCTGCTTCGATGTCGTCGTCTCCGCTTCCACCGAAGATGACGTCTGGGCCATTTCCGGCGGTGATGGTGTCATTGCCACCGAAGTCATTGTCCACGGTATCGCTAGTGCTGATGACTGTCTCTGTTTCGCCAACGGTCATGGAGCCGTTGTCGCCGATGACGATGTCAGCTCCGCCGTCAGTTCCTGCGTCGATGTCGTCATTGCCACTGCCACCGAACACCACGTCAGATCCGTCGCTTGCGAAGATTGAATCATCGCTGCCGTGCTCCGGGTTATCCGTAGAGATCGTTTGAATCTCGCCGGTTGCAGAGAATGTTGCCGATCCATTGTCGCCCAAGATGACGTCGTCGCCGCTATCGGTTGCAACGTCGTTTCCATCTCGATCGCGGCTGATGAAGTCAGCGCCGATTCCGCCGATCACGACATCGTCGCCATCGCCAGCTAGGAGCTTGTCGCTTCCGCCGAGAGATGGTTCTGTTGAGCGGATGTCAGTGAGTACGTCTGAGGTGAACGTTGCGGTGCCGTTGTCACCGACTAGTACGTCTCGAGTTTCGTCGTCACCTGCTTCGATGTCGTCGTCTCCGCTTCCACCGAAGATGACGTCAGGACCATTGCCTGCAGTGATGGTGTCATTGCCGCCGAAGTCATTGCCCACGGTGTCGCTAGTGCTGATGACTGTTTCCGTTTCGCCGACAGTCATAGAGCCGTTGTCGCCGATGACAATGTCTGCTCCGCCGTCGGATCCTGCGTCGATATCGTCATTGCCACTGCCACCGAACACCACGTCAGATCCGTCGCTTGCGAAGATTGAATCATCGCTGCCGTGTTCTGGGTTATTCGTGGAGATCGTTTGAATCTCGCCGGTTGAAGAGAACGTTGCCGATCCATTGTCGCCCAGGATGACATCGTCGCCGCTATCGGTTGCAACGTCGTTTCCATCTCGGTCGCGGCTGATGAAGTCAGATCCGATTCCGCCGATCACGACATCGTCGCCATCACCAGCTAGGAGCATGTCGCTTCCGCCGATAGACGGGTCGGTTGAATGTATCTCTGTTAGCTTTCCTTCTTCAAAAATGGCTTCTCCGTTATCACCAAGAAGAACGTCCGCACCGGCGCCGCTTCCGCCATGGATGTCATCGTCTCCGCCGCCACCGATGACGACATCTGATCCTTCACCTGCATTGATCATATCATCGGCACCCGGGTCGAGCGCAGTCGTGGCGATTCTCTGTAGCGTGTTCGTTGCATCGAATTCGGCGCGTCCGTTGTCGCCGATCAAGTAGTCGCTCGAGGCGCCTGACGTGATGGTGTCGTCTCCGAATCCACCGAGTACCGTGTTGCTGCCCTCCCCTGCGTGCAACTGGTCGTCATCGCCTTCGGTCGAGGTGGTGGTTGTCTCGATGGTGGCAGCACCAGCAGCGTAGTCAACGCGACCTTCATCACCCACCAATACGTCATTGTCTTCGTTGCCGAACAGCTGGTCGGCACCTATTCCGCCGAACAAAATGTCGTCACCCGCGTTGCCTTGGATGTTGTCCGAAGCTCCGCTTTCTCTTGTGCCTTCGATCGCCAATCGATTGCCGGCTGCATCGAATTGAACCGATCCGTGGTCACCTAGAATGATGTCATTGTCATCGCCACCTTGAATGTTGTCGCCGCCCAAGCCACCGAAGATAATGTCTTCACCATCATTGCCTCGAAGTGTATCGGCCTCGCCGGCAAGCGTCTCGATCGTTTCAGCCATCAGCAGATTAAGAGAGGCGTCTTGTTGTATTTCGCCATGATCGCCGAAGATAACGTCGTTGCCTGCTCCGCCTTCAATGGTGTCTGCGCCGGCTGTCGGTGCTGACGTTATGAATCCAAGTGCGCCAGTCGCAGGATCGAAATTGATTTCGTTGTCACCGTAGAGTATGTCGTCGCCTGCGTTGCCTAGAATTTCGTCGCCGCCTAGTCCTCCGGACAAGACGTCGTTGCCTTGGCTTCCGATCAGATCGTCATTTTCTGCCCCGCCGAATGCAATGATTCCAGTCGATGACTGGCTGGCATTGATCGTGTCTTCGCCCGGATTCGTGAATGAGTTGGCGTGTGGTCCAGCAACGCCCGCCGTTCCACTGTAGCGAACGCCATCCTGAGACGTATCGCCAAATACGACGAGTGGGAAATCTACTCCACCGCCATCCGTGATATTGATGGTGTCGCCACCACCTCCGCCATGCAAGACGGTGGTCGTAGTTCCTGCCGTGCCAGTGACACTAAGGTTGTCATCGCCGCTGCCAAGTAAGAGTTCGAGTGAATGGAATCCGTCGTATGTGATGCCGGAGAAGGCTTGTGAATCGGGCGCGATGCTCGTGCCGAGGTCAACGTTTAACGTTCCAGATGCGCCCAAGCCGGTGAGGCGCGTCGCGGTTAGCGTTCCAGTGTCGTTACTGGTGCTCTCGTCGTTATAGATATTGAGAACATCAAATTGCGGTGCTGCAAAGTCACTGGTCGGAGGCGTTTGTGGAGTGTTCGTTTCTCCAAAAAGCATAACTGGTTCGGCGAGTGTTCTGGACTCACCATTACCAGCATTGGTGACTAGTGGGCCGTCAAGTTCCGTGAGTTCGTGGCTTATCGCAGCGAAACTGGTCAGAGGATCGGTGGAATTGGCTGGCTGGCTGACGATCAGTTCCGTAACATCGCCCATCACTTCGAACTGGTCGTTGCCGAGACCGCCTGTGGTCGTTGTCAGGGTTTGTTCATTGGTGCTATGGATGAAGAAATGGTCGTTCCCGTCTGCCAAGTCGAGTTCATAGATTTCGATGTTTTCGTAGTTTAGGTTCAGTCCGGCGCCAAATGTTTGTGTGCTGGTTACCACAGCGTTGTCAGCAAACTCAGTTCCTACCACATCGATCGCATCGTTTGCTGAACCGCCATCGACGGTGAGAACTCCATTCATCGCGTATTCGATGTAGGATTCGTCATTGCCATTGTCTTGCGTACTCGGCTGCGTTGGATTCGAGGGGTCGGCCACTGCAAACGACTGAACTTCGACCGTATCCCAGTCGTCCCCCAAGTCGACGTTCACGTCACCAACATTGCGATAGACAGATACACTGTCCTCGCCCGCTCCGGCAATGATCGTGGAAGGATGGCTGACTCCGTGGCTCAGGTAGCCGCGAGTTGTTCGAGTCGTTGCGATCTCGTCTCCACTTGCGACTCCAGCAGCGGCATCCCTGAGCGAGCCGTACACTTGGCCGATTTGGAATGTGTCGTTGCCAAGTCCGCCATCAAACGTTGTCACTGTGCTCGAATCGTCCACGGCAAAGCTGTCGTTGCCCGCGAGACTGTTGACGACGAGTTGCTCGATAGAGGAATCGTAGTTGACTCGTTCCACATTCTCGGCAACCCCTGGATTGTCGCTTTGCAGCAGTGCGATGAATTGGCTGCGGGCGAGGAACGAATCGTCTTGAGCCGTTCCGTTGAGCGTAACTGTGTCGTCACCAGTGCCGCCCGTATCAATTGCGTTGATGCGATAGTCGCCCGTGCCAGACAAGTTGATGGTGTACTGATCGGTTCCGGCTTGGCCGTCCAGGTTCAGTGTGTCTTGTTGTCCAGCCGTTTGTGAGTTCAGTGTTGGTAGTCGGTCGACAGAGACAAGGTCATCCCCGTTACCCGTTAAGACAGATGTGTTTCCACTGATTGCAGAAAGATCGAACAGGACGGTATCGTCGTCAAAGTTGCCATGGATCTGCGTCGGAGCACCATGCAGTTGTCCTCGCAATGTAATTTGGGTTCCCGTTCCCGTGTCTGCGTTTCCAAAGTCACCGTCGATTCTTAGCGTGCCGCCAGCCCGTAGCGTGCTGGAATCCTGTGTTGTGACGTGGTCACCTGCTCGCAGGTTGATACCGCCCGTGGTCGCGAGAATTGTGGCGTCGTCGGTGACTACTATATCGTCACCCGTGCCCGCGGTATCCGGGGTGGTGATTCGAATGTCTCCGCTTTGTGATGTCAGATTGCCCAGTTGAAGTTGCCCAGCAGTTTCAGTGACGTAGATGTTCTGAGCTGCAGTAGAAGTGAGCGATCCCGTTAAGTTCGTGTCGATTTCGAGATCATTGGCCGCTTCACCAATCGAGCCTTGGGCATTGAGCGTGACGGAATTCGATCGAATGTTGGTGTTGGTATTGTTGTTGGCGTCCACGATGGATCCACTGGCAGTCACAAAAACATCGCCGTCCGGAGCCTGGGCCTGAAGGGAGTTGATGTTTGCATCGCCGGCGTTCACCGTGAGCGTGATGTCGCCGTTGGTTGTCGTGATTTGCTCGACATTAGCATCGCCATTGGTTTCGTTTAACGTAACGCCGGTAGCCGCGGCAATGGTGATGGAAGTCGAATCAACATCCAATGGATTCGTACTAGTTCCGATTCCCGACGATGTCGTTAGATTGACAGTCGTTCCGGAGATATTGTTTGCCGTACCGCTGTTCGAATCGATGATGGAGCCCGGTGCAACCAAGGAAACAGGTCCAGCTGCAGCAATTTGGTTGACTCTGAAGTCGCCCGATTTTTCGGAAAGGTAAATGCCGAGCGATGCAGCGCTGGCGGTGACGGTGCTGGTAGAAGCATCTATCTCTACAGGATTTGCAGCCGTGCCGATGCCACCGGTCTCTGCTGTGAGCGATATGCTCTGAGCGTCGATGTTGCTGCTGGCAGTCGCATCGCCGTCTACGATGGCGTCAGATGCGGTCAACGCGACATTGCCCATGGGTGCAAGGATTCGCGATCGCGTGATGGCGTCGTTGGTTGGATGCCAGTTGGTAAAGATATTGTTCTTTTCCAAATTCAGATTGCCTGCGTCGGCATCAATCGTAACGCTGCCGTGCGACGAGGAAGCTCTTAGTATGTCGTAAACCGCCGGGGTGTCGTGGCGCATTCCCGCGTTATCGATGACTTGACCTTGAGGCATCCGCACATCGATCGTATTCCGTGCGTCGACGGTAAGCGTAATGCCGTCCACGATATCAGTGCCTGAGTTGTAAGGCGCAAATAGTGTGTTCTCGCCTGTCAATTCCAAGTAGGCTCCGCCGTTCGTGGAGTTGACTACTAGTTCGGCTGGCATGTGTGCGATCATTCCGTTTGGCATAAACTTGCCTCGCAGCAGGCCAACCTTGAATGGGTTCGTCGCAGTTCCAACGTCACCGCCAGCGTTCACGCTAAAGTGCCCCACATCGCCGGTGTTAAGCGAAACGGCGTTGCTTGATGTTCGGATGTCACCCTGAGGGTTGTCGAAGTTGAAGAAAGCGGCAGGGTTGGAGATGGACTCGGTGAAGACAATGTCACCTGTTCCGTGATTATCGACATCAAAAGTGCTGTGAACAATGGTGGAATCGAACGGATACATGAACGACTGTGTATGTCTGGAGCGGTATTCGGTATCCGGGTCACCCTCATTTTCGCTCACCATGTTGACGCGACCAAAGACCAGGTTCTTGTTGCTATGGTTGTCGACGTCGATCAAGTCGATCAGTTTGTTGAGATGCAGAGTAGCTGTGCCGGAAATAGAACCTCCCGGAGCAATAAAACGCATTCTGGATCTTGCGTCGTTAACGATATCGTCGACGTAGATGTTGTTTTCATCTTGAGTCACGGTTATGCCGCTT
Organism: uncultured Pirellulaceae bacterium; assembly: GCA_964397295.1. GTDB lineage: Bacteria > Planctomycetota > Planctomycetia > Pirellulales > Pirellulaceae > CAYNJG01. Next base: position 19,976 of record CAYNJG010000115.1, read on the forward strand.
GCATCTATCGTTCCGTCGGCATTGACGACCAACGATTGATTGGCGCCACCGAAATTGAAGATGTCGCCATGCAGCACGATGTCGTCATTTTCGTTGTAGCCTGTTCCACGCACCAACGTGTTTTCCGCTGGGCTAACCAGTTCTTCGACCAGGTCAAACACCACCCTTGTGATTGCGTCGCACAATGCATCGGCTGGCCATGGAAGCCAGCGGCAGACTGTTTCGACCACCGTGCGCGCCACCTCCACGAACCTTGTAACGGCCGACGAGGCTTCGCTTACCGGCTCGCGGGCTACGTTGTAATCCGAGTCAGCGGTGACTAATAAATCACCAGTCGAAATCACCATGTCGCTACCACTGACAACGTCCGACCCTACGTATACGCTGGCGTCGGCATAAGAGGATGTGGTGCTAAGGACCCCGATGCCGCCCGTATCAGTCTCGCCTTCGGCACGTGACACAAGGTCGCCACCAGATCTTGTTTGGAACTGGCGGTTTCTGGCTTCAAGGACCACGGAGTTTGCGGCAGTAATTTCCACACGGTCGCCGAGGTTGACTTTCGCTTCGGCTAAATCGGTTGGAGTGCCGATCAGCAGTCGAGACAGGCCGGTTGCAAAAGCTCCTTCGGTGGTTGTCGTCGAGACCGCGCGACTGAAGGCCGTGCCTTCCATGCGATTCTCGGCGTCGACGACGACCGAGGGAGCGGTTAATGACACGCCGTTTCCAAGATTAACGAAAGCGTCTGAATCAATGTTGACGTCCGTGACGGCAGTGGCACTGGCTACGAATGTACTGGCCGCCGTCATGCGGGTAGAAGGATTAAACTCAACAGTCGCAAGCGAGGTTACCGAAAGCGTGTTGCCAGCGATCAGCGCTGAGTTGCTGCCGACATTCGTGGTAGCGGTATTCGTGATGTCAACATCCGAGATACTTCCGCCATCCGTCAGGACGGACGGAAACGAGCTGAACGCCGCCGCGAAATTCCCGCTAAAGATATTTTCGAGAACCTGGCCAAGCGACTTTCCTGCTCCACCGACAACGTTGGTCGTGACCTCGGAGTAGCCTTCACTGTGAGCGACCAGGTTGCGCATCGCGTCCATAGATACGTTATTGCCAATAATCGTCCTAGCGTTCATCGACATGTCGATGTCTGCGTCGTTTGATCCGGAGGAGACTGCTCCGGACACTCTGCCGACCGCCGCTCCGTTCACGAAATTGAAT
>CAYNJG010000116.1:0-21012 GCA_964397295.1 uncultured Pirellulaceae bacterium
GTCGTGCTGCTTCACGAACTTCTCGTCCATCCAATGACGGAGCAACTAACGGTGCAAGCACCGAAGTTACGACCACCAAGATAGCGATCACCACCAGCAACTCCGTCAGCGTAAGTCCCGTGCGACGACGTTCGCCACCACGGTACCTGGGCACTGCTTCGTTTCGTTTGGAAACCATGTTATTACCGGACTGTTGTTAAATAATGATTGGAGATGTCGTCTGCCATTGCTTCCGGTTGCTTGACGGAAGGTGCCCCAATGAGAAACATCCGATATTGCTTATTGCGACTGTATGGATCGTTGCTGACCCAAAACCAGTTCTGATCAATTACGCCTGACTTACCCGATTCTTCCTCCGTGCTGATAATGATTCCCGACTTTCCATCCGGCCCGGTGGAAAAGACAAGTGGGTACAGCGTGCGTGGCAGAAAGGCAGTATCGACCGACACCGATTCGCCACCGATCGTGGTTGAAAACTGTTCGTTGAAATTCGCATCAACGTAACCAGTACCTACTTGCGACAGGTCGTGGAGGTCATGTTGCTCAAGCTTTTCATTCAGGGCTACCTGCAACGGCGAGGTATATCCTGGCGCCCAAAGCATCCAACGAATGGGGTTCCCCCAACCGTCAAGGATCTCCTTCATTCCGTCGCCATCGACATCACCGATTTCTTTTTCGGTAAAGAACTCAAGCGCTGAAGAGTCAGCATCACGAATCTGCGACAAGATCAGATAAAGACATTCTGCTTGTTGGAAATCGGCGACTGCCTTACGCTCAAGGTCGTCTCCAATACTATCTGGCTGCAGCCAATCTGCATTTATCCGCAAAGCACGTTGGTTGTATGCACGCCACCGCGAAGGTTGATACGGAGCATTACCTGCGCTGCCCGCGATAAATTTCGATGGGTTCGCAATGTCACTAATGTAAGTTGGCATCTCCATTCGCATGAGTTCACGCAAAGCGAGTAACCGCTGCTGTGCCAACTGGACCGAGTTCAACTTCGCACCGCCTTGCATGTGATTACGCATGGCTTGCGTGGGTGGCACGCGACGGTATTGATACTCTTCCCACTGTTCCATGAGCAGTTCATGAATTTTCATGATCTGCGCACGTGTACGATCTTCTTTGGCTTGAGTTGTCACTCCGGCCAAGGCGACTAGGACGAACGAAGCCATAATGCCAATCAGCATGATGACCACCAGCAATTCGATAAGCGTAAAGCCCATCGTGCGGGTTCGTCGCAAACGACTAGGTCGTTCGATCGCGCGTTCGGATTGGTTCGTAAAGGCTCGCATTAGTTTGGCTTCGCCGCCTCGAGAGTACTCTCACTGAAATTGGCGATGTTGTCCCCATCCGCAGCTTCGTAGCCGATGCCATCTGCAAACGTTGGCGAGATGTTCTGATTGCCTTCGACAACGCAACCAAATGCGTTGTCTTGCCCAGCGCACAAGATTTGGAATTTATCTTCATTCGCAAATCGCTTTACGCCAACAGCCTCGGCGCTAGTCACGGCGGTTTCACCTGTGCTGGTCGCCCATTCCGATGAGTAAGCTCGTACCGCTGACAATCCGTTCAAAATCGCGTGTGGTACGGCAACAGCAAGTGTTTCGTTGTCGTTGGTAACGCCATAGTTTTGACTAACCATGTACACATACGGTAGTTCAAGATCTTGCGGATAGAACTCAGGCCATCCGTCCTCATCCGAGTCTCGCAAACGTGATTGGTCGAATTCATAGAACGGTTGATCACTCTTAATTTTCGCTGGAAACAAATCGGAATAGGCTTCGCGGCCCGTAAGTGGGAACTTCTTATTCTCACTCAATCCACTTAGCCAAAACACAAGTGCCTCCGCTGGATCCAACGTGGAAATGTCAGAGTAGACATCACCGTTCTTGTTTCGATAGCGGAAGTTGCGAGCCAAGTGATTGACGATCTGATCACCATCGCCTATTGCATCAAGAGCGAAGTCTGGCGGGTAAGCGCCGTGCTTCAACTTGTAAGCTTCCATAGCGTTTGCAAGGCCCTGAACCTCAATTGCGATTCGAGCATCTTTCGCGTTCCTAAGCGCGCTGGTGACTGCTGGAACCAGCAGGGCAACCAAGATCCCGATGATCGTGATGACCACCAGAAGTTCGACTAACGTGAACGCTTGCCGTTTCGAGCGGCGAGTCTGAGCATTCATTTCGATTTCTCCCGTGTTGGTTGATGACTCTTTGTTACACGTGACTTTCCGTTGAAACGCTTCACTTAAAATCATCATTTCCTAACCCCTGCGGTCATCTGACCAGTTATTCGTTTTTAATGTCGACGACTTGGCCCTACCTTTGTCGCCAACGACCGTATTTACGTAAGGTTTTGAATCAGACTTACTAGTGGCATGAACAACGAAATCACAATGAAGCCGACTGCACCTCCAAGAAAGACAATGAGCAACGGCTCAAGCAAACTCATTAAGCTATCAGTGATAACCTGGACTTCGTCGTCATAGATATCGGCAACCTTGTACAGCATTGTATCCAATTCACCGGTCTCTTCTCCAACATCAACCATATTCACCACCAAATCGTCCACGACACGTCGATTCATTCGCGTGACGTAGTAAAGTCCGCCAAGGACAGCACACGCCAATGCGAGGGAACCGGCCATCCCTCGAACAGAAGGGATTGATAGCAAACACAATGCGGGGAATGCTGCGGCGAACGCCCACAAGATCAACGCAACAGGGTGAAAACCGGGCGTTGAGTAGTCTTTCATCGGCTTCGAAATCGTATCGCCTTCGCGAATTGATTCTGCCACTTTGCCATAGAGCCGTTGGAACATCGCGTTACCGCAAGTTTCTCGGGTAATGGTCAGTGCTTCCAAAATAGGTACACCCGATGCCACCAACGTGCCTAGTGTTCGTGTTGTTCGAGCCATCGAATTCTTCTCGATCAACATGCCAAAGACTGGCCAGTTCAAGGAGAACATGTCCCAGCCCATGCGGCCAGCTTTGAACTTTCGAACGAGCTTGACCAGCAACCAAACCGAAAGTGGGAACAACGGAATGACGTACCAGTAAGCCGCCGTCGCGTTCGAAACCGAGATCAGCAACTGCGTCGCAGCAGGTAACTCGGTACCGAAGTCTTCGAAGATCGTTTTAAAGGTTGGTACGATCTTGATCATGATGAATGTCAGAATCAAAACCGCGACCATGATGACGACGACCGGATAGATCATCGCACCTTTTACTTTTCGTTTCAGTGCTTCCGCTCGCTCCATGAAGTCAGCAAGACGTTGAAGAATCGCTTCCAAAGCACCACCGGCCTCACCGGCTTTGATCATGTTCACATAGAGCCGGTCGAAAGCCTTCGGTGATTTACCCATCGCTTCCGAAAGCGTTGAGCCTGACTCGATCTCCTCGCAGACATCCATCAACGAGTTCTTGAGTCGGCCACCCTTGGCTTGTTGTTCGAGAATTCGCAAGCTTCGCAGAATCGGGAGACCCGCGTTTTGCAGAATAGATAACTGACGAGTAAACGCTGACAAGTCTTTTGTCTTGACCGAACCGATTGCGAACGCACGCTTTTTGCCACTACCCTTTTTGCCGGCCTCTTTGCGGCCTTTCTTGATGGCGATCTTCGTAACGAAGTATCCCATCTCGCGAATGGTAGCTTGCGCTTGCTCTTCATTTTCTGCATTGATCTCGTCACGGATCTCTGTGCCCGTGGCATCCATCGCTTCGAATTGAAAAGTTTGCATTGTTTGTTCCCCGTTTTAGTGCAAGACTCGTTTTGTTGTATTCGCGAAAAATTCCGCGACCCGTTTCGTATTCGCCAGGACGTTCCTAGCGTCTGATTTGTTTAAGCATCCAAAATCGTTTCGCGCACGACTTCATCAGCAGTTGTCATTCCTTCGTACGCGTACTCCATTCCCACATTACGCAATGTCTTCATTCCAAACGAAATGGCTTTCTCACGAAGTTCGTCTGTCGACGCACCCGCAACCACCATTTCCCGCAGGTCGTCGTTCATCAGCATGAATTCGAACAGACCAACGCGCCCTTTGTACCCAGTGTTGTTGCACGTATCGCAACCCTTGCCACGATAGAACTGACGATCGCCCAACTCGTCTCGCCTCATGTTCATTTGCGCGAGTAGGTCGTCAGAAACTTCAACCTCTTCCTTGCATGCTTGGCAGATGCGGCGCACAAGTCGTTGAGCTAGGATCGCCTCGACCGTTGCCGTGATCATGAACGGCTGAATGCCCATGTCGCGAAGTCGCGTGATCGTGCCCGGCGCGTCGTTCGTGTGCAGCGTGCTAAAGACCAAGTGACCAGTCAGCGCGGCTTGAATGGCGATCTCACCCGTTTCGATATCTCGAATCTCTCCAACCAAGATCCGGTCGGGATCCTGGCGTAAGATCGCGCGCAAACAACTCGCAAACGTATTACCGATCCCAGTGTCGATCGGAATCTGCACGATTCCGTCGATGTCGTATTCAACAGGGTCTTCTGTCGTGATCACTTTCTCGGTGATCTCATTCAACTCAGACAGAGCCGAATACAACGTCGTCGTTTTTCCGGATCCCGTCGGTCCTGTAACGAGAATGATTCCGTTTGGCTTGTGCATCACCGAACGGAATTGAGACATGATTTCGTCTTTCATGCCGACCTTACCAAGGTCCAGCGAGACGACTGTTCGGTCCAACACTCGCATGACCACGCTTTCGCCAAACATCGTTGGCATCACGCTCACACGCAAGTCGACCGGGTGACCGCTTAGCATTAACTCGATTCGACCGTCTTGCGGCATTCGACGTTCGGCGATATCCAAATTCGCCATCACCTTGATCCGCGTAGTAATTGCGAATGCCAAGTGACGTGGCGGAGGAACCATTTCGTAAAGCACACCGTCCGCTTTGATGCGAATGCGGAACTCGTCTTCGAATGGCTCGAAGTGAATATCACTCGCGTGGTCTTTAATCGCCAGCAAGAGCACCATGTTCAGCAGCTTGCGAACTGGCGCGCTTTCCGCCATCGCTTCTAAACTACTTAGATCGATAGGGCCATCCGATTCGAGTGCAGCCGCAGCTTCCTCCAAATCGGAGTCTTCCTCGAGCATCCCGACAAGGCCTTCGAAACTCTCCGCATCTTCGGCGTAGAATTTTGCGATGCCTTTGTTGATGTCTGTTTCAGTAGCAACCAACAGTTGAATATCGAGACCCAAAAACGTTCGCAATTCGTCTTGAATTGATAAGTTTTGCGGATCGCACGTTGCAACAGTTAGCGAGTCGCCTTCCAGTTTGATGGGAATCACACGGTACAGTTCTGCCATCTCCGTCGTGACGGCCGCAATCGCGTCTTCTGGAATTTCAACTTCCGCCAGACTGACAACCTGCATACCCATCTGCTCAGCCAAAGCTAACGAGAGTTGGTCCTCGGTGATCAAACCCATATCAATGGAAATACGGCCCAGCTTTTCGCCAGGATTCCGCGTCTGCTCTTCAAGCAACATTTCCAACTGGTCATCATCGATGAAACCGAGGTCAACCAGGATTTGTCCGATACGCTGAATCGCCATGAATTACCCTAAACTCGTTTGCCCGCTCTTATTTGGCTTCCTGCAACAGTGTTCCATTTCTCTTCAAATAACTGGTCTACCCAGCATCTTCTTCGCCGTCTTCCTCGTCGAACATGCCTCGCTTGGCCGCCGCAATTCGCTGCGCTAGATCATCTGGATTTTGCGCTTTTGTCATTGCGTCTTCGGCAGTAACTAATTCATCTCGCCAAAGCTTGAATAGCGAGTCGTCCATCAGGCACATTCCGTACTTGGCACCTGTTTGAATCTGCGATGTGATTCGGAAGGTTTTGCCTTCACGAATCAGGTTGGCGATACCCGAGTTCACCACCAAACATTCGTAGGCCGCACATCGACCGCCACCAATTTTCGGCAAGAGTGCTTGCGAAAGCACGCCGATGATCGCTGTTGAAAGCTGTGTTCGAATTTGGTCCTGCTGGTTAGCAGGAAACACGTCGATGATTCGGTTGATCGTGCCCTGAGCACTGTTCGTGTGCAGCGTGCCGAATACAACGTGACCGGTTTCCGCAGCTGTAATGGCCGCTTCGATGGTTTCCAAGTCACGAAGCTCGCCCACCAAAATAACGTCGGGGTCTTGTCGCAACGCACGCTTAATCGCTTCAGCAAACGTGGGAACGTCGGTACCCACCTCGCGCTGATTCACTGTCGACTTTTTGTGATAGTGATAGAATTCGATCGGGTCTTCGATCGTGATGATGTGATGATCGACCGTCTCATTGATGTAATTCACCATGCTCGCAAGCGTTGTACTCTTACCGGATCCCGTGGGACCTGTAACAAGGAACAAACCTCGAGGACGATGTGCAAGCTTGGCGATTACCTCTGGTGTGCCTAGCTGCTCGAACGTCAGCATGTCGTTGGGAATCTGACGCAAGACCATGGCAATGTCGCCACGCTGGCGAAAAACAGAAACACGAAAACGTGCCGCATCGCCGAACGCGAAGCCAAAGTCCGTACCGCCTTTTTCTTGTAGCTCCTGCTGACAACGACCCGGCGTAATACTCTTCATTAATGCAGTCGTGTCTTCACTCTCAAGAGACTTCGTCTCGAGCTTCCGCATACGACCGTGCAAACGAAACACAGGTGGCTGACCTACCGTGATGTGAATATCACTGGCGCCCTGCTTAACGCAAGCTGCTAACAGTTTGTCGATTAGGATTCCGGACATCTAAATTTCTCCCATCGCATTCCTGCGATTGGGACCTCTTCTCCTCGGTCTTGCCACTTTGCGATCTGCCGAACGGCATGATCCCGTACAAAGCAACTTTGTTCTCTTTGACCGACTTCACAGCGCTTGCCCCAGCCACTGTTCGCTTCAGATGAGTCGGTGCATTGTTCGTGGCGTTAACCACTTTTGAAAAGCTTGGTGCGTTTTCGCATCCTCGAAAGGAGCAACTCACCACCCATCGTTGGGGAATCCCGCCGATAAGTTAAATGTTCTAAACCGATATCCGTATCTCTCGCGGACTAGTCGCTTTCGGCTGCTATCGCCAGCGCTTCCAACGATTTGTCGCCCTCTTGTTTCTTCGCAACCCGGAAGACTTCGCTAATACTCGTAATCCCCCTACACACCTTATTGATACCGTCGCCGTAGACCGTGTTCATGCCTTCGGAAAGCGCTAACGTTCGGATCTCTTGGTCTGACGCGTTGCGGAAAACAAGCTCTCGAATACCCGAAGTCATCATCATCAACTCGTAAACTCCGATGCGTCCGCGGAAGCCACTGTTGTTACATTGAGGACACCCGCGGCCCTTCATGAACGTGGCTTTTGCGGCCATTGCTGGCGTGATGCCAGCACTCTCCAACTCCACGTCAGAAGGCATATGGGGTTCCCCGCACTTCTTGCAAACGACCCTTACTAGTCGCTGTGCGAGCACCGCGATTACACTACTCGCGACCAAATATCCTGGAACTCCGATGTCGATCATCCGTGTCATAGCACTGGGCGCATCGTTCGTATGAAGTGTACTGAAAACCAGGTGTCCAGTCAAAGAAGCCTGGATACCCATCGATGCTGTCTCTAAGTCTCGCATCTCACCAACGAGGATGATGTTTGGTGCCTGGCGCAACATTGCCTTGATCACACGGGCGAAATCGAGGCCAATGTTGTGTCGAATCTCCACCTGATTGATGCCCGGCAAGTAATACTCAACCGGATCCTCGGCCGTAATGATCTTGCGATCTGGACGATTCAATTCGTTCATCGCCGCGTACAGAGTTGTTGTCTTTCCTGATCCAGTCGGACCTGTCACCAAAATGATACCATTGGGGCGACGGATAAGATCGTTAAACGTTTTGTAGTTGCTCTCGTTGAAGCCAAGCTGCCTAACCCCGATCTTGATGTTGTCCTTATCCAGGATCCGCATCACGATCGACTGGCCATGATTTGTGGGAATCACACTCACACGAAGATCAAGCTGCTTATCACCAACGGTGATTTTGATTCGGCCATCCTGGCAGCGACGGCGTTCCGCGATATCCATGCCGCCAATAATCTTGATCCTGGAAATCAGAGCACCCAGCAAACGACGGGGCGGGCTATCACGCTCAACCAAAATTCCGTCGATGCGATACCGAATTCGAATTCGATCCTCAAATGGCTCGACATGGATGTCTGATGCTCGCAGTTGAACAGCCTCGTTGATCATCAGCTGAACCAACTTCACCACCGGTGCGCTGTTTTCGTCTACGATGTTGTCGTCACCGACGTCTGCTTCGGATTCTGTTTCCGTAAAGTCGATTGCCGTATCGGTAAATTCTTGCAACATCGAGTCAGCACTTTCACCCTCGATTTGCCCGTAATACTTGTTAATCGCCTCTAAAATGCGTGTTTTTGGGGCAAGAGCGATTTCGATCTTTCGATTTAGAATGAATCGAAGCTTATCGAATGTCTCTAGATCGAGCGGATCACTAGCTAACACGCGCAGTACGTCGTCTTCTTCAGCAAGCGGCAGAATTTTGTTCTCGCGAGCTACAGATTCTGGTAACAGCTCCACGATATGCGGCGGAATCGGGGTATCGTCGAGATTGATGAAGTCCAAACCGTGTTGCTCGGCTTGGGCCCGCATAACGTCTTCGTCGGAAGCGTAACCGAGTCCAGTCAAAGCTTCGGCTACGCTTACGCGTTGCTCTTTTGCATAGCTTTCTCCTTCACTCAGTTGATCCGGACTGACAACGCCACGGCGGGTCAAAATCTCTCGGTAATCAGCCATCTATTTCCCTCTTATCCCGCTGGCCCGTGCTTGGCCAATTAAACATAAAATCATATATAGCCATGATTTACGGTAATGAAGGCGGTCTCGAATGTCAAACTAAACGATCGCATTCCACCGCCGCTATTTTGAAGCCGGTCATCGTCGGCGATACATACGACATAATCAAGCTGCAAAATCTAGGTATGCTGGGAAGCTAATTGGGGTGTGGTAAGATTCCCCGATCACAATCACCCCCTCGGTTTTGCCATGCGTTCGAACCTGTTGTCACTGTCCGTGTTGCTGTCCCTTTGCTTTGCCGGAATCAGCTTTGAACTTGAGGGACAAGAGATCTTCGATCCAACGCCGTATCTTTCGGTTGAAGACTTGCCTGATGACTTTTGCGAAGAGTGTCAGCTTGAGGATTTCGAAGACGCCCAGATCGATGATTTCCTTAGCTTTGATTGCGGAGAAATCCTGCTGCCGAATATCGAGGACCCTCGGATTCCCGGCGTGCAGATCACTGACTCGGTGGACGGAGACGATGGCGAGATTGACGGCAGCGGTAATGGCGGCCACTCCTATTTCTGCGTCGATCCATCTACATCAGTGAGAGTGAACTTTGCCAATCCCGTGGCGGCAGCCGGAGCCGTGTGGACGGACGGTGATCGAGGCGTGGCGATACAAATCGAAGCTTTCGATATCGATGGCAACCTATTGGCTGCCTCGGAGCCAGTCGCCGTCGCTGACACGAGCTTTTTTGGCGAGACGGAAGAAGACCGCTTTCTAGGCATTCAATCGGAACTTGGAATTTCCGCCATCCAGATTTCGACAATCGGCCAGGGCGCCGGAATCGAGATCGATCATGTGACCTGGGACTCGCGAGAGCTTGCAGATATCCCCGACCCCATCGCGCCTACTATCGATCAAATCTGCTCGGCGGCCGCGGTCTCTAGTGACGATTTGAGTTTCGACATAGACGGAGACGGCCAAGTTACTCAAGCCGACATCGTATTTGCGTTGGAGGAGTTGGGCACGAGACCTGGTGACCTCGATCTAGACGGATCGGTTGTATTCGCTGATTTCCTTGCGATTTCGCAAGCGTTCGGCAGCACGACGTCTAACTACACCGATGGCGACATCGACTGCAACGGTGAAGTTGCCTTCGCTGACTTCCTGGTACTGTCACAGAACTTTGGATTCGTGGCGGACGGTGGTGGCGAGCTCGCAACTGTCCCCGAACCTTCAAGTGAACTATTGTTTTCGATTTTGCTGTTGTTGACGTGTCAGTTGGGAAGGACGCGACGCACAACGACTTGATGCTGCTTCAACGGCAAGCCAGTGGATGACGACGGCGATCTTCGTGATCGCCTTCACGCTTTCTTGCGAAGAAGAAATCGCCAGACTACGCGTCTAATTAGCAAGAGCGACCGTCAGCCATCGCGGCCGTACTTGCAACTGTTGCGGGCAAGGGTTCTTCCAAAACGCCCTTGGCTCGGGGCCAAAGCAAGTACGCCTCGACCAGCATCCAGAGTTGCAGTGCCATCGTCGCTGCTCCAATGATCGCCCATAGATGGGAAGTTTGCCACGCCCAGGCTTGTTGACCGCGAATCATTTCCCAAAGCGGCCAAAACCAACCTTTCGGAAGGCCGTCCGGATTCGGAACCGTATTGAACAGGTTGTAGCTGAGCGCCAAAACTGGCAAGACGCACATCAACACCATGGGGATCAACACAAACCACACTGGTTTGTTTCGTCGCCAGAGGTAGAACACCGTGACCATCAGCGCGAGCCCAGCAAGCAATTGATTCGTTGCACCGAACAGTGGCCATAGCAAGAGCCCGCCTTTACCGGGCACGTCACCTGCGAACAATGCGACTGCTCCACCGAGGATCACAGCAAACGCGGTTGCGAAGTAACGATTCGGAAGTCCGGGCAATCGCAATGTAGTGCCAATCTCTTGAACAACGTAGCGCTGTAATCGTGTCGCTGTGTCGAGTGTCGTTGCAGCAAAACTCGCGACAAGCACAGCCATAATTCCGATTGCCAACTTCAAAGGAATGCGCAGCATCGTGAGAAAATTCGCGCCACCTTCGATGAACGCACCGACCTTTGCCGGTAGTCCGAACGCAAGCCAACCCTTGGACGTATCGTAGCGAGCATTCCACGCGGCGCGACCAGCAACAAGCTCACCGTTTTGCACTTCCGCTTGGTAGCTATAACCACTCTCCAGCGAAACTCGTTGGAACTTGCCCATTCCGACGCCGGACGTACAAGCCAAGATCACAATTACGGCCAACGCACCCTCTAACAACATCGCACCGTAGCCCACATGTTGCGCGTCGGTCTCGCATTCAATTTGCTTACTCGTTGTTCCACTACTGACTAAGCAATGAAATCCGCTTACGGCTCCGCACGCGATCGTGATAAACAAGAATGGAAAGATCGGCGGGGCGTCGGCTACTTCTGTTTTCGTCACCGCCGGTGCACTCGATAGCTTGGCCTTATTCGTCACGCCGGCGAAGACCATCCCGCCCACAAGTAACGCCAACGCCAAGACTAACTGGTGACTGTTTATATAGTCACGTGGTTGCAGTAGCATCCAAACTGGCAAAACTGACGCGATAAAGCAGTAGCCCAACAAAATCAGCGTCCATAGCACCACCGGCGAACCGAATTGTTTACCGCCAATCATCCAATCCATGGCGGGCAATTGAATCTGCGAGTGATACGCACCGATGTAGATCGCCAAATACAGGAGTCCCAACGCAACCAACGACGGCAACAGTAGAGACCCATTCTTTTTTTGCACCCAAAATCCGATCGCAACGGCAATCGGAATCTCAATCCAAACCGACAAGACGGATTCGGGATAGATCGCAAAGATGGACGCGATGACCAACCCAAAAATTGCCAGCACAATGGTCAGCGCCATAAATAGGATCAGCAAGAATAGCAGTTTTGCGCGCGGCGTCATGATCCGCCCAGCAACTTCGCCCACGGTTTGTCCGCGATTCCTCAGCGAGACCACCAATGCGCCGAAATCATGCACGGCACCGATGAAGATGCTACCGAAAAGAACCCACAGCAGCGCAGGAAGCCACCCCCAAAACACGGCGATCGCCGGACCGACGATCGGCCCCGTTCCAGCGATGCTGGTGAAATGGTGGCCAAAGACAATTTCTTTTTTCGTTGGAACGTAGTCGATATTGTCTTGCAGCTCGTGGCTGGGTGTGACAGCATTCGGGTCGAGGTCAAAAATCTTAGTCGAGAGCCAGCGACCGTATGTGTTGTAAGCAACGATGAAACCGACAAACGAACCGACAGCGACGAACAGAGTTCCCATAGTGGCTCCGGAAAAAGCGAGCAACCCAAGTGCCAACCCCATCGAATCAGCAACCGATCAGAGTTGATCCTACCATGGGCCATACCGCGACTACAGTCGATCACCGGATTCAAAATTTTTGTCGCGGCAGTCTTGCGAAATCGCAAACAATTATCAAAATTTAGGAATCGTCACCGGTCGTCAGCGGTGCTCTTGCTCGGCTTACGCTACACTCAGCAGCCAGCCATCCGTTGGGACTCACAGCCCTTGGCGACTTGTGAGATTGCTGCATCTCGCTGGCGCGAACAACACGAGATGTCATGCGTAAGAGGATTGGCTTTAATTTGATGCGATTTAGAGAGGAGTTTTGATGATCTCCGCCGATTCAACAAAAGCACCGATGATCGAAGCCCGCGGCTTGAGCAAATTCTATGGTGAATTCGCTGCCGTTCAGGACGTTTCGTTCTCCGTACCTCGAGGCCAAGTTTGTGCTTTCCTAGGGCCAAACGGGGCGGGCAAGTCGACGACCATGAAAATGCTCACGGGTTTTCTTGCCCCGTGCGAAGGCGAAGCAACGATCGCCGGTTTCGATATTTCATCGGACCGTTTGCACGCTGCCGAGCATCTAGGTTACTTGCCAGAAAATGGACCACTATACGACGAGATGACACCGCGAACTTTTCTGCAGTACGTTGGTCACACACGCGAGATGCCCAGCGGTCAGTTAAGCGACCGACTGGACTACGTTGTCGACAAGTGTGCACTCAGCGATGTGTGGGGAAAAGCGATCAGCAAGCTTTCTCGCGGTTATCGACAGCGCGTGGGAATGGCGCAGGCACTTCTGCATGACCCCGATGTGCTGATTTTGGACGAACCCACGAGCGGACTCGATCCCAATCAGGTTTATGGTGTACGAGAATTAATCCAAGAGCTGGGCGAGACCAAAACGGTCTTGCTGTCGACGCATATTCTACGCGAAGTTCGGGCAGTCTGTAGTCGCGTTGTTTTGGTCAACGAAGGACGACTAGTCTTTGACGGGCCCACGACTGAACTCGGAATGGAAGATGCCGCTATCGAAGAGCGATTCCGTAAACTTACGACTAGCGCATAGCGGCGCAAAACAACGGCAAAGAAGAATACACTCGAAACGTTACAGTTGAGACAGAGGGCAAGCTATGAAGCTGCGAAGCAAAGTTATTGGTTCGATCTTCAAAAGGAATTTCTCCGGCTACTTTTCCGGCGTGTTGGGCTACCTGTTTATTATCGCGTTCGTCGTCGCGGGCGGTATGCTCGCATTCAACGCGAGGTTCTTTACCGCGAACGAACCCAACTTAGATCAACTCTCGGAATGGTTCCCGTTATTGCTGCTGTTCATTGTGCCAGCAATCACGATGAGTGCCTGGGCAGACGAACGTCGCGCGGGAACGGACGAATTACTGTTCACGTTACCAGCCACCGATGTTGAGGTGCTGCTTGGTAAGTATTTCGCGGTGCTCGCCGTCTTCACGGTCGCGCTAGTGTTTTCGATGAGCCATGTTTTCGTTTTGCTCTTCTTGGGCAATCCAGATTTCGGACTCATCTTCGCGACTTACTTAGGTTACTGGCTTGCCGGTGCCGCGTTGCTGGCTGCCGGGATGGTTGCTTCGATGCTCACCAACAGCACTGCCGTTGCGTTTATCCTGGGCGTCGTGATCTGCGGAATTCCCGTCTTCATCGGCGAACTAGGGCAACTGTTCGATACATTTCTGGGATGGGCAAGTTACCGACTTGGCCTATCGCCGACGATGGGCTACTCAGGTCTCGGTCTGCAAGAAGGCTTTGCAAACTTAGGACTACGTGAACAGTTTCGCGACTTTGGCATGGGTGTGATTTCGCTGTCGAGCGTTATGTACTTCGTGCTCTTCACCGCGTTCATGCTGTTCATGAATCTCGTATTGATTAGTCGACGTCACTGGAAGTCATCCGCTCGCAAAGATCAAGGCATGCAATACTTCGTGCGTGCTCTCTGCCTTGCTGCCATTTTTGGCTGCGTCGTCGCATGGTCGGGCTACGCTGCCTGGCGTGCCGACGCGACCTCCGAAAAGCTATTTAGCCTTTCGGATTCCACTGATGGCATTCTGCATGCGATCGAGTCAGAACGGCCGATCGAAATACAAGCGTACCTCAGTCCGGAAGTTCCACGCGACTACGTCGACACTCGAAAGCGACTCGTTGGTTTGCTGCGACAGTACGATCAGCTCGCGGGTAAAAACTTGCAAGTTCGCTATGTAGACGTCGAACCATTTAGTAAAGAAGCGGAAGAAGCCGAGCACTTTGGGATCGAACCCGTCCGCGTAACGAGCGAACGAGATGGCCGCTTCAACGAAGTCGAAGTCTACCTAGGCGCTGTTGTCATCAGCAGCTACGACAAAGTCGTTGTGCCCTTCTTCGGCAAAGGCCTGCCGATCGAATATGAACTTACACGCAGCGTGCAAACCGTTGCGAACAAGGAGCGTCATACAGTCGGCGTACTGCAGACGGACGCCGGATTGATGGGCGGCAACGAATGGCAAATCGTGACAGAGCTCAAAAAACAATACAATGTCGAAGACGTTTCGCCCGACACGCCCATCGACATCGATCGCTTTGACGTGCTGATGGCCGTGATGCCTTCTTCGCTCACTGAACCGCAGATGGACAACCTCGTTACGTACGTCAAATCGGGCAAACCCGCGCTCATTTTCGACGATCCGTTTCCGCTGTTTTTGAGTAACGGTTTCGGTGTCTCGAGTTCACCCAAGCAACCGAAACCGCGGTCCGGCGGTGGTGGCATGATGGGAATGATGGGCGGTGGCCAGGCTCCACCAGAGCAAAAAGCCGATGGCGGCCGCGCGACGCGACTCACCAACGCACTGGGCATTCGCTGGGATTACGACCGCGTTGTCTTCGACGTGAACAACCCGCACCCGGAATTTGAAGAACGCTTCACTCCCGAATGGGTTTTTGTCACGCAGGAGAATACGGGTTCCTTCAGTACGACACCGATCAGTCGTGACCTCCAAGAGATCGTAGCGATCTACGGGGGTACGGTTTCGAAGAATGCAGGCAACGATGTGAACTTCGAACCGCTAGTCACGACAACACCCAACTCTGGCATCCTAGAATGGCAGGATTTTGTCGACGAGTCGGGCATGAACTTCTTCACGATGCAACCAGCCGCGCGACCGAATCCCGATCCACCGCGGTACATCGACCAGAATAGCCACGTACTGGCAGCTCGAGTCAATTCCGACAACGCGGCGACAAAAGCAAATGCGATTTTCGTTGCGGATGTAGACATGATCGCCGACGTCTTCTTCCAAGAACGTACGCTTGGGTTCTTGGAAATGGACTTTGATAATGTGACCTTCGTCTTGAATGCGGTTGATTCACTGGTTGGTGATGAAACTTTTGTCGACTTGCGAAGTCGCAGAGCCAAACACAGAACACTCAGCCGCATCGAGTCTCAGAAAAAGGTCTTTCTGAAGCAGGCCAACGAGGAAGAAAAAATCGCCGCGGACAAAGCGAAGGAAGAGCTAGAAGCCCGAAAAGAACAGCTGAGCAAGCGGCTTGTTGAAATCCAAGAAAACCAAAGTCTCGATCCGATCGCAAAACGCCAGATGATCGAGCAAGCTCAAATGGCCGAACAGCAACGCATGAATTTGGCAGAAGCTCAGATCGACCAGAAAAAGAACAAAGACATTCGCAAGATCCGCGCGACCACGAATCGGAAGAGTCGCTCGCTCGAATGGCTGACTCGGTTACTGGCTGTATGTATCCCACCAATCCCAGCAGCTCTGCTCGGCTTGGGCGTATTCTGGCAGCGTCAGGTTGCGGAGAAAAAAACCGTCACTGACAAACGTCGTCGCGTTTAGTCCAAGGCTCAGTCAACGTCTGTTCGAATAATCAAAACAAGAAACGCAATTCATCGGAAACATTGGAGTTGCAACCATGGAACCAGAAACATCAAAACAATCCGTGACTACGCACATGACCAGCAATAAAACGGAATCGAAAAAAGATGGATGGTCGGGCACGTTAAAGTACGTCGGCGTTGCGGCAGTATGCTTGTTAGGAACGGGCTTCGCCGAGTTGTCAACGCGAACGCCGAAGATCCAAGAATTCGGAAAAGTCGGCGAACAATTCTACGCCGACTTCACCGATCCCACGCTCGCGACCGGACTCGAGGTCTTCGTCTTCGATAGCGAAGCCGTCAAAGCTCGACAGTTCCAGGTGGCTCGACAGGAAAACGGTCGCTGGGTCATTCCATCTCATCACGACTACCCCGCCGACGCAGCCGAGCGACTTGCTAAAACAGCGTCTTCCATTATTGGTATCGAGCGAGGCGCAATGATCACGCGATGGAGCGCCGATCATGGTCGCTATGGCGTCGTCAATCCGAAGCAAGACTCGTTGAACGTCGAAGATGTGGCAGGTGTTGGCCAGCGTGTGATCCTGAAGAAGGATGACGATAGCGTTTTGGCGGACTACATCATCGGTAAGGAAGTCGAAGGCCAATCAGGCGAGTACTACGTGCGCCATCCCAAAGAAGACGAAGTTTACATTGCAAAGCTGGAAATCGATCTTTCAACAAGCTTCACGGATTGGATCGACGACAAACTTTTCACGTTTAGCAACGGGGACGTAATTGGCTTGGAACTCAACGATTACGCATTCGATGAGATTTCGGGGACGATGACGGAACGCGTTGTGACAACGCTCTCACGTGACGAAGCATGGGGCGAAAACTGGGAACTCGACCCACCGCTCGACGTAGAAAAAGAAGAAATCAACAAACCTACGGTCCAGGATGCACTGACTGCTCTGGCTGACCTGGAAGTGATCGGCGTACGCCCAAAGCAAAAAGGACTCACGCCTGACCTAAAAGTCGACAACGAATTCATCAAAATGCAGCAGCAATTCACGCTAATGCAACAAGATTTGTTGTCTCGCGGTTTCTTGCTGCAACCGGGCGACACGGAAGATTCACTTTCCATGATCTCGCGCGAAGGTGAACTGATCGCCAGTACCGCCAACGGAATTCGCTATCAATTGTACTTTGGTCGTGTTTTCACCGGCAGCCAAGAAGAGCTAGAGATTGGTTTCGGCGACAGTACCGAAGATACCGCGGCAGAAGACGCGGCGGCAAAGCCCGACGAAACCACAGACGCTGACTCAGAAGCGAACGACGCTTCCAAACCAGGGCGATACCTCTTCGTTCGCGTGGCGTTCGACGAGAATTTACTGGAGGGCCCAAAATCGCAACCGCTCGAACCACAAAAGTCGGCGAGGCAGCTTGAGCTTGAAGAAGCCGAAAAATCAGAGTCCGAAGAAGCAGCGGAAGAAGGCGAAGAAAAATCGGAAGACGACAGCGCCGACAAAGAGGCCGAAGAGAAAAAAGAGCCAACCGAACTCGAAAAGCTTCGCCAAGAATACGACTTGGCACAGCAGCAATACAAAACCGACCAGCGAGACTTCGAAAGCCGCAACGAAAAAATCGAAGAGGGTAAAAAACAGGCGGAGGAACTCAACCGCCGCTTCGCCGAATGGTATTACGTTATTCCGGGTGCGAGTTTCGAAAAATTGGGCCTTGCCCGCACGGACTTGATCAAAGAAAAAGAGTCGGAGGAAACAACTCCAGCCGCTCCCGTCACGGGCCCCGGAGTAATCGTTCCGGAAGCGCCGCCATTGGAAAGCCAAACACCGAACGAGTCGACGGAAACCGCCACGACAACCGAAGAGGCGGAGGAACCCGCCGTAGCAGAAGAGCCAAACGCTGCATCAGGCGACTCAACATCGGCGCCGGAGCCTGCTGAAGGGCAACCGATCTCGGAACCGGATCCGACAGCAGCCACAGAAACCGAATAAGTGGCATCCGCTACGAAAATAGGGCCGCCGAGTTTGCTGTATTCCTACGGTTTTGCAATCCCGAATGCCGATGTAAACTGATCACACCGGTGCAGATCCGGACTCGGCGGAATAGCTCAGTTGGTTAGAGCAGCGGAATCATAATCCGCGTGTCGGGGGTTCGAATCCCTCTTCCGCTACTTTCTTATCTCCTTACCACCAAAGGCTTTACGTCGTTGGTGTCTTTGCCTCACTCACTCTGAATCTGCCGTGTGCAGAGTTTCGCTAGTGAGGTAATGTTCAAGATGCGTCAACCCAAGCCATTTTTCCGTAAACAAACATCATCGTGGTATGTCCAAATTAAGGGCAAGCAACACCCGCTAGGCAAAGACAAAGACGAAGCGTTTCGCCTGTATCACGAGTTGATGGCGAACCCGAACCGGTATCACAACCGGTGGTCAGACAGCTGGATGGATCTGGTCGCAGTCTTGATTGATCGGTTCCTCGCCTACTCAGAAAAGAACAACAGTAAACGAACCTACGAATGGTACGTGCGACACCTGTAACCCTTCTTCGAGCATGTTGGCGAATCTCTCACGGTTGACCGGCTCAAGCCTCACCACCTCATGAGCTATCTCGATACGCTGGAAACATCGAGCCAGTCAACCAAGGCTGGTGCAGCACGTGCAGTGAAACGAGTATTCAACTGGGCGGTGGGTGAAGGTTACATTCAGGCTTCCCCGTTGGCAGCATACCGAGCACCAACTTCTAAACCGCGAGACGTTTACATCACACCAGATCAGTGGGCTCGGTTCATCAAACTAGCCGAACCACCGATGTTGCACATCGCTCAGTTCATGAAGGAGACGGGTTGTCGACCGCAAGAAGCACGAGAAGCAAAACCCGAACATCTCGATGGACATTCGATTGTCTTCGGACGCGAGGACTCGAAGGGCAAGAGAGATCGTCGCGTGATCCTGGTGCGAATGTCAACTGGAGCGACAAGTATGAGGTTGGTCTGGGACCATGTATGAATGGGCAAGGGAACCACGTTTCTGATGCAGAAATCGGGACAAGGGCATTAATGTCGCCGATCAGCTTTTTTGCGAAGGTCGTTGTAGAATAAAGCAACAGTTGATAACACCACCCAAACCACTATTGGCATCCGTTCCATGCTCTCCTGATAAAAGGCAGGCCCGGTAGATGAAGCTATACAAAATACTGCTTAGCATGTTGCTATGTTCTTCACCGTCATGTGCTGAGCGGCCACGTCGGAATCCATATGAACAATCCAAGAAGTCCTGTTCGTAAAGCGGATCCAGTAACATAACCACCGCTCGCTGGAGGATCTTGTCTTCCAGCGTGGGAATACCGAGTGGGCGAGTCTCCGTTTTGGAGTTGCCTTTCGGAATGTACACACGTCGCACCGGCGGAGCTTTGTAGGTGCCGGACTTCGCGCGGTCGAGCAAGCTTTGAAGGTTGCCCTCCAAGTCATGTTCGTAGTCTTCCGCAGTCACTCCATCGACACCAACAGCACCGTCTTTACGAGTGCGTCGATACGCTTCCATTAACCAATCAAGGTCCATCAAATAGGCGAGCGAGGTGAAGGCCATCTCTGGAGACTGCCTCGCCAAGTACGCTATCCGTCTTTGTTTCGTTAACACGTCATCCGAATTTCGATGCATTCGTCGTGTTTCCCAAATACGGTTCCATGATTCGACGTCTCGCTTCCCTCCACTGGCTCCGACAGGGCGAAGTTCGCCAGCTTCGTCAGTACTATCAAAACGCTATGACTTCCTGATGCCCATCTCGCCGCACTTCGTTTCCTTCGCTTGGCGATACCTCGGTTGCACTCGTTATGTTCGCTCTTTGGTGGACGAGTGCGCCACCAAAGCCTGGAGTTGTTCGTCCGGTATCTCCTGCCGGATGTTGCCGAGGAAGCAACAGGATCTCCCAAGTTCCTGGGGAACCTCCGTTGTCCGTTTGCCATGTTCCAATCCGACTCCGGCGGGACTGCTTGTGTCAGACCCTTACGACAAAGCAACGTGGCCCCTGGTATGCAAAAAGCAGAGGCTCCCACGACAAGCCTTTCGGAGCTCAATAGCATGGCTTTCGGATTCGCTGTCTACGCTTCGCAGTGCGGATTACTCCAACCCCACGCAAGACTCGCTTCCAGTTGCTGGTCAGGCTCTACTGGACGGGATTCACACCCGCAAGGTTCCGATGAAAGGTTTCAAAGTTGTAAAGCTACATCTCATTCTCCTTTCCCAAGCTTGCTTGGCGCAATCACATCACCTTCGGAGCTTAGCTTGGCGGCGAAACTGACAGCGGGAAAGGCCACCTCGGATGATAGTTGTACTCGAAGTGTTGATTCCTACCGCAGACACGAAAGAAATTCACTGAGGCAAGTTACGGATCCGCCATCCGCAATGAACAAAGCCGACGAACGCGACTAGCTCTCGAACAGTTGCGTTGTTTCGATGCCATCGTATTCAATGCTGAATTCTCTAGAAGCGAACAACGCATCCACCGCACCAGAACCGTCACCTATGGGCTTATGATTGACGTTCGCCGTTTGAGCATAGCCAACGGCCAGTACATCACTCACTCGCGAAAGAAAGAAAGGCTCGCCACCGTCGATTCGGATCGAGCGTCCGTCTTCGGGACCCGCGTCTTCGATTGAGACATCAAACGTGTCCGCTCCGTTCAGCCCAATGAAGGACGGGACGCGGACTCGCACGAAGTCGAAGAGCACGAGTGGATCGTGACCCGTACTCGGCTGCAATACTAAAACTGGATTCCGGATCGTCCCGGCAGCTCCCATGCTGATGTCGAACGTGTCCTGCTGATCGCTCCCGAAGACGGTCAGAGCATCATCGTCAGACTGATTGCCCGCGACGCGAACTCGGGGAACTCCCAACAGCAAGACGTCGCTATGCACGCCATTGCGAAGGTCGTAGCCTTCCTCGCCGCGGCTAGGCTGAAGCACAAACGCTTCGTCAACGCCCCCCACGCCGTTCACATCGAGCCGGTCGAGACTAGCCCGTCCATCAA
>CAYNJG010000117.1:0-7116 GCA_964397295.1 uncultured Pirellulaceae bacterium
GCCTTGTACGTTTATTTGATGGCAGCCTCAACTCTACCGCCAACCGCCGAATAACCACTAAGAATTTGACATCGCGTGAATAGTCATCGCTTGTGTCCATCTGAGTTGGTTTTGTTTGCCGAGAGTCGCTGCAGCAAGAGCGGTTGAGCCGATGCTCTGGCTCTTCTTTAAGAAGAGCAGTTCTCTGTTCAAGAAGCCCGGAGTCGGCGTGAATCGTTATTGGGTTTTGCTTGGGGTGGCCCGCATGATCGGAACCGCTGAGCAGCGCGGCGCTTCGTGAAATCGTCGGATCCGGGTGAGCCAGTGACAATTGAGGCTCGTGAATCAAGCAATCTTCGCGCAGACTGGCAGACGGTGATGCAGCTTGAGAAGAAGTTGTGCGTTGCACGCGCAGACGGGTAGCGAGAGGACGCAACGGCCTTTTCGATCGTGTTCGTGCTGTGACCGTTGCAGCGATCATGCGTTGTTACTCGCTTGCTGCCGAGTGGATACCTGAGGACTTGGTGGGCCACGGCCCGGCTTGTCGAATCGTTGAATCACTTCGCCATTGGGGCCCGTGATCAGGATCCGCTTCAGCTCGCCTCCACAGCCAGTACATTGCAGCGACTTGCGTTGAGATGGCTCGGCCTTGGGTAGCCAAAATGTGACTGTGGTGGCCAATTCGCGCCAAGCTGTGGGCCGAAATGCAGTCATTGCAATTCTGAAATTCCGATTGTTGCACAGTCGCAGCGACATGGTCGAAAATCTGTTAGATTTTGGCTTGATGATATGCACGCAATACATACGTGATGACAAACTGGAGAGCGCGGAGCTCAAATGCGTTGCGAGAACCCGGCTGTCCTCAACGCTATTCCGCTGACCAATTCGTGAATCCTACTCATGTCGCTATGGCAACGAATCGTCGCGTGCGTCGCTCCTGACTGGCACCACCGAAACACATGCCCGCACACGATTGAATCTGTCGCGCAGCACTTCATTGACAATCATCTTCCGCCGTCCGTCGGCTCAATGGACTCAACCAACGCTGATACTGGTTTCGCATGGCGACGCCGAATATCCACTATTTATGGTGTCGCTACGCCTTACAAGAATCCGAACGGAGAACCTGCAAAACCCGGTTGGAATCATCGCTTGTTGGGCAGCAAAGATGGCGTTGATCCCGAACAAGTGGTAGATGAAATTTTTGATTCCGTGGTAAGGCAATTGCATACTGCTCGGAAACACTCGTGATCCAAACCGGGACACAAAATTCCACTTCGGTTTTCGAGTTCCGTTGCATTTTGCCATACACTTCGTACAAAATAGCGGATGCTTAAACGCGCAGACGCGTATGAAAACGCCAATGGTTGGAGCGATTACGGGCCAGTTGGCGGAACAACCATCCGTTGAACACGGCGCCCTCAAAAACGCCGGTCCTGTACACAACGTCGTTCGTTCGGGCCGGTTAACGCAAACGTTTTGCCGATCGGTCAAATTGTGCGAAAACCTCAGTTCTCGATCGCAACGCTACTACTGTCTATGACCGTGGTAGTTCTAACGGTATCGCACCTACTTACCTCACGTGAACTCCAAACGTCGAATTCGGAAAACAAGCGACTTCGCGATGAGCTAGGAAGATTGACGGTTAAGGACGCTTCGCAACTAGGTTTGCTTGCGATACCAACGACGGAAAGCAACACTTGGCGATGGCGCATTTACATGCCCGCCGACGTCCAGCTTCGAATGGGGATTACCGATGCAGGAATAATCCCGACCCCAGGTGCTCCGATTGCGGGAGCGAACGTGGGCTACTTCGACGCACCACTGCCAGCAGGTGAAGGCCTCGTCGAAGCCAAGTTGTACAAAGGCGGCGACGACGTGTGGACAGTGTCTGTTCGGACCTCCGACGGGACAATGACTTGCGAATTGCGAAACGGCGATCTGAGTTGGCTCGATGGCTCTGCCTTTTTTCGTACACGTATAGGCAGCACGGAATCGAGAACTGTGGATGCCAGCAAAGTTGTCCCATTGCTTCGTCATGTCGTTGTCAAACATGATTCGCTTACGCCGTCGTCCCCAAATCCAAACCCCGGTATCATGATATGGTTGGAACCTGCAGAATAGACGATCATGGCAGACCAGCCGGATGAACACGGAGTGCTCAATCGTGCGGGTTAGAATTGTTTCTTCGCACCCGGTTATCCTGAACGTTATCTGGCTGCAGATATGCTCGAAGACCGCCCGCTTATCCGCGACCTGATCTCTTTTGCAGTCGCCCATTTACACGTTCTCGATATCGAACCTGAGCTAACCGTTTCACCATACGTCCAAGTTGACCAACTCGATGCCTTCGACGACGAATTCACCCTAAATCTGCCAACATATGTTCGCGACATCTACGCTGAATCAGATGGCTTTGAATTCAGTTGGCGCAGCGATGACGATTGGGGTGACTTTGCTTTTCCCGCACTCTACGAACTCCGATTGCACCGCCAGCGTTGGGTGAATGGACGGATGCCAGACGAGCGTTCGGCGGCTCACCTTGATGGTGATTTCGCGAACGTGCTTGCCAATATGCGATCATGGTTGCCGTTTGACGAATCAGGTGGGGGCGATTTGATGTGCCTCGATTGCTCAAACGGTCGCGTCCTTGAATTCGATCACGAATTGGATGGTTTGGACGAACGAAATGGTCTCGTCTACGCCAACGACCTCCGTGAATACATCCAAAACTGTGCCCGCACTTGTTTTCATGATGTATGGCTTGCAAGACCCAAAAAGGTTTCTCGAAATGGAGACTATTCGATAGACTGGGCTTCGGTACGAGTACAGCCAAAATACGTTGTTGGCGATTCAAACGCGACATAACAAACGGATCGTATTAGGCTACGCGTCAAGTAGCTTTCTCGTTGTGAATCGCGGAGCATCAAACACGAGTTCTTGTACACATACTCATCTCTTCGTGCCCGGTTATCGGGACGTTATGCATCCCAACGCAATCGCGACATGCCATTCACGCCAACTCATATCATAGCCGTTCTCCCATTTTGGCTTTTACGAAGGTGGTTGCCTTTCGCAGGTCTTGCCATCGGTGCAATGGTCCCAGATATAGCGTTGTGTTTCCCGATTGTTGATTACGCCCAGACCCATTCGCCGTTTGGAGTTTTCTCTACGTGCCTCCCGCTTGGCGTCGCCATTTTTCTCTTATTTGACACGGTAATGCGAGGCCCACTAGTTGCGTTACTTCCAGCGTGGTTTCAAACCCGCATTGATCCGCTTCCGCAACTCCCTACAGCACCTCGCCTAAAGCCTCACTTGTTCTTCTATGCTGGTCTTGTTGCTGCGATTGTTATCGGGGCATTCACGCACCAAATTTGGGACGCCTTCACCCACAAAGGACGTTGGGGCATAAACGTCATTCCATCATTGAATTCCACCGTTGCCATCGCTGGTTACAACACACCCGGATACAAGCTGTTCCAGTACGGCAGCACGTTGATTGGATTGCCGCTATTGGCGGCGGTAACGATGCTCTCACTCAATCGCAGACCAGCAACGCACCCTGCGACAACAATGGTATCCCTGAAATCAAAACTTTGCCTACTGTCATTACTTTGTCTTGTACCGCTGCCAGTTGGTGTCTTTGCATCGTTTGCTCAGGCTACTGCCTACCAAGCACTCGGTGTGACAATCAGGGTCTCTGGTGCTATCATCATCATGTTGTGCGTCGCATACTGCGTCGGGTTTCAAATCCTCGTGAATCGAAAATGAGATGCATAGCAAGCGGGTGAACCGGGGTGCCGGCGAACACGTGTTTTTAGGATGGAAGATCAGCCGCGCCGGCCCGGTTATCATTAACCTTATTCGCCCTGTTCTACTAACGCCTGCTCATGAACAAAGACTCGCAGGCAATCGCAACAGCTCTTAAAGCCGCAACAGAACGTTTGGACATCATCGTTGGTGACAGTGCGTACGGCGATGAACTCGCTATTCGATTCTATGATGGCGTGGTTTCAGATGCCGGGCTTCGGCTAACAATGACCGCCAAACCCGATGGTGACTGGTACCTCTGGGCAAATGCAGTCAAACCGCCGCACGAGTAATGCTGGCGTATGACGACGGAATTGTTGGTAAGGCAAAACGGTATCGGTATACTAAGTTCAACGTCGTTTCAAAAGAAACAATCGATTGAACGCGGAGTGCTCAAAACAGCCCTGCGAAGTGGACGGTCCACTGTTCGGACCTGGTTAGTCGAAACGTTTTGTTGCGGGACTGCCCTATGTGGAAGATCATTGGCTTCGGTGACGGCTCGCATGAATTCAGTCCCCCATGCTACCCGAACGCCGAGCAGATCGATTTTGCCGAATCAGCGCTGGGACTGATCTTCCCGCCTGACTTTCGATCGTTTCTACAATCGCAGAGTGTGGTTACCGTTCCCGGCGCTGCAATATTCTTTTGGGTCGGTTCGGTCGAGAACAATATTATTGACGTCAATCACAGACTTCGCCAATCGTGTTCCTCTATTGATCCGTTCTCGGGTCACGAGCAGACTATGCCGCCGGCACTATCCGATCACCTGATCGCGTTCTATACCGACGGCAATGGCAACTTTGTTTGCTTTGACCTGAACAACCTCATAAATGAATGGCCTTCCATTTGCTTCGTGGACCACGAGCGTTTCGGTGAGCCTCCAACGTCGATCGCGGACAGCTTTGGGGATTGGTTCGCCCAATTCTTACACCCGGGAAGTTAACGTACATGGCTTCTTTACCGCTCAAAATGAAACTTCTCCTTATGGCATCGGTGCCGTGCAAACGGTTTGATTTTTCTCCCCGCTGTGAAGACGGGCGTGGTGGTTGGACGTTCTCGCAGTTTGGCGCTGATCGGTATGTCGCACGGCCTAGCAATCTCGGCATCAAGATTGGCCTTGCAGTTTGGGTCACTCCGGCAGTACCGGGCCAATACATTGAGTACTCCAAACTGATAGCGGCGGCTGGGGGAATAGAAATCGGGTCTGATGTTTTGGAGTGGAGACATCCGAACAGTGGCGGGGCGCATCACGCCGATGGAACCGCATTTGAATGGATACAAGATGTTGACTGCCCAATCAACGACGACAGCTTGATCGAAGTTTCCATCCAACTTAAGCTCAATTGTGTGGATTACTTTTTACCTGTTGATGGTAATGCGTATGTTCACGTTGCGTGCAAAGACACGAATCATGAATTGCTAGCCCCAGATGATTACGCTAAGTCGCTGAATGATCCGAAATCATCTTGGTCGTGGTGATCAGAACGCGATATACGTCCTTTTGTTTGCAAGTCGTGGTGGAGAACACTCGTCGCCGCCCAGTGATTTTCGACGTTATCCGCGCTGAAACCCGTACCTCTCACGTTGCTCGCTGAGTAAGCCCCCTATGAAGACCACCAAAGATCACGACGAGCGTATCGCAAACATGACGTTCGCGTCAGTTTATCCGCACTATGTTGCGAAGGTTGAGAAGAAGGGTCGAACGGTAGAAGAACTACACCAAGTCATTTCATGGCTGACTGGTTTCAAAGCGAAGGATGTGCAGCGCCTGATTAAAAATGACGCTACGTTTGAACAGTTCTTTGCTGAGGCCACGGTCAACCCGAATGCGAGCCTGATCACTGGCACGATTTGTGGCTATCGAGTTGAAGAAATTGAGACACCGTTGACCCAACAGGTCAGATACTTGGATAAGTTGGTGGACGAGCTGGCGAAAGGACGCAAAATGGAAAAGATTTTGCGGTCTCCCTAGTTCCGAAAACTGCGGATGACCATGAGTGCTCAAACACGTTTTGTCTTGTACGCACAGTCAACTCTTCGCAGGCTACGCGTCAGGTAGCTTCTCGTTTGTGTTTGGGAGAGCGGCCCGCGACACCCTTGAGCAGTGCGCGGTGGAGTTCAGCTGGAATCCTACCCAACACGTCAGGGTTTCGACGAGTTCTTGCCTCACCAGCGCGTCCCGACTGCGCGGTTTCGTTCATTGAGAAGAACATCGACGAGCCATTCGTTCTTCCTGTACGTTCCTCATCCGCTCCAACCTAATTGATGTGGGACGTAAACTGATGTTTACATTGTGACTATTTGTATTAACCGACCGGCCTCCTCCAGAGTAAGTACTCCAACGATGGGGCGAGTCAGCGTTGACGCGCTAATTCGCGTGGCTAAGCTGGAATTTCGCCTTTCCGCAGAGCCCCCCCTTTGAGTAATTAGTGCACACCGGTTATGCCCAAAAAAAACAGGTTTCGTGACAAGAGGACGAAGGGGCGAGAAAACGCTCCTTTGGAGGTACTAGAACCCCGGATATTACTAGCTCGTGATGTAGCTGGAGTGATCACCGAAGACGACGTTTGGTCGGGGACAATTCGAGTTACCAGTGATGTAACGGTGAACCCGGGAGTCAATCTCACGATCGAGAGCGGGACGATCGTGAAGTTCGAACAAGCGGCCTTTCTTTCGGCTGTGGGAACGATCGACGCCAGGGCAACTGCGTCCGAGCCCATCATCTTCACGACGGTTCAAGATGACAGCGTTGGTGAAGATCTCACCGAGGGCGTGGACGGAGTGCCGCAGCCTGGTCATTGGGAATCGATCATCGTCTCTAGCGACTCGGCCTTTGAGCACGTCGAAGTTCGCTACGCCGGCAATAACCGCAGTCCCGACAACGGGTTTGGATTCCTCCCGGCCATTTCTTCGAGTGGAGACGCCGTCTTCGAAAACATCTCCGTCAGCCAGAGCAATCAGGTTGGCATCGCGCTGAATGGTGGTTCGCCAACATTGCGCAATGTTGATGTTACGACTGCGGAAGGCGTCGCGATTACTCAGGCGCTTGCCGCAGCGCCTACCTACGATGGAATCTCCTTGAGAGACAACGTCGGCGGTGACCATATCCGGCTTGCCGGTGGTACGATCGTAGGAGACCAAACTTGGGACTTTGATGGCGTTCCAGTTCATCTCACGTCAAGTATTAATGTCGGACAAACGCCCGGAGAGGATCCCGGGATGCTGACGATTGTTGCTGGAAGCATTATCAAGTTGCCAAATAGTGGTGCTATCTCCGCCAATCCCGGTGTGCTGAGAGCAGAAGGAACTGCGGACAATCCCATTGTT
>CAYNJG010000117.1:7216-21004 GCA_964397295.1 uncultured Pirellulaceae bacterium
TTCACTTCATTCAACGACGATACGATCGGAGGAGACTCTAACGGCGACGGTGCCGAGACTGCTCCTGCGCGAGGTGATTGGGAATCGATCAGCCTATCGACGGAAGAATCGTTGCTTCAGCACACGGAGATACGGTATGCGGGCAACAACCGCAATCCCGGCAACGGATTTGGCTTCGTTCCTGCCGTACGACTTGATGCATCAGCGACTCTGGATAACGTCACGATCAGCCAAAGCGACGATCGGGGTGTTGCGCTCAACGTAGGCAATCCGACGCTCCGCAGCGTGAACATTCTCGACGGACGGAGTTTTGCGATCTCGCAGGACCTCGATACGCATGCAACCTTCGACGGCGTCACGGTGCGAGGCAACGACGGCGGCGATCGCATCCAATTGCAAGGCGGAACACTCTCGGAGAATCGAACTTGGGACTTTGGCGGTCTGCCTGTGCACCTGAGCAGTGACTTGACAATTGGCGAGAACGCGGAAGGCCCCGTCACGCTGACCATTACTCCCGGTTCGGTCATCAAGTTGCCGACAAGTGGTGCCATCACGGCCAATCCCGGTGTGCTGAGAGCAGAAGGAACTGCGGACAATCCCATTGTTTTCACTTCATTCAACGACGATACGATCGGAGGAGACTCTAACGGCGACGGTGCCGCAACTGCTCCCGCGCCGGGTGCTTGGGAATCGATCAACCTATCGACGGAAGCCTCGTCGCTTCAGCACACGGAGGTGCGGTATGCGGGTAACAGCCGCAACCCGGGTAATGCCTTTGGATTTGTTCCTGCCGTCAGACTTGATGCAGCGGCGACGCTTTCCGACCTCGAGATCAGTTCGTCGGATAGTTGGGCAATGACAGTCCGAGGTGACACAACCGTGGCGATTGATAGCCTGCGTTCACTCAACAACGTCGGCGGCATCCTTGTTGATGACGGAACGCTTACCGTTACCGATTCCGATTTCCTTGGCGGCGAGCGAGGGATTAGCGTCGATTCCGGTGAAACGGCAACGGTATCGGGAAGCAGCTTCGTTGGGCAATCGACGTTTGGCGCTGGAAACCTGGGCAGTGATCCTGCCAACGCAAACTTTGATGGAAACTACTGGGGCAGTGCTGCTGGCCCGCACGACCCATCGGCGGCGGACGGAGTTGTGAATGACAATCCGCTGGGCACGACGGTCACCGATTTCGTCAGCTACGCCGACATTCTAACGTCACCTCCAAGACCACTCGGCTTGCGAGTCATCGAGCTGCAGCGACTCGATGAAAACGAGCTAGGACAAGAACGTTTGCTCGTAACGTTTGATTCGCCTCTACAAGTTGACGCATTGGACGCGAGCGAGTTTGTTCTTTCTGGGCCTACTTCGGTTAGCGTCGCAACGGTCAATGCTATCTCGGATCGATCGGTAGAAGTCACGCTCAGTGGCGCGATCGACAATGCCGGTTCCTTTGTTCTTTCCGTCGGGCCGAGAGTGCTCGGGGCTGGCGGACTTGCGATGGACCAGGACCTCGACGGAGTTCTTGGCGAAGCGACCGACGACGTTTTCCGTGGCAGCTTCGTTGTGGATAGAACTGGCCCGCGAGTCGTTAGCCAGACACCCGACGGACAAACAGAGTCCGTGCTGGCCTCGATCGACCTGACGTTCAACGAGCCTATTGATCCGCAATCGATCACGCGTGAAGACATCACGTTGCTTGATCCGGCGACGGTACAAGCGATTGAGAACTTTGACCCGAACGGCATCATCGACGGTTTTCGCGTACGAGGGGTGCAGTCAACCGCTGGCTTCTCGAACATCACCGACGCCGAGGCGATTCTGGCTGATCCAAGCCGAACCTCCAGGACGGTCGAAGAGAACACACTGTTCATCGACTATGGCACCGGTGGAAACTTCGCGAACAATCGTCTTACTCCGCTCGAAACAACCGGCGTCGATATCAACAACTTTGTGTTGGAAGCTACGGCGACCATCTCAATCCCGACGGCGGGTAGATGGACGTTTGCTGTCGCTAGCGACGACGGATACAGACTGACGATCGGCGACTTTGCCGAAATGGAATTCGCGACGGGCCGCCCGATTCGGACCGATGTCATGACGTTTGACGTCCCTGCTCCAGGTGAGTATCCGCTGCGACTGGTCATGTTTGAGCTTACGGGCTTGCAAGGATTCGAATTGTCTGCGGCCGAAGGTGAGTTCGCGGATTTCGATCCAGAGAGTTTTAGACTTATCGGAGACGTCGAAGCCGGCGGATTGAGCGTCAACAGCTCTCCGGTTCCGCCACGTTCGCCAATTCCAACGCTCAGTGTTTTCCCTCTCGATATCGACAACACACAGTTCCGAGTCACCTTCCCGCCGCAAACGATCGATCAAGTTTATGAGCTTCGTGTTGGACCGAACCTGACTGACGTTGCCGGCAACGCATTGAACCAAAACAACAACGGCATCAATGGCGAGGAGACCGATCAGTACATCCGCAGCATCGAGATCTCGCGCAATCCGCTTCGAATCATTAGTCAATCTCCAACAGGCACGCTCAACGGAGCACTGGAGTCACTCGAAGTCGAATTCAACTTCCCCATCGACGAAGGAAGTTTCTCTACGGACGACGTTCGCGCCGTAGGGCCTGGTGGACGGGTGTCTGCCACGTCGATTGATCGACTCGATGCAACGCGCTACCGAATCAACTTCGAACGAACGACAGAAGACGGCGAGTACGAGTTTGTCATCGGCCCGAACATCACGGACTTAGCCGGAACGCCCTTGGACAGCGACCAAGACGCGGTGCCGGGCGAACTTGACGATCAATATCGCGGCACCTTAACGATCGCTGGCGGTGGACCGTTCATTAGCGACTCGAGCTTGAGCGGATCCGTGCCCGCCCCAGTGTCAGAGATCGAAGTCACCTTCAGCGAACCAATTCGACAATCGTCATTCACGCTCGATGACGTGCAACTACAAGGACCCGACGGACCGCTCGAGGTGGGCTCCCTCTCGTTCGTCGAAGGCACGACCTTCCAAATTGCGTTCGAATCGATTACTTCCGCTGGTAGCTACTCACTTGTCATCGGTCCTGAAGTTGCCGACTTCGCGGGGACGCAGATGGACCAGAACCGCGACGGGGTTGCGGGAACGGCGGAGGACGCTTTCATTCTCGAATTCTCGATCGATGACGGTGGTCCACGAGTCACATCAACGACGTTGCCCGAAACGCTCGCCGAACCCATTGGCTCGTTCGAGGTCACTTTCGATGAGGACATCGATCCCGACACGCTGTCCAGCGATGATGTTCAGTTGATCGGCCCAGAAGGGCCAGTCAACGCTTCCGTAGCCTTCGTTTCCGACTCATTGAACGTGCTGCGATTGAGTGGGTTCAACCTTACGACGCCCGGTGAATATACGTTTTCGATTGGTCCGAATCTCGCGGACCTTACTGGCAACGCAATGAACCAAGATGGCGATGCGACCTTCGGCGAAGCCGAGGAAGACCGGTTCACCACAACGTTCACCTTGGCTCCCGCCGACCTCGTAATTTCCAACGTGGTCGCTCCGGCGGAATCGACCAACGGCGAGCAGATCACGATCACTTGGACGGTAGAGAACGTTGGCGATGCCGCCATCGACGCAACGCAAGATCGCGTCGTGCTTTCGCTCGACGATATTCAAGGGAATGGCGATGATATCGACCTGGGAACATTCCTGCGCAACATGCCGCTCGGGCCCGGTGAAAGCTACGAAGGTTCACTCGTTGCTACGGTTCCATTTGGAATCGAAGGAGAGTACCGCGTCGTTGTCTTCACCGATAACACTCGGCAAGTTTTTGAACTTGATGAAGATAACAATCAAGCGAGCGCTTCGGTCACCGTCGGCTTCACCAGGCCGCCAGCTGACCTAATCTTGGACGCCATCCAAGTCAGTGAGTCGGGATCGACAGGAAATCCGATTGATGTGACTTGGCGAGTTCGCAACGATGGGACTGCGGTCACCGATGTGGATTCTTGGATAGACCGTGTTTACCTCAGCAGCGATCCGATTCGAAATAGCAATGACGTCCGTCTCGGCGATATCGCGCGCACGGGAGCGCTCGAAGCGGACGCGTCGTACACGGCTCAAGAAGAATTCATCGTTCCGGCGAATCTCACTCCCGGCGAGTACTTCGTGATCGTGCAGACGGACGCCACGAACCGGCTCTCGGAACCTGCCGCTGAAAACAACAACATCATTGTTAGTGAAGCGATTGCGATCACGGTCGCCCCGCTCCCGGATCTGGCGGCTACGAACGTGCGTGTGGCTGCGGGCCAGACTCCAACCAGCGGTGAAACGTTTACGCTCGAGTGGGCAATCGAAAACGATGGTCAGGCAGCAGCAACTGGGACGTGGACAGACGCCGTTTATCTGTCGGCGGACGACCAATTCGACGGCAGCGACACGTTGTTGGGTGAGTTGGCTGCAGACGTTAGCGAGCTGGCTGTCGGAGGCACACTTAGCCGTCAGTTGGACGTGCTACTCCCGGAAGGCCTCTTTGGAAACCAACACTTCATCGTCGTGCCTGATGCGAACAACACGATCCGCGAAGGGGATGGCGAAGGCAACGGAGTTGGTGTGAGCGACACGATTGAAGTCGCTCTCTTTCCGTACGCCGATCTCACGGTCACTTCGGTAGTTGCCCCTGAACTGATTATCGGTGATCCGGTGGACCTGACCGTGACGTGGACGGTCGAGAACGTGGGCGATGGACCGGGAAGAGCCACCGAATGGACGGACCGTGTTGTGCTTTCTCAGGACGAAACGCTTGGGAACCGCGACGATATCGTGTTGGGAGACTTCACGCACATCGGTCAAGTTCCGGTTGGTTCGAGCTACGATCGCACGGAGATCATTCCGCTTGCGAACGCCACCAATGGTCGCTTCTTTGTCTTCGTCGAGACCAATGCGAACAACGAAGTGTTCGAGCTGGAAGACAACGAGATAAACGTCGGCAGTCCAGACCATCCGGTGGACGTGGCGGTGCAACCGTACAGCGACTTGCGAGTCGAATCGGTCACCACAGAAGGATTCCCGACTTCCGGCGAAACGATTTCCGTCACGTGGTCAATCGCCAATCGCGGCATCGCTACGACCAATACCGACACGTGGCTCGACCGTATCTTCATCAGCAGTGATCCGACTGGGCGGACGGGCCTGCGTGAAATTGGCTCGACCGTGCGTGGTGGAGCAATCGCCGTTGACGACTTTTATACGCGAACGGCCGAAGTCATCATCCCTCGCGATACGGACGGCGAGCACTACATTTTCGTGCGAACCAACGGGCCATTCGAATTCATCTTCGATGGCAACGACGAGTTCGGTGGCAACCAAGGCCGCAGTGAAGTATTGGACGTCTTTTTCGTACCGCCGCCTCCGACGAACCTGCGTGTGACGGAGGTCTCACTCGGCGGTTTGACAGAGGCGCTCGACGGCACGCAGGTCGAAGTCACCTGGACGGTTCGCAACGATGGGCCGGAGGATACCGAAACGGGCTGGAGCGATCGGCTCTTCCTGCAAGCGACCGACAGTGGTACTCCGCTGCGAGAGTTTGGGAGATTCTTCAATGAAGAACCGATCCTTGCCGGACAAACCATCACACGCACCGAACTGGTTACGCTGCCTCGCACGTCGGGACTGTTTCGGTTCTTTGTGGAAACGGACGTGCGCGACAACATTGTCGAAACCAATGAGTCGGACAATGTCTTCTTCTCTGATACGTTTCGCATCGACGAACAGCCTCGACCAGACCTTCGCGTCTCGCAAGTGTCTGCGCCCGAAACAATCACTTCGGGCACGATTATCGACGTGGCTTTCACCGTTTCAAACTTGGGCACCGCGGATACGCCCTCGGGAGGCAGTCGTTGGCGAGATCGCGTATGGTTGTCTTCATCGGCAGATCGAGCCAGCGGCATTTTACTTGGTGAATTTGACAACGGTTCAGCATTAGGGCACGTCGGCTCCACATCCGGCCAGCCATTCCAATATCAGACAACGGGTTCGTTCTTGGTTCCTCGTGAACTGTCGGGGAACTGGTTTGTTGTCATCGAGGCTGACGCGCGGCGTGCCGTAGACGAATCGGTCGAGGGCAATAATGTTGCATCCGCGCCGATTGCGATCGACGCAGTTCCTGTACCACCGCCGGACTTGGTCGTGGATTTCATCAATGGCCCCGGAGATACGTTTGACGATTCGACGATCAACGTTCGCTATCGCGTTACCAACAACGGAGCGGGCCCAACGGATCCTGGCAGCTGGACTGACCAGATTTGGCTTACACTTGGAACCGACGGACCGAGACCTGGACGTGGCGATCGTCTGGTGGGAACCTTCGGCCATAGCGGCGTGCTGGAAGTCGGTGACTCTTACGAGGCCGAGACAACAGTCAACATTCCGGCTGGCCTGACGGGGCAGTTTTTCCTCACTGTTTACGCCGACGGTTATCAGCGAGTCTTTGAGGCGGCCTTCGAAAACAATCTCAATCCCGACGCGCCGGATGACATGGAAGGCAGTAACTATGGATCAACGCCGATCAACGTGTTGCTCACGCCACCAGCGGATCTGCAAGTTACGCGTGTCGAAGCTGACCCTGTGGGCGTTGGCGATGACTTGTTCAGCGTTTCTTGGGAGGTGACCAACAACGGCGCCGCCGCGACGGACCTGGATGCTTGGGCTGATGCAATCTACATCTCGGATGATAATGTGCTGTCCGGTGATGACCAGTTAGTATTCGCGTTGCCGCATCAGGGACGATTGCAGATTGGTGAATCCTATGAACACACGGCCCAGTTCACCTTGCCTCCGACGGCTGAGGGCAGTTTCGTTTTGGTCGAGACGAACGTGGATCCACGGGTTGCAATCACAAATGAGCCTAGTTTGCTCGCTGAAGTCGAAGCTGTCCTGGGCCGAATCCAGGACGCGACTGGCACTTCGCTGGAAGATATCAGTGTCAGTGATCTGCAACAGTTCACGTCGTCGGAATTGCGAGACATCCTAGCTGGCCCCACTGGCCAGTTGGCAACCGTTTTCGAAGGGCCATTCACCGAAAACAATGTGGGAGCAGGAGCTACCAGTGTTACGCAATCGATTGCCGACCTTGCCGTGACACGCGTGATTGCCGATGCAGCCAGCCAATCGGGCGAGCCAATCAACGTGACCTGGACGCTGGAAAACGTGGGCGCAGCTCCCACTTCTGACGTGACCGAGAGCTTCGTTCAACACATTTTCCTTTCGCAAGATCCAATCTTCGACGCTTCACGAGCCCTCCATGTCGAATCCAAACGCGGGCTTCTCGAAGATCCGTTGGCGCCCGGTGAAACCTTCACCGACAGTACTGTTGTTGCCACGCCACCAGGTAGTTCGGGCATTTGGTATGCACATATTTTCACCGATGTTGACTTGCGACGTGGTGTTCCCCAGTTAGTGGCCTGGGACGAGAGCGAATTTCCAAATTGGCCGCAATTCTTTTCGCAGCGAGTCTGGGAGAACGGCCAAAAAGAAAATAATGTGGGTCGATCGGCGGAGATCGATATCACTTACGCCGAAGCGAATCTCGTCATCTCCGACTTGGCTGCTGCACCGACCGAGTTGAACTCGGGCCAATTCGTTGACGTGAGTTTTACCGTCACAAACGAAGGCACACGAACGACGCGAGTCGATTCCTGGGTCGATCGACTATTCCTGTCAACCGATACCTCGCCGGACTCATTCGATATCCTGTTGGGCCAAGAGCAACGTCGCGGCGAGCTTGGTATTGGTGAAAGCTACGAAGTGAATTTGCAGGTTCGCTTGCCCGACAACATTGGTGGCGAGTTCTTTTTGATCGCCAATACGGATGCGGTATTGCGTCGGTGGTCTGCGTTTTTCGATCCGCGACCGTTGCCCTATCCAACCATCGAAGGCGCTCCCCGGCTATACCCAGCTGCAGATGCGGTGGCGGAGTTCTTTGACGAAGGGGATAACCTTCAATTGCTTCCGCTGGATATCAATTTTGTGCCTAGCCCAGAGCTAGTCATCGACTCGGTAGCCAGCGACGAACGAGTCTTGGTTGGCGACGATTTCACATTCACCTACACCGTCACGAACGAAGGTGGTGTGATCCCGGATCGCCAAACCCCTTACTTCGACCGCGTCTATCTTTCACGAGATCGTTTTCTTGATACTTCTAGTGATCAGTTCGTCATTGAGATTG
This sequence comes from uncultured Pirellulaceae bacterium, assembly GCA_964397295.1. GTDB lineage: Bacteria > Planctomycetota > Planctomycetia > Pirellulales > Pirellulaceae > CAYNJG01. The sequence goes on from CAYNJG010000117.1 coordinate 15,432, forward strand.
AGCGTGAAGCAGCGCTCACGGCAGGAGAGTCCGAAACGATCACGGAAACGGTGCGGTTGCCGCGTGGCCTGACCGGAGACTATTTCGTAATCGTCCGCACCGACGTGCCTCGTACCGCTCGACCTGACGGCGAAGTCCTCGAGTCCAACGAAGAAAACAACATTCGCGTTGCAGATACGCCCATGTTGATCGAGTTGCCGCCGCCCTCAGATTTGCAAATCATTGACATCGAGGCACCGACCGCTGGCGAAGCGGGCGACATACTTACCGTACGGTGGACGGTCGAAAATCGAGGCGAAGAAGTGGCACGCGCTCGAATTTCGGATGCGGTCTTTCTTTCCACCGACGCAGTTTGGGACATCGGCGACCCGCTGCTAGGCACTGCCGAAGCACCAATCGTCCGGACGTTGAATCCTGGTGACAGTTACACAGCGTCGCTCGATTTCGAGTTGCCTGCAGTCTTGCCAGGCGACTATCGCATCATCGTTCGCACCGACATTTTCGATGATGTCGTCGAGGGCGAGAATAATCGCAACAACGTTAGCTTCGCACCAGATACCACCGGCGTTACAGTCCCGCTGCTTAGACTGGACATTCCGTTAGAAGATCAGCTGGCTCAAGGCATTTCGCGTTTGTACCAGTTAGACGTGGATCCTGGGCAAACGATTCAGATCGATTTGGACAGCTTGGAAGATGTCGGTTCGCAAGAACTCTTTGTTGCTCACGAGAGACTGCCGACTCCGCTGGACTTTGATGCTGCTTATGAGGGTTTTCTGAGACCAGACCAATCGTTGTTGATTCCGGAAACCGTAGGCGGGCGTTATTTTGTGCTGGCTCGTGCGGGTGTGCGAGTCATCGACGACGAAGAGCAGCAGCTTTCTAGCCGATCCGAATACCCGATTTCGCTTACGGCAACGCAGATTCCATTCGGTATTACCGACATCTCCTTGGACGCTGGCGGGGACGACCGCCACGTGACAGTCCGTATCCTGGGTGCAGAGTTCCCGGAACAAGCTGCCGTACGATTGGTTCGCCCGGAGCTTGCGGAATTCGCACCAGTATCAGTATCGCGAGTGGATGCAACGGAATTGATCGCGGTGTTCGATCTCCGCGATGCTCCGCACGGCCTGTACGACGTGCAAGTGATCCATCCAGATGGTCGCGTCGCCGTCGAGCCCTATCGTTTTCAAGTCGAAGAGGGTGACGAGTTGTTGGTCAACGTGGGCGTGGCTGGCCCGAACCAAATCGATATCGGCGGTACGGGAGCCTACGCGGTTCCGATTCAGAGTCTGGCGAATATTGACACTCCGTATACCGTGTTCGAGTTAGCTTTCCCGCGGGTCGAAAATGATCGGCCCGACATCATTCCAGGTGAAGCGATTGAGCTATTTGTTGGCCTGCGGGGCGACCAAGATTCCGTCGTGCCGCTGTTCGAATCCGTCTCGACGTTTGACTTCCAAACGGTCTTTCCCGAACTCAATCTTGATGGCGTGTTGACGGCTCGCGGCGTTGCGATTGATCTCCCGGCACAGGGTGTCACGGAAGTCGGCTCCATTGTTAACATCTACCCAGGGTTCGAAGAAGCGCTGGCAGAAAACCCAAATCTGTTGGCCGAGTTGAGCCCCCTAGATCTCGACGACTTGTCGTTCGATTTCTACATTGCTGCCGCTGCCACGCCGTTTTCTGCTGAAGAGTACGTCGAGTACCAACGAGAAGAAGCGGAGACGATTCGCTCGTCAATTCTGGCCGACGCGAATGCACCCGGCGGTTTGGTTTCAATTGCCGGAGACGAAACAGAGTTTGCCAACTTGTATCTGGCAGCTTTGGAAGAAATCGGACTCCTGCGACCGGAAGACACTCCACCGGACGCAACCGGACGATCACAAAACGTCAATCTGTTCTTCTCGCTAGTTGGCGGATTGCTCGGCACTGATGCTGGTGAAGGCATCATCAACGACGCGGGCATTGACGCTGAAATGGCAGCTCAAGATCCAGAAACGGTATCGCGTGATCTTGTAGCGGCAGCAGATGAACTAACCGCTTTAATCGAACAGCTGCGAGCCTACGCGGGACATACTCCCGACGCATTCTCCGGAGGCTCGATCGCAGATCGTGACGATTTCGATCTAAACGCAACGAATCCAACTTCGTTTGTCACGTTCTCGTTGCGAGCCGGCCCGGAAGAAGAATCGTTTGGGCAAGTTGCAGACGAAATCGTCTTCAATTTGAACGACTTGGGCGAGTTGACGGGCGATGCCGTTACCATCGAGGGACCCACCGGCTTCGGCTTTGAGAACCACGTTCCAATATCGACACCGTTGCCCTACACCGTGACGTCAACCTTTGACGCAAATTCGCCAACACCAACGCGCGAGATTCGTGTCATCGTGCCATTGGACGATACTCTGGACGAACGGAGCGTGCAGGTCGCTGATATTCAACTTGGCGATCTGAGCATCAGCCTGCCACCAGGCCGTCCGAATTTCGTGGGCGAATTTGATCTGTTCGCCGAAGAAGGTTACGTCCTGCAAGTCACGGCCGGCATTGATGCGTCAACTCGCGTGGTGTCGTATCTGCTGCGTGCGGTGGATCCGCGAGATGGACTGCCGCCAGTCGATCCAACGGTAGGATTGCTGCAACCCGGTGAATCGCTGACCGTTGGCTTTTGGGCAAATGCTGATGATATTGCCTCGGTTGGAGCCGATGGACGTTTGGCGACCGGCGATACGATCGACATGATTGCTCGTACGATCTTCGACGATGGAGAGCCCTTGGACTCTGACATCGTCGCCGCCACGCTCGACGCGGTAGCTCCCGTCAGCACAGTGCAAAGTGTACCGCTGGGAAATAATCGCTACGAAGTCACTTGGTCCGCAGAAGAGGAAGTGGGAGGCAGCGGAGTTAGTCGATTCTCCCTATTGGTTTCGAACGACGGAGGCACACGCTATCGCACCGTACTGTTGCCGACCGAAGAAACGTCTCACATCTATCAAGCCGATCCAGGCGAAGAGCCAATCTTCCTGGTTCGCGCGATCGACAACGCGGGCAATGTCGAGGCAGTTCCCGATGGCCTTCGTGTGCCCAGGCTATTGCCAGACATCAATCTCGGCGCGGCTCCGGCAGTCACCGTGGCTTCCGTGGTCGAACTACCGCAAGCAGAAGTTTCAGCGGGCGTGAACGAAAGTCGTCTGTTTGCTGAACTGGAATTGGGAATCCCGTCACGAACCAGCCCGTCCAACCCTAGTCAGTTTTCAAGGGTGCTTCGGCCACTCGCCGCTGAATCATTCGCAACGATCCCTGGAGTCAGTGGCGCCGAGATTGGCGCTTTGGCGTTGGCCGTCAGCCCGGATGGCGATTCGGTATTTATCAGTGGCGGTACGGGACGAAATGAAATCCATCGCGCTTCGTTGTCGGGTGACGGAGAACCCATTCGGTTGGCTGCCATCACGGCGCCGATTTACGAAATGGTATTCGACGCCGTTGGGCAACTTTGGGCTTCGACGGGTGGCGAAGGTCTGCTGCAAATCGATCCATCTACCGGAGCCGTGTTGGATTCGATCGGAGCCAACGTTGCATTGGGCTTAGCGGCGATCCCCGGCGAACCAGCGCTGTACGTTTCCACGGTCGGCGGCATCCAACGATTCGATACAGCTACCAGGACGTTCACTCCGTTCAGCAGCGTGCGTGCAGACTCTCTGGCAATCGACGAAGAGGGAACGCTATACGGAACAGCATGGCCCTCCGGCGAACAAGTGATTCGGTACGACTTCCGTGGTCGCGCAGAGATCGTGGCGGAAGTAGAAGGTGGCGCAGAATCAATTGCCTTCGGAGAGCCGGGTTCGCTGCAAGATGGCCTGTTGCTTGTGGGACACGAAGAAGTGAGTCGCGTTTCAGTGCTGGATCCGAACACGCAGCAGCTCGCCACGATCGCCGACCTTGGTTTCGGCCGAGTCGAGGGCATTGAAACGCTCAGCGAAGGTCGGTTCCTGGTAACGCAAGGCGACCAAGTCGATCTCTTCTTTGCCGTGGCAGCTCCGCAAGTTATCGACGTGCAGATTTTGGAAGGAAGCAACCGAGCCAACTTGGTCTTCGACGTCTCACTTACTTCGGGAGACGCAACCAATCCTGCCAGCGGCGACAATCCAACCAACTACCTCATCACGGATACGGCTACCGGAGAATTTGTATCGCTGGGAGCGGTCGCTTACGACGACGCGTCGCGAACTTCGCAGTTGTTGTTCGAAACGCTGCCACCTGCCGAATACGAACTGACAGTGGGGCCAGCCATCGAAAGCGAACAAGGAATCGCGATGGATGGAGCGTTCTCGACACGTTTCCGCGTCTTCGAAGACGTATCGCTTTCTGTTGATGTGAGTCTCGAAGGCACCCGTCTCAATCGCGGCGACGGCACAGTGTTGTTTGATTTGGTCGTCACGAACGCAGCCGATTTCGATATCGCAGGACCAATCAATGTGATCTACGAAGGCTTGGCCGATCCCGACGCGGAAAATGCCGCTTCGGTCGTCTACTTCGGAGAAGGCGGCATCCCCGCTGACGAATTCGGAATCCAAATCCTCGGAGACGGCACGACGCTGTCAGCCAATTCGTCGGAGACCGTCACACTAACTGTCGCGAACCCGTACCTGTTAGATCTGAATTTCGATCCGCGTGTACTCGCTAGTCTGCCACCCAATGAATTGCCCGAATTCAACTCGCTGGCTGCGATCACGGCAGCAGTGGGAGACGAATATATCTACTCGGTCGTTGCCAACGACCCAGACGGCGCGACGCTGAATTTTGTGCTCGCCGCTGGCCCCGACGGAGCGAGCGTGGATCCTACGACGGGCGAAGTGACTTGGTCCCCGACTCGCGGCGACGCCGCGCGAACGGATTTTGAACTGCGAGCGTACGATAGCCGCGGAGCATTTCGCCGCCAAGAATGGACGGTCTCGCTCATTGGCGCTAACCAAGCACCTGTATTGGCTCCGATCGAGGACCAGTTCTTTACCGAAGGCGATTTGGTCGAGATCGAGGTTAGTGGATTCGATGCGGATGGCGATGAGCTGTTCTTCTTCGCCGACAATTTACCGCCAGGAGCCATCTTCGATCCATTCAGTCAAGCGTTACGCTGGCGGCCCGATGGTAACGCAGCCGGTGTCTACGAAAATGTGAGACTGTTCGGCGGCGACGGAGTTGCCGAAACATCGGTCTCCTTCGATCTGGTGATTGCGAACAACAACGTCGCGCCGTCGTTGGCACCCATTAGGGACCAAGCGTTACGAGAAGGCGATACGGTGACGTTCCAGTTGTTCGCGGAAGACGCGGACGGTGATGCGATTCGATATCTGTCGCCAAACATTCCGCCTGGCGGATTCTTGAATCCCGAGACCGGCATCTTCTCGTGGACGCCAGGATTTGACCAACACGGCGAATTCGAAATCACGTTCTTGGCCGATGATGGTACGACCACCGCCGAGCAAACTACTCGACTCACCGTCGAAAACGTCAATGGCCAAGTACAGTTTGCAGACTTGGAAGAATTCCAGATCTTCGAAGGCCAGACGCTGCAGCTT
>CAYNJG010000118.1:0-20991 GCA_964397295.1 uncultured Pirellulaceae bacterium
CAATTCATCCGCTCGATATTGGTGCTTTGTCGTAGGATTGGCCCTCTGTCTTATCGTGTCCGCGTGCACTTGGCATACGATCGGTGATGCTGCCGCGCCTACGTCAATGTCATTGCCAGAATCTAAATTGGCGCTCCCGAACACATCCCCAGATGGCGAGTTGGTGGTCGTCGGAGAGCGCCCTGCCATCAGTTCGATAGAAGCGGAATCTAGGTCTGAAACGCTCGCATCGGCAGGCGATCAGTCCGGATTCGGTCCTCAGCGGATTTACCAGTTCATCGTTGCTTTCTGGGGATTGGGCGTATTGTTGTTTGCTGCACGCCCTTTGATTGGCTGGTGGACGATAGCGACGCTGCGGCGAACCGGAACATGCAACGTTGCACAGGAAGTTCAGCGTTTACTATCGTCGGCTAGTTCTAAGCTCGCCGTCAAACGCCGAGTCAGAGTTTTGCAGTCGAGCATTGCGCAAGTGCCTATGGTCGTTGGGTATTTTCGTCCAGTGATCCTTTTGCCAGCGAGTGTTGTTTCGAGTGTGCCGGTGGCTCAGCTTGAGGCGATCTTGGCACACGAACTGGCTCACATTCGTCGACACGATTTTTTGATCAACGTTGTGCAAATCGTGGCGGAAACAATTTGCTTCTATCATCCTGCTGTGTGGTGGTTGTCGAAGCAGATTCGAGTTGAACGTGAGTATTGTTGCGACGATCTGGTCGTGAAGGCGTTCGGGAATCGACAGGACTATGGCAAAGCACTCGTTGCGATTGCGGAACTCTGTTCGGTGCCAGTTGCATCGGCGAATTCACTCACTCTTGCCGCGACGGGCGGTCCATTGCTGCGTCGAATGCAGCGGCTTGCCGGTCTTCCTGTTGACCGTTGTCGCTTTTCGGCGATGACAAGCGCGATGTTGGCCGCAGGACTTTTGGCCGTCATATTTGCCGTTGTTATCTTGCAGCAGCCTGGTTGGGCAGATGAACGCGAGGGCGATAGTCAGTCGCTCTTCGGTATCCAGGTCGTGGATTCTGGGACGGGTAAGCCGATTCCCGACGGAATTACGTTGCAGTTCTTGTTCGAACTGAAAAAAGACGGTGTCGATCCTGAAGTCATCGGCAATTTTGTTTGGGGACCGAATGCAAAAGGCGATGCCATCGATTTTCGTGTTCCAAAAGCTGTAGCGGAACACCCGCGGGTCAATGAAATTCAGGTTCGATGGGGTGCAAGGCACGATGACTACGAGGAGCTTGGGGCCAGGCAGTCGCTTGCGTTGAGTGAACTCGTTCAAGACACACCAAAAACAGCGAGAGAGACGTTGAAGAAGATCGAGCTCACCAGAAAGTTGCCTAAGCAACTCGATCCGAACTCAAACGAGTACATCCACAGGATCACGATTCACGGCACAGCAACTGACCATAAGGGAAAGCCGGTCTCTGGTGCTGAAGTGCATTTGCTGGACTTAGAGAAGTACCGGCCGGTTGCAAAAGCAATGACTGATGCTGATGGCAAATACGTTTTCAAAGAAACGCCTATGACGATCATTCGAGCAGAGCCCAACACTGGGATGGTCGACAGCACGAGATTTGAAATCGTCGCATTGGCGGACGGGCACGGGATCGCGTGCCGTCCTCGAAAGACGTTTTACGCGGTAAATGAAGCGGAAGACGGCAATACCTACATGGGGAAAGTCAACGATGAACCTCGGGCTTTTTACGCGGATCAGGACATAGAGCTAGACCTGAAGTTTTCCGAGTCCAAATCCGTTCGCGGTCGTGTTCTCGACGAACAAGGCAAGCCAATCGCCAATGCGGGTGTCACGATGCGTTTCTGTCAAAGAATTCATGACAAGATTGCAGACGGCACGGTCGGATCTGCGACAACAGTAGAAATCGAATCGATGAATAATCGTGATTTGCTTCCCGGTTCAGTGAAGTATCGTGCGACCGACGCAGATGGGCGTTTCCAATTCAACGATATGCCCGAGGGGTGTTTCTTTTGGTTCTCCGTGCGACACGGGAACTATGCGAGTACTAGAGGTTGGGCGGCGACCACGGAAACGCCGTTGCCTAAACTTGGCGGAAAGACGGAAATCCACATTGGCGAGGTTCGGGTAGTGCTTCAATCCAAGCAGCCTGTGACTTTCGTTGTGCTGCACGGCGACACGCTCCAGCCAGCCGCCGGATGCTTCGTAAATCCTCACGGTGGAGGAACTGGGACCACAGACCAAGACGGTAGAGTCACAATGTCAATTCCCTCGAAGGACAACTATGATGTGACCTTACTTCCAGCGGTCGACACGCCGTACTTGCGGACGACGACTAGGAAAGCGTTTTCGTTTTCCAAAGAATTAGCAGCGGCAAAGAATGGCCAAGAAATCGCGATCGCTCTGAGTTTGGACCCGGCCGCTGTCGTCGATGTAATGATCGTCGATGCAGAAACCGGAGAGCCGTTGCCCGACGCTGACCTATGGTTGGACTCGCGAGAAGATCCAACTCCAAAGCAAGACGCTTCTCGGTCTGAATTGATGTTCCGCGGATGGGACCCACCAATTGCCCGCGTTCTTCGACCCGTGAGTGACAAAGACGGAAAGCTACGAGTGCTCCTACCACCTGGGCGGCAGCGAATCGGTGTCGGTTACCAGCGTTGGTTGAAAGGATACAAATCAGATCACGTCGGTCAGCTGATCGATTGCACAATCGGTGAGCCAACGACTGTCATCTTTCGGATGAAGAAGGCGAAGGCAAAGTAAGGCCAGGTAAAACGCCGTCTACGAAACCGGCTCAGGAGTGTCGCCACCTTTGCCGCCAGCCTGCGACCAGTCACGTCGTTGGCGAGAGCTGGGGATGCCCATCTTTTTGCGATACTTCGTGATTGTACGCCGGGCTGCCTTAAAGCCATGTGCTTTGAGACGCTTGACGAGCTCGTCATCGCTGTACGGCTTGCTCTTGTCTTCGTTGTCGACAAGCTCTTGAAGTTTTAGGCGGATAGCGTCCCACGCGATGTCTTCGCCACTAGCGCTCTTTGTTCCGCCAACGAAGAATCGCTTGAGTGCAAAAATTCCCCGGGGAGTCTGCACCCATTTGTCACCGACGGCACGGCTGACGGTTGTTACGTGGACACCAACTTTGTCCGCGATCTGCTGCATCTTTAGCGGCTCGATCGCTTCCGGGCCTTCATCGATGAATTTTGTTTGGTGATCGATGATCGCTTGAGACACTCGTGACAATGTGCTTCGTCGCTGTTCGATCGATTCGATCAACCACTGTGCCGCATTGATTTTTCGCTTGATGTATTCTTTCTCTTCGGCGGTTGCGTCGCCACTCAGGTATCGCTCGCGGTAATACTTACTGATACGAAGAGAAGGCGTGCGGCCTTCTTCGAGTCGGACTTTGTAAGATCCGTCTTCTTGTCGGTCGACGAAAACATCCGGCGTAACGGTTGGAGCTGAAATGACGGAGAACGTTGCTCCTGGTTTCGGGTTGAGCGTCCGCATGTCGACGAGGGCTTCTTGAATGTGCTCTATCGAGAGTCCCGTCTTTTTTTGAATGGCGGGCATGCGATTGTGTTGCAAGTCGTCGAGGTGATCCGAAATGAGGACGACTAGCTCGTCGTACATCAGCAGGTCGCGAGTCAATTGCAGGAGCAGGCATTCTCGCAGGTCGCGTGCACCGACACCGACGGGGTCGAGTTGCTGAACGACTTCGAGCGCTTTCTCGGCAAGGTGTACAGCGGACGGATCCGATGTTGCTGGCAAGATGTCTTCAAGACTGCCTGTTAGGTAGCCGTTGCTGTCGAGGCTGCTAATGATGCGCTCGGCCATTTGTCGCATCTCTTCCGGTAGGTCGAGTTCGCCGAGCTGGCATTCAAGGTGGTAGTGAAGTGTTTCGGTGCGTGCTTCAACGTTTGCCATGGCGTCGAGCTTGCGTTCACCTGCTTCGAAGATTTCTGATGCTGATCGACGTGGCGCGTCATTGAACGCATCGGGAAACTGGCGATCCATTTCCAGCAGTCGTTCAAAGTCGTCCGCATTGCTGTTGTCGGTATTGTCGACAACGAGTTCTTTCTCTTCGGTTGTCTTTGCGTCCGGAGATTCCTGTTCCGCGCTCTTCTCGACAGGGACTTCTTCGCGGGTCTCGAGCAGCGGGTTCTCGATAAGCTCTTGTTCGATCCGCTCTTGCAACGCCATGACGGGCAGCTGCAGGATCTCCATGGACTGGATCATCCGAGGAGCCAGCACTTGTTTTTGTGACTGCGTCTGTATCAGACCAAATGATTGTCGCATGAGATCGTCCGAGGTGCGTAAACAATGTGAGTACTAAAAATCTACGTCGTAGAAACTAGTAGACCGATTTGAAAAAACTGTTTGCTCCGTCTGTTCTGTCTATCTGTTCGTTTTTGGTCGATGTCTCTCGTTAACCCGTAAATTTCTCGATGGCTGAGTCAAGGCCCGGGATGTTGAATCCATCCGTCAGTGATTTCATTTGTTCAACATGCAGCTGTTTTGCCTTCTGAATTGCATCATTGACTGCCGCAGGGATGAGATCTTCCAACATTTCGCGTTCGTTCTTTTCCACAAGTTCTGGCTCGATGGATAAACGCAACAGCTGCCCCACTCCGTTCATTTCAACGTTCACCATGCCGCCGCCGGCACTAGCAGTGACGCGTTCGTTCTTCAACTTCTCTTTGATTTCATCGGCGCGACCGAGGCTCTGTTGGGCCTGCTTCATGAGGTTGCCGAGGTTTGCTAGGTCTTTGAACACGTGCAGATTCCTTGTTCGGAAAAGGTAAACCGTTGAGCTGACACGAACATCAGCTAGCCGAGATGCAAAGCGTTTTTTACTCTTACGAGCGCTTTTGCTTGGGCGGAGATACACCAGTTACGTCGCCCACGAAAACCTCAAGGGCTCGTTGGACGAACGGATTTTGAAGAGCCTCGCGTTCTCGCTGTCGGGCAGAGGCTGCGCGTCTTGGAGGCGGTGCTCCGGGCTTTTCTCCAGCTCGAACTTTGAATTCGATACGGAGTTTACTACCCGCGATTTCGGACGCAATTCTTTCAATTTCCGCGTGTTTTTCCGGCCTTTCGCAAAAGGCTTTGCTAGAAGTATACCCTGTGGGAAACGTCACGACCAGTCTATTTGGCGCGGAATTTGCAGCGTCATCGAAATGAGACGCAAAATCGGCGGCAAGGCCGTCTAATCGAGTAATCGTTTGTTGCCAGATAGCCTTGGCGTCCGAACCGTTTGGCCTGTCTGCCTGTTCGGTGCCCGCCTGTTTGGTCTCGTCCTCGTGGGCTGGATGCTCATCCGCATCGTTTGTGCTATCGCTTGATGGCTTGGCAGGCGACGGTTGGTTATCGGCCGACGCGCTAGGTGCCGATGGTTTGGCCGAAATAGCGGCGGCCGCAGCCGCGGTTGCCACTGTCGCTGCAGCGGTGGCAGGCTTCGCAGGTGCGGTGGTTGGAGCCGGAGCCTGTGGCGGGTCGATACGTACGTTACTTGGTGCCGGCGACGCGGTTTTCGTCGTATCAGTTACCGGTTCGGTTTTTTTTTTCGGCGCCGGTGCCGAGCCCGAGTGGACTTGCGAGATCAGTTCACTCAAGTTCTGCAAGTCTTCGAGTTTTGCGATTCGAATAAGTGCCGTTTCTAGCAGTACACGCGAGTGTGTAACTAGTCGCATGCGGGCAAGTGCTTGGTCGACAATCTGTGCCGCTGCAAGCAAATTGGGCGTTCCCCATTTGTTCGCGATACTCGAAAGCCGTTCAATGTCAGCCTCGGATGAGTGCAGTAGAAGCTCTTTGCCTCCGCCGACAGAAAGCGCCAATAAGTCTCGAACACAGCCGAGCAGTTGTTCCGTCAGTTGGCCCGCGTCGACGCCTTCGCCGATGGCTTGATCGAGTTCGGAAAGTGCGCGGCAGGCGTCGTGTTCGGCAAGTGCCTGCAAAACACCGTGCAGTCGTGCTGTGCCGGCTGTGCCAAGCATGCTATTGACCGCGTCGAGCGTAATGCGTTCCGAAGTGAACGACATGAGTTGTTCGAGTAGCGACTGGCTGTCTCGCACGGAGCCTGCTGCTTTGCGAGCCAGGATGCGCAGCGCTTCTTCGTCCGCTTCGGCACCTTCAGAGGAAACGATGTACTTCAGGCGTTCGACGATTTCATCGCTGCTGACCGGCGCGAAGTCGAAACGCTGGCACCGCGAAAGTACCGTGATAGGGATTTTCTCTGGGTCTGTTGTGCAGAAGATGAACTTCACATGACCCGGCGGTTCTTCCAGTGTTTTGAGGAGCGCGTTGAACGCTTCTTTCGTCAGCATATGAACTTCGTCGATGATGTAGATTTTGTAGCGACTGCGGCTGGGTCGGACATTCACGTTGGATCGAAGTTGCCGAATTTCGTCGATACCTCGGTTACTGGCTCCGTCGATTTCCAGGACGTCCACATCGTCACCGGCTGCGATTGATTCGCAGATGTCACACGTATGGCACGGTGTGGGACTTGGTCCCTTTTCGCAGTTAAGTGCTTTGGAAAGAATCCGCGCGGTCGAAGTCTTGCCGACTCCACGAGCACCGGTGAAGAGATACGCATGGCCCACGCGGTCAGTGTTAATCGCGTTACTGAGTGCCTGCGAGACCATTCCTTGGCCTACAAGATCGCCGAATCCTTGCGGTCGATAACGCCTCGCCACAACTACGTACTGTCCGGAATTTTCGGACGCGTCAGTCATGGCATTTCTATCCTGTTCATGCTCTTGGTTTGGGCGTACGGCGTGCGGCTTATCGTCGCGTCCCAGAGGCTCCCGTACAAGAGTACCCCGCTTAGGGCTGCTCCATATTTCAGGCCTGACCCGATTCACGGCTCCCCCTCACGGGAGCCACTGGGAAGCGATAGACTCAGCACAGCAGATCGCACGGACCGCATCGCTGTCTCGCAGCACGTAGGTTGTACGTTCTTGGCGGGATTTCGTCAAAGGGACACCATGCCGGCACGCTTGCCTGCCAGAGTGGGAATCGTTAAACATCCAAATCCGTTGTCGGTGCATGCATCAAACCTGATTGTAGAGCCCTGAATTAGAACGCTCCGAATTGCAGTTCTCCGTATCGAGTCACCACCATGCACAAAGATGTTGAGCCAGAGCCCTACGATGTCGTCGCCGTGGGAGCTCATCCCGATGATGTCGAAATTGCGTGCGGTGGAACCTTGGCGAAGTTGACCGAGCAAGGTTATCGGGTCGCAATTATCGACTTGACTGACGGCGAGCCAACACCACGCTCACCTGGTCCGGAAGTCCGGCTTGCGGAGGCAAGGGCGGCGGCCGATGCGCTGGGCGTCGCGAAACGTATTACGCTCGAGTTACCGAACAGGCGATTGTTCGATTGTTTTGAGGCACGCGTTGAACTCGCCAAAGAGTTTCGCAAACTACGGCCACGCGTCGTGATTGGTTTTGGCGACAAGACGCCGATGGCCTCACCGGATCACTGGCAGGCAATGCAGATCACCGACGCGGGCGTGTTTTATTCGCGGTTAACCAAGTGGGACGAACACTTCGATGGTTTGCCGGTGCACACGGTCGCACGTCAACTGTACTTTAAGCTGTCGTTTGAAACGCCCAACTACGGCAGCGGGTTGAGTAACTTTGTCGTAGATATTTCGGATACGCTCGAAAAGAAACTCTCCAGCGTTCACTGCTATAAGACTCAGTTTCCGAAAGAGAAAGCGTATGTGTTCGATCGAGTTCGCAGTGGGGCGGAGTTCACGGGCGCGCTGGCGGGTTACAAAGCCGGTGAAATGTTCTTCTGCACGCGGACGCTCGGAACTCCCAACCTGATGCAGACTGTGTTTCCGGCGACTTAAAGTTCTGCGCGGCAGTTTCTCGCGGGCTGCTTGCCAGCGTTTCTCCTTCGTCGTCCGGTTGCAATGATTAGCAACGTCGCTGTCGAGATCGTTGGCCAAGCAGATGGCTCAGGCACGACAAACCAATCGCCATGGATAAACATTTCGCCTTCAACGCCTGCTGTCCTGAATACACCGACGCGATCGCCAAAAGGCGCTTCTGAAAATTCGAAGATGAATCGTTCGGCGCCGGCAAATGCCCATTCTTCTGATGCGAAGAGTGAGGTTTCGGGACTTATGTCAAATGCTCCACGCCCCAAGCCATTCGCGCCGTCGTCATCGATTATGTCAAGGACAAACAAGCCCTCTGCAACAACCGCAGAGAAGTCTGGAGTGTCTGGGTCGAAGACTTCGAGTCGCAAAATATCGGACGGATCGAAAAGTGGAAGTGGGCCAAGTTCCAGTGTTGCCAGTATGTCAGCTGTTCCTTCTTGGCGAAATTCGTAGGTGAGCTGTGCTTGGACTTTCGTTGTAAAAGCGGCGCAGAAGATGGCTATACCGAGTAGACAGCCTAAAGCATGTGACTTGAGCGGTCCGCATACCACTGAGATTAGGCTTGTAGCAACGTGCGTCATTAGACTCTTTCTTTGGGACTGGGCTTATGCTCACGCTGGTGCTGGTATAAGCATGGTGTGTGATTGGAGAAGACGCATCATACTCTCGCCGCAGCTGTTTTGACACTCTTTTTGCTAAGCGGCAGGAATAGGCGTCACGTCCTTGCCCGTTACGGTGTTCTAGCTGTTAGTAGTGGAAGTGATACGGCATATAACGGATTTTTGGCGAGTTATCGAATGAAGAACCTGGTTTGGAATTCGTTCGGCCGAGTCTGGAGAATATTGACTTACCTGTTCGGTGTGAGTCGGTCCGAGGACGATGCTGATAGTGCGGCGCAGTCGGTTTCGCAGCGGCTGATTCAGATATCTTGCACTCGTCCGGAATACAAACGGCACGAGGATGAGACGCCGGAAGAATTACGGTTGCAGGTTCGCCTTCCAGACGGTGATTCGACCGTTCGGCGCCTGGGTAGCGATCTGCCGGCCGTCTTTGCTAAAGACGACCGTCGCTGAAATGCCGGGAGTCGCAGGTCGCATGTCAGATCGTCCGTCGAGCAAAAGTAGCCGATGGCCAGACGTGGCGTCGCACAATTCGACTTTGCTGTGTTGCCCGACGATAGCGAGACGAGTTCCAGCTGGGCTGAATCTTGCGCAACAAGGTGAAATGAGAGCGATGTCGTAAAGCAATTCGTTTGTTTCTAGATCTAGAACTCGCACTACATTCGTGAAAGTGTTGGCAATCGCAATTCGTTTGCCCCAGCGGTCGATATCAAGGAACGTGTGTCCTACCCCGTTCTCCGAGGTGATCAATTGTGAGCTGTTTCCGTTCGGTTCCAGTCGAATCATTGATACCCCAAAACTACCAGCAACAGCCAGTTGATCTGATTCAGGCGTGAAGCACATGCCCATGACGGCACCGTCTACGGGAAGCCACTCGACCTGGCCCGTCGTTTGGTCCTTAGCGGAGAATTCTACGATGGCAACTGTGGCCTGTTGTTCCGTTGGCGACTCAATAATTATTGTTCCGATCGCGAGCTTGCCATTGTCCTGGCTCCAGCGGAGGCTGGTGACGAAGCGTTCGCCTAGTTCAATCGTTTGCAATATGTCGCCGGATGCGGTGTCCCAGATATGGATCTTTCCGTCGTCAGGGCATCCAAGTAGCTTCGTGTGATCGTCGGGGCGATTTTCCTCTCGCGCAGGAGCCGCGAGTAGGCTACCGTCATCAGAGTACGCCAAATCAGTTCTTGGGTACGAGAGGAAGTTGGTGGTGTCGATCTTGCGATGTTCTTCTGCGGAACCGTCTATCGCAAACCATCCGCTTTTCGTTCGGTCAGCGGGGCGATCTGAGTAGAAGTTGCTGTTTACGTACTGAATCCGTTTTCCTGACGCATCGAACGAGATGTTCTCGAGCGGGCTTCCCAGATTCTTGAGCACATTGAAGGTCGCTGGGTTTCTTGGGCGATCAAGATTCCAGATGCGTATGATCCCTTGAACGTCAGCGGTGATGAGAGTCTTGCTATCCCTGGTGAAGGCTCCGTGCGGCACGCGAGCCTCATGTCCGATGAGGTTTACGACTTCGCCAGTTTGGTCCATGTTCTGAAGTTGGACTTCTCCTGTTGGATCAGAGCGAGCGAACCGTTTAGCATCGGGCGAGATCATTGCCCAGGTGGATTTTTTAAAGTTGTTGGTGCGGCGAGACAGATTTTGGCCGGTGAACTCCCAGAACAAGATTCCAGTGCCATTATCTCTCAAGGTTGAAAATACGTTGCCGTCCGCAGATGGCGAAGTGTCATGCATTTGCCAGTAGCTGATTTTTGGCTGGTTGGAAACTTCTTCTCCGGTCTCCAGGTTGTGCAAGAAAAGGGTTGTTTGATTCAGGATCCCCACCGTCGTTTGATCTGGGAAAAGGACCGCGTCGTTTCCGTCCTTGTGCCATAGAGGGGTGAGTGTGTCCGCATCAAACACGACGATCGGCGTTGATGTGACTAACTTAGAACCGCCTGCTGCAAATTGGACGCGTGGCAGGAACTGTTTTACATCGTCCCACTTCTGATTCAGGCGACTTGCCGGATAGTCGTGTTGAAGTTCTGTCGATCTCAGCAGTTTGCCACTTTCGACGTCCCAGAGTTTGAGATATCCCTGCAAGCCGAACTGTTCTTTGTTGTGTAGGCTGATTGTTGCGAGTCTCGCACCGTCAGGGCTAAAATCGCAATCCATCAGCGCAGCATCCTGAACGGTGATGGTTCGTTGCTTCTTACCGGTTTCTAAATCCCAAAAACATAATTCGCCGGCATGGGCAAGCGTGCCGTCTTCGTTCAAGGCGGAGACGCCGATCGTCACGAATTGTGTATCGTTCGGACCCATCCGTAGTCTCTCAAAAGATAATCCGTCGGACGCAATGACCGTCGACGCGGTATCCCATTGTTCTTTCAGATAGGACCACTCCCATCCGCGAAGATGAGATTTGTCCGGGCGCTGGGACTCGTAGCGATGCATCAAGTCCTTGGCCGCGGAATATCGTCCGCGTTCGAGTGCGCGCTGAACATCGCGAGTCAGGAACGCGTATTCGGCCAGCTCTCGTGCTTTGATCGCTCCTTCCGCCCGCGCTTTCTCGGCGCGTGCAATTCCTTTTGTTTCCGCCTCGATTGCGTCGGCCCGCTGTTGTTCGAGTGCAGCGTGAGCAACCGCTCGGTCGGCCTCAAGCTTTTCGATCCTACGACCTTGCAAAAGCAATGCTATTGTCGGGATCGTCAGCAGTAGCAACGTGGCCAAGCCCGCGGCAATTGGATAACGACGGACGAATTTCCATGCTCGTTCCGCCCAACCTGTGCGACGTGCATGTATGGGGTGTCTGGCTAAGAATCGTTGCAAGTCATCGGCGAACTCGCGCGCTGTTGGATACCGTTCACCTGCGTCTCTTGCGATAGCTTTGAGCGTAATCGTCTCTAAGTCCTTGGGAATTGTTGGAGCTTCTGCACGCATGGCAGGTGGATCGTTGTTCTTGATGTGAATGAGCAGCTTCATGCTGTCACTCTCTGCGAATGCCGGCTTAAGCGTAAGCAGTTCGTAGAGCGTGAGTCCTAGACCGTAGATGTCTGCACGCTGATCTCGCGTGCCATCGAAAGCTTCCGGCGGTAGGTAACGCAATGTGCCAACGACGTCGCCCGTGCTGGTAAGGCTGGCGTCTGCATCCTGAATCTTGGCCAAACCAAAATCCGCCACCCAAACATGGCCGCTGCTATCTACTAACAAGTTTGACGGTTTGATGTCGCGATGAAGAATGCCGCGGCTGTGTGAGTAATCGAGTGCGAGCGCCACCTTCTGCACGAGTTTCGCTACTTTCCGAGGGGTAGCGAGAAAGTCCGGCCGCTTGCCAGTTTTCTTTGCTTGCTGAATAAAGTGGCTCAGGCTGTGCCCGTCAACGAGCTGCATCGAATAGAACAACAGTCCGTCGACTTCGCCGCGATCGTAGATCGAGAGAATGTTCTCATGGTGCAATCGTGCAAATGTGGTTGATTCCTGCTCGAAACGCTGCCGCTGTTTGGGAAAGTGTTGCGGGTGGAGCAGCAGCGTCTTCAAAGCGACGCTACGGTCTAATCCGTCTTGGATGGCTTCGTAAACCACACCAGTTCCGCCACGCCCAATCTCGCGGATGACGCGATAGTTGCCGATCCGCTCCGGAGTTTCCAGTGGCGTCTGTTTAGCTTTGGTGAGCTGCTGCCACAGGTCAAATCCTGCGTTTACGTCCGCGGTGTCGTTGGGAAATCGTTCGACGTATTCTTCGCGAATCGGCGTGTTGCCGTCTAGTTCTCGGAACTCACACTCAATGCCGATCAGCTCGGTCACAAGGTGGCTGCGCAACGATGGTGGCGCTTTGCGCAGGGCTTCCTCAATAAGATCCGTTGCCTCGCTGGACCAACGATCTTCGAAGTCGGCGCAGATTGATTCGACTTCCATTCGTAATTTGAAGCTGAGCTTGCTTGGGTGAGTCGACGAATCAGGTGGTGTCATTGAATCTCACTCGCCCATACGTCCCGAATCAGATTTAGCCTTCGCTGCACGCTGCGGCGGCTGCACATCAGGTGATCCGCTATTTCTACGTTGGTGTAGCCTTCCACTTTTAAAACGGCGACCTGTTTGAGCTCGTCTTGTTGAAGAAGGCTGAGAAGACGCTCGCATTCTTCCTGCATCATTACATCGTCATCAACAGGCAGGTTTGAGGAAATCAGGTTCTGTAGGTGAGGGTCACCGTTCGCGACGTGGTTGTCTTGACCGCCTCGGCGAATCCGAGCACCGTTTCGTACGCGGTTTTTCACTTTGTTGACTGCTATAACGGTCAGCAGTTTCCAGAGTTGATCCCGGTCTTCTAGTTCTTCGTAGCGTCCTGCTTGGATCGCGGAACACAGTGAGTAGTATGCGCTTTGGGCTACGTCATCTTCGTCATACGTTGACTGAGGACGACCTCGCTCGATTGCGTTGCGAGAAACTACTAGCAGACGTTTGCGCAGGAACTCCCAGAGCCGTGAGGCTGCCGCGTCATCGCCAGAGCGGAGTTCTCGAAGCCATCTGGTAACGGAAGCATCGTTTAGGGGCTTGGCCGGCTCTGCTGTCATCGAATCAAGTAGTTGCTTGTGCCATCTGTTGGAAATTGTGGAAACTGAGTTGGTCGGCGGATTCTACACTCTGAATCCGACCGTTGGATTGCGATAATTCACAGAAAACACCAGGAAAAAGAAATCGCGAAGCATCTATCATTTTTCTGGCACATCCCGTTCATAAAAGGGGTTTTAACTCATATGAAGCGCGCTTATGCACTCAGACGTGGAATCACTGGGTGCGCATAAGGGTGGTGCCGACGAATGGACGCACGCGGCACCACCGCTTCTTTTCTACCTTTGGCAACGCGTAACCAAGGTTTTGCTTCCACAAGGACTGCCGCTTTGGATTTGCCCGGCTCAAAACGTTCTGTGAAGCGAGTTGTCGCTGTGAGTGGCGGAGCTAGAAGAGATGGCTGAGGCTGTAAAAAGACAGGATGTCAGATTTGGACAAACGAGACGAACGACGTGTACAGCCACGGTGTGGCCCCGAGGTTGAACCGACGTACATTTGGCTTGGCGTGGAAAAGGGACTGCAGGCACGCGTGATCGATGTGTCTGTCGGTGGGCTGGGAATCCTATTGGATAAGAATAACTTCGACGAACTGATCGATGCAGGTTTCCAAGTCCGAGTGCAAACCGCCAAAAATGAACGCCGTACAGCAAGCATCGTCTACGTGCGGCCCGACGGTGAAGGTCGTCGTGTAGGGTTGAAGTGGGTCGATTGATAGGGAGACCGCAGCTCTCTCCATCCGCATTCGGAAGTCTAATGCGCGCTCATAAAAACCATTTGTATGTGCAGGTTTTGCAAGTCTGTTTTGGTATATGCTCTATGTCGTGGACCTTACCTGGAAGCATGCTGGTTTCGTATTCTGTGTGACGTGAGTCTGTTTGCTATGATCTGTTAGCTACCAGTTCTTGCAATCGGCATCTGCCGCGAGAATTTCTTCGCTAGATTTGCAACGCTCTCAGGATACGCATTCCCGTGGATTCTCGTTTAGCTTTTTCGTTTTTCTCGACGACTACCGGGTTCCTCTTTTTTGTTGGCGGGCTCTGTGCTGCGCCGCCCGCTGCGGTGTTAAGCCAGCTCGGCTCGTTGCCTGTCACGAAGCCAGCCGCGAGTGGCTCGCCGGACTATTTGATCGACGCTTCTTCGTACGTTGCGCGAGCTACTCGAAGTGAAGATCGTAGCGAAGTGAATTTGGAAAATGGACTCATTCGGCGCACGTGGCGAGTTACTCCCAACGGTGCATGCGTCGCTTTTGATAACTTGATGGCGGGCCAATCAATGTTGCGGTCTGTGCGACCTGAAGCACGCGTGGTTATCAATGGCAAGGCATACGATGTCGGAGGGCTGGTTGGGCAGCCTAATCATGCTTACCTTGCTCCAGAATGGTTGAGTCAGATGAAGGCTGACTCCGATGCCCTGAAGTTGATTGGCATAAAATTGGGCAAGCCTGTCGCCCGGTTCGATTGGTTGCGTCGTCGCCACGTGTCGCCGGATGCAGCGTGGCCACCGAAAGGTGTGTACCTGCGCTTGGACTATGCTCTCGGATCGGTTGCCACAGTCAGTGTGCACTACGAGCTGTACGACGGTGTGCCGGTGATGAGCAAGTGGATCACGGTGCAGAACGAAAGCGAAAACGAGATCACGGTCGATCGTTACACCGGTGAAGAACTGGCGGTCGTGGAGCATTCGAATCCTGTCGAGACGCGGGAAGGTGCCCCGCTCGAGCGACCAGATTATCTGCATGTTGAGACAGACTTCGCGTTTGGTGGCTTTCATCCGACGCCTGCAAATCGCCATGTCGTCCATTGGCGTACGGATCCTAGTTACAAAACGCAGGTAAACTATCTACTCCAGTCGCCGTGCTTGCTCGTTTGCGAACCGACGTATGGTCCGGCTCAGCGAGTTGCTCCACGTGAGGAGTTTGTAGGCTTTCGTGTTTTTGAACTGGCCTACGGCAGTGGCGGTCGAGAGAGGAGGTCGTTGGCCTATCGTCGAATGTTCCGGACGATCGCGCCTTGGGTTACGGAGAATCCGATCACGCATCACTTACTTACCAACAAAGCGTCAGTGGCTCGGGAAGCTATCGATAAAGCAGCTGAGGTTGGCTTCGAAGCAATCATCTTCTCTTTCGGCAGCGGCTTCAATATGGAGAACCGTGACCCGGAATTCATGGCTGAGTGGAAAAACGTTGCCGACTATGCGAAGTCAAAAGAAGTGGAGCTCGGCAGCTACTCATTGTTTTCGTCACGTGGCGTTGGGAAGCAGCACATGGCGGTGATGCCGAAGGGCAAGAAAGCGACGCATGGGAAGATGCCTGCCATGACTTCGGAATGGGGGCAGCAGTGGATAGAAACGGTCGAGGATTTCTATGAGAAGACGGGTTTTTCCCAGTTCGAAAACGACGGGCCTTATCCAGGGGACATCGACACGACTCCGCGGCCTCCGTTGCAATATGGTGAAAGCGATTCGCGTTGGGCGCAGTGGCGGGAGAATAGTCGACTCTACCGAGGCTTGCGGGGTGCCGGCGTCTACATCAATCAACCGGATTACCATTACCTGAATGGTGGTAACAAAAGCAGCATGGGGTATCGCGAAGTCAATTGGTCCCTGCCCCGATCGCAGCAAGTGATTCACACTCGGCAAAACATTTACGATGGAACTTGGATGAAAACGCCCAGCATGGGTTGGATGCATGTACCGCTTGCGGAGTATCACGGCGGTGGAGCTGCTGCGACGATCGAACCGCTCAACGAACACCTCGACCATTACCGGTTGATGTTGCTTTCGAATCTGGGCATGGGGGTTCAGGCTCACTACCGCGGGCCGCGAATCTACGATACGAACGAGACGCGTGACATGGTGAAGGAGACGGTTCAGTGGTTCAAGCAGTATCGCGATATCCTCGAATCCGACATCGTTCACGGTAGGCGCGCCGATGGCCGCGAGCTGGATTGGGTGCTACACGTGAACCCAAAACTTGAAACCAAAGGCATGCTTTGTGTCTACAATCCTCTGGGTAACGAAGTTACTAGAAAGCTCCGAGTCAATCTGTACTACACAGGCCTAATGCATCGAGCGGAGTTGACCTCGTCGGAAGGTCCTGCGCGTATTGTCGAACTCGAGCGAGACCATTCGATCGAAATCGAAGTGAAAGTTCCCTCAAATGGCATGCGTTGGTACGCCGTTCGATCGGCTGAGCACGCTTCAGGCAAGCGGTAGCGCCGGCTTCGTTTGGGACGTGCTTTACTCTGCGGCATAACCTTTACAATAGAAGCTGCGGTGCAGTGGCTTGGCTTCACGAGTCGACCTAAAGCACTGTGCTACATTGCATACGTCCGTTTCTTTGCGCGTTGGAATATGATCATGCATCGCATTTTGGCTTCGGGATTCTTGCTGTCCCTTAGTTTTTGCTGTTCGTCGCTGATGGCTCAGTCGTCGGGCATCTCTCTGAATCTGGCCGGATATCCGAATGTCCAGTCAGCAAATCAAGTCATTGAAAAATGGACGCCTGAGCAGCATCTGTACGTGAAGGGCGATCTGGGAATCTCGGCAGAGAACTTAGACCAGCTGGAGCGTTGGCTGGACGAGAACGGCCCGCACTGGACGGTCGTTTTGCTTCGCAACGCTTCCGGCGAGAACTATCAGTCACTAGATCGTCGAAGCTATCAAGGTATGGATGCGGTCGAATACGCACTTGGGCGTGGCCTCGCTTTGCGGACTAGCTTCAGCGAGTTAGTGGATCCCAGGACCAGCGAAACCGACGGCGCTGTGTTCGTGCTTTTCTTGGACGAACGGAAATTCAGTTATTACGCGTCTGTCGCGCAGGATGTTCGTAGCCTTGGTGAAGCACACTGGGTGGGCGAATTGGATCGTGAGGCATTCCGTGCCATGAGAGGTGGTGGGCGAATTCTAGATGCTGTGAGAGGTACTGTGTTGAGTATCAACTCACGGCTGTCCAAGAAAATCAATGCTGAAATGGAGCAAGCGGAACGCGAAAAGCGAGCGAGACAACGAGCGTTCGTCAATCTAAAGACCGATATCGCTTCGCTTCGCGAATCCGTACTCGGGGCAAAGGGGCGAGGCGAGTTGTGGGCGAGTAAATTTCCTGAAGCGACGGGGGAACTTACCACACCGCCTATCGAAGATTGGCGCCGGCGTATCGATGAATTGGAAGGATTCCTTACCGAGGAGACGACCTCGAAGTCGCGCGAGCGTTACAACGAAGTCTCTCACGAAGTAGAGGGCTTTTTGAACGCGTACGCCGAGTATGAAACGTTTGACGGCAACGTTCACCCCATCGAAATAGGTATCCAAGAGCTAAACTCAAGCGAACTTGCCGTGGGGCGACCGATGGCAGCGGAAGCTCAAAAGCATCTCGAAGTTGCTCGCGAGACAAGGACCAAGGGCGAGCGTGGATTGTCAGACTTGCTGTCGAAAGCTCGCAACGCAGTTGCCAGTGGTCACGAGGCGATTGCAGCTGAGCAAGATAGGTTGAAACGCGTTGAATCGCGAAAGAATCTGATCTGGAAAACGATTCTGGTCACTGCTGGTATCGTCACCGCGGCTTTCTTGGGCATTCTCGTTTGGCTAAATCGCCGTCGAGCTCCTGCCATGAAACGAGCACAAGAAGCGTTGGCGGAACGCGAGAAGCTTGTAAATGCCGAAATGGAGAAAGTCTACGAGCTGTTTGATCGCAGCGGCGAGATCCTCGGCGATAAAAAGAAGGTGGAAAAACGCGGTTACGAAGGCACCACGAAAAAACTGACGGGCAACACGTTTGAGGACGTGGACGACTTGTTCGTGATGTCCAGCGAAGTAGAACGCGTGATGGACGAAGCCCGTGAGATGATCAAGCCGAAGAAAGTAGCCGGCAAAATCGCGAACATGGTCAGCGCGTCGCGGTTCGAGCAAGGCGTCAATCGCATCAGTGGCGAGCCGTTGAAATTTCATCGGGATAAAGGTCTGCCGCTTGTGATTCAACGCGAATCAGAACGAACCGGTGAAGAACCACCCGAAGAAGTTACGATGACCTTCGACAAGGTATTCGAGGCCTTCCACGATCGAACGGCGACGGCCGAGCATACTCTGAATACGATCGAAAACAGTCTGCTGCAAGTTGACGACAATTTAAATGCGTTGCAAGAACAGATCGAAACTGGCTCGACGCTGGATCGCGAATTGTCGGACGCGGCCGATGATGACGGCTTTTTCGAACTGCCCGCGCTGTTCGAAAAGCTCATTCCTTCAGCACAGGCTGACTTCGACGAAGCCGACGAGATTGCGGCCGTTGATCCGGTTGAGGCAATCCAAAATCAGATTCCGCGTGGATCACGCAAAATGGTCGACGCACTGACATTGGTCGATAGCATCAAGCAAGCTCGCACAGAGATTTTTCCAAAACTGAATGAGTTAGCGCCGCAGTTACAGGAACTGGAATACAACACCAACTGGATTCAGCAACGAGTAAGGAGTTTAAGCGAAAATGCGAACGGCCTGCTCGAGACAGCCGTCGACCGATCTGTGCGACCGGAGGCGGTGAAGTTTGGCGAAGAGCTTACGGGGTTCGGAAAACGCGTCGAGCGTAGCGTCGACTTGGCCCGCGAGGTGAAGCACAATGCGGAACCGTCGATGGCTGACTTAACTGATCGAATCACTACAGCGAGAAAAGAGATCGCCGACAAGTTGAGTCTCTCACCTGAATCCTGCCTGAAAGAATATGAATCGAATCCGGATCTCAACTTGCA
This sequence comes from uncultured Pirellulaceae bacterium, assembly GCA_964397295.1. Lineage (GTDB taxonomy): Bacteria > Planctomycetota > Planctomycetia > Pirellulales > Pirellulaceae > CAYNJG01. The sequence goes on from CAYNJG010000118.1 coordinate 18,781, forward strand.
AGATGCACGCAAGCAGTTCGCGGCGGCTCAAGCTGCACTGCATCACGGTGGTGTTGAGGCGGCAGAGAAAGCTCAGTCGACATTGCTTCGCGAAATCGAGACAGGAAAGCAGCTCATTGATCAGTCGATCCGGATTCTTCACGAATTCGACCAGACGCACCTTGCACGTGGACAGCAACACGACGCTGTCCGCGACAAGTTACCTCGGCACGAAGACCTGCTTACGCAACTTAACCGCGATTACGTGAAGTCCGCATTGACGTTGCAGGCTGCGGACCCGACGTACGAAGATCCGTCCGCGACAGTGGAAACGCATTTGGTTGAAACACGCGACGCTTTGCAAGATGGAATGGATTTGATCGAGCAAGCGACGGAAAAGTACAAGCAAGGGCATTTGCTTGAATCTGACAACATGTTGCAAATGGCTGACCAGCATTTCCGTCGGGCGGATGCGTTGCTTGCGGAAGTGGATACACATTGTTCGCGACTTAGCGAGGTGTCAAAGCAGAACGAAGGCAAGCTCGCAACGATGCAGCGAGAGGTCGAGTCACTCGCTGGCAACGTAAAGGACAGACGCACGATGCAGCCAACGCTCTCGCTGTATCAAAGCGTTTTGGGTGAGATCGACGGTGCTCAGAACGAAATTCGTAACACGACGCCGCGCGATCCGTTTCAGGACGGCCGTGCGATTGATGGTTTCACAGAGAATGTGAGGAACTTAGCAGCGAAGATTGAGGCGGATCATGATGCCCATGCGGAAGCATCGCGGGCTTTGCAAGGAGCGAAGCAAGAACGCGGTGTAGCGGAGAAGTTGGTCAATCAAGCCAAGCACGATGGAATTCCGGACAGCCCCGCAACGAAAACCGGAATCCGTGATGTGCAGATGTACGACAACGAGTTGGCTCAGGTCGAACGGGAGCTCAATGGCGACCACAACGATTGGAAGAAGGTAGACCAAGCTGCGGCGCGGATTCATGCTGAGCTCGGAATCAAGGCCGGGCAGTTGCGCGGCGAATTGCAGCGTGCGCAGAAGTTGATGGCAGTGTTTCAATCGGCATCGAGCTCCGTTTTTGAAGCCACTCGTTGGACGGGCGGATTCGGCACACGGATTTTTGGCTCACCTGGATCGAAAGAACTCGAACGCGCACGTGGCGCGCTCAATAGCGGTGACTATTCTGCGATGGCAGAGTTAGCGCGGGCAGCTCAAATAGCCGCCCAGCACGCGATTCAACGGGCTCAGCGTGAAGTCTATCGTCGCCAACGAGAAGAAGCCCGGCGTGCGGAAGCCGCGCGTCGACGGCGACGGCGGAGTTCGATTAATATTGGCGGTGGTAGCGGAGGCATCTCGTTTCCTTCCAATAGTGGTCGGCGATCATCATCCTCGTCACGTCGGTCTTCGTCTTCTTCGAGTCGATCTTCCGGATCGGGATTCAGCCGCTCGGGATGGTAGAGGAACACACCAATATGGGCGAAGTAAAGGCTCTGATCTTTGATTGCGACGGCACACTGACGAATTCAATGCCTCTTCACTATCGGGCTTGGCGTCAGATATTGGATCCGATCAATGTCGAATTCACAGAAGATCGTTTTTACGAACTGGCTGGTATGCCTGGCCGTAACGTTTTCACAGAAGTCGCTGGCGACCAGTTTTCAGCTGAAACGATAGAAGAATTGTTGGCGACCAGAGAAGATTTGTTTTTCGAGTTGCTCGGTGAAATCGAACCAGTGGCGGCGGTTGTCGAAGTTGCGCATGAGGCTTTTGGCAAAATGCCGATGGCCGTTGCAAGTGGCAGTGTGCGCGAGTCTGTGGAACGGCAGCTGAAGACGCTGGGTATTCGAAGTTGGTTCGATGCGGTCGTCACAGCCGAAGACACGAAACGCCATAAGCCACATCCCGACGTGTTTCTAGAAGCAGCGAGGCAGCTAGATATCTCGCCTCATTTGTGTCGGGTCTACGAAGATTCAGACCTTGGAATCGAAGCCGCGAAACGCGCCGAGATGGCGTGGGTCGATGTGCGTCCGCTCTACTGAGCGCCTTTCGGTTCTGCGGGCTACGCGTGTCGTTCGGTTTGCTGCCGTCTCCTTTAGAATACGTTCCGCGGCATAGCATAGAAAAAGGAGTTGTTTGGGAGTTGTTTAGTGGTCTGCGCCACATTTTGAAGGATCTCGATCTAGACTTTGGATATCCGTGTGACTCAGGCACCCCATGCT
>CAYNJG010000119.1:0-20911 GCA_964397295.1 uncultured Pirellulaceae bacterium
CAGCATTCGCTTGGCGATCACCCTTGTTGTGGTGGCGCCTTCAAGTTGACTAGAAGCTATAGCTTCCTCCATCAGTGAATTAACTAAGTATCGCTCGGAATCATAAGGGTGATTGTCTGCAACCGTTGAAATCGATCCGCCGGCATTTTGGTCGATGAAGTGAATCCACTTTTGATGATGTGGGGGCATCCAAACCGAGGGCGAACCGACGCCGATATCTAGCCCCAGGCTCGACCTTTGAAAAGTTCGACTAAGCCAAACCAGATACCACGCCGCTTCGGCGGACTCAATTGCGTCTGGCCTTGGATAGTAGCGAAGCTTATCCCAGTGCAGATACTTGCGGTTAGCATCAGCAATGAATTCCGCACATTCTGGCGTCTGCGACAGCCTTATTGCTTCGCCGCCTTCGAATCCTTCGAACTCCCAGGCTTTAGGCGGTGTTTTGGGGATTCGCATCATTTCCACCAACTGTCAATTCACTGTCAATTATTGAACTATCGACAGTAAAATCAAGCGGCAATTGTCAATTCGATACAAATTGACAGCAAATTAGCAGTCGCTGAATGGCTTTATTTAGCGTGAAAACTGGCTCTTAACACCTCAATGTAATATAAATTACACAATAGTCAGCCTGTATCTGAAATTGGGCAAGCGGCTGGACTTGTGCTGCCATTTGTGTTCTCGCGGCAAAGAGCTGGCTTTCGGCGTTCTTCTCTTCAGCACTGTTTGCTGGTTTTCTTGCAGAGCGAATCTGAACTGCGAACGGTGCGAAAAAGTTCGCGCTTGATCGCAAGACAACGCCGGTTCGGTTCTGGGGGTTCGTCTCTGTCAGGCTTGCACTAGCATCCTGCCTCGCCGTGATTGGCGATGTTCTCTTGATTCCCGCTTAACTAGTGCTATGGATTGTCGTGCTCGCGGCATCACATGATTTCTCTCTGTTGCGCGTGGCTGACTTTGATACCATCGTTCAGCACACTGTGTTCGCGCACTCTCTTGGGATTCGCTCCAACTCAACCGGCATGGAGACTTTCGTTGGCAGGATAACAACTGGATCTTACTCGGCTATGCGTCAAGTAGCTTCTCGTTGTGAACGCGCAGTGCTCAAAACAGTCGTGCGGTGTGGATGGTCCACTCTTCGCACCCGGTTAATCGTGACATTATTCGGCCGCAATGGAGGCGTGCATGCGATTGGCGACACTTCTCGTGATTTCTTTGCTCGCAGCTGCAACCGGATGTCGGCTTTCGTCTCGCGCCCCGAAGCCGAATTGGGTTGCTGATTTTAAAAAAGCAGACTCGATTCTGATTCGCAGCCACGACAACCAATATGTGATTTCGGACGCGGAGACTATCAGTCGATTACGGAACATCTACGAAAACGCAAGATGGAAACCGTATTGGCACACGTTACCAGGAAACCTTGATGACCAGAGAATTGATCTACAATATGGCGACACGAGACTGAGACACTTCAGTTACGCTGGATCGCTGTGGGAGACTGAGTCATACACTGAGAACCGGACTGCTGAACTGTCGGACTCGGACGCACAATGGATCGAATCCTTGTTCGCCCATGTACCGAACGGTTCGTCGCCCGGAACTGCCGAAAAGGCCAAATAGCAAAGCCGTGAACCGGAGACATCTGAGTTATTCCGTCAAGCGTGTTGGGTGATTTTTGGTTGAAGAAAATGCCGCTTAGGCAGCGATCTCGGTACCGCTTTTTTGCGTCAACGTAAGATCCTGAATCGATCTTTGGGCCAGTAGATGTGCGTCGCCACTCCGATGAGATGGTCCTCGGGCACCGCGTACGGTGCATGACCAGGCGAGCCACTCTGCCACAGTCGTGAATCTAATGAGTTCATCGTATTATCGCCCAGAACGAAATACTCGTCAGGACCAAGTGGAATTGGCAAAACGCCGTTGATCCCAAGCGCATGCGGCATTTCAGCAGCGTATTGAATGCCCTTTAAATGCGGTGGCGGAACGAGTCGCTTCCCATCGATCCAAACGCTGCCCTCTTTCAATTGCAGAGTTTCATTCGGAAATCCAACGAGTCGCTTCACGTAGTTTTGAGCTGGATCTTCTGGATTTCGAAAAACAATTAAGTCCCAACGTCGCGGGGCAATGAGTTTGTTCGTGAGGACTCGGTCTTGTCGTGTCAGTTTTACATCGCTCGGCAAACTACTCAAATCTACTTCTGTGGTGTGAAAGTTGTCGCAGATGACGAATAAGGGCTGACTCCATGGGCCAGGTGGCGATTGATGTTCAAAAACTACTTTAGATAGATAGGTATCGGCGCCACACTCTGAACATGTGCCAAGCACAGCCTGGCCGACAACGGTTGGTGCCATTGCGCTAGTCGGTACTACAAACGCTTCGAAAAGAAAATGCCGGATGGCTAGGGCGACCACGACCGAAACCGCGACATTCAGAATCGTGGCAAACCAAATTTGGAGTGTTTGCCTTGTCGTTGAAGAATAGGCTTTTTTGATAGCTACCAATGGAACACAAAATCGTAACAGTGAAGTGAAAGCTACTACACCGATTTGAACAGATGACCCGAAGTCCAAGCTGAGCATCACCGCCATCAAACAGGCCATCCATACGCTGTAGACAAGTACAGCCAACCAGATAATTCCGCGCCACGTCGATGGAACCTTCGCCCATCGGGTACCGAGTTTCACGCTGGCAACCCAAGCTACAACGTCCAAGGCTAGCGAGATCAATCCGATGCACAGTGCAGCAATGGTAGTCATGGTTAGTTTGAATCTCGGATGGCCGGCGGAATCCGTGCGCCACGGCTAGGCATAAAAGCGGCGAATTCGTTGGAACTTATAGTGGAAGTTCTTTATGCAACCCGCCCGAGCGAGCCTGAATTGCGAGGCATTGTACCAATGGCAACCGGTGGCTCAAAACATGGAACCGTGACTCAGGAAGCAGTGTAGAACTACCGCGCAAGCTCTTTAAGCAAAACTTCACCGAGCACCAACAAAGGCAGTGCTGTAGCTGCCATGGTTAGTCCAGCGAAAACAATCGCGCCAATCGACGCGCCAAATGTGCGCCGCCACACGACATAAATCACCCCTGCAAGCTCAGCGACGACTCCAAAAAAGCCCGCCGCAACGAAAAAGTATGCGGTCTCAGGAGGCGCAGGGCCTCCAAACATATCTTTGAAGGTGAGCTGGAATCCACGAAATAACGCTAGCCAGCAAATACCGCCCCCGCCGTACAAGGCAAACAGATACAGAGCCGGCGACCGTGTTGGCACACTGGACTCCACTGACGCTGAAGTTACGGTCGATGTTTTGTAGGGATTGGCCATCCGGATATCCCGCAACGGAGAGTTTTGAACTACGCGAAATTCTACCAAGGCGGATTGCGCCCATTACACTTTTGTCGCTATACTCTCGGTGAAGTTCGCACTCGCGAAGACAAACACTTGAAAGGAAGCTGATATGTCAGTGGTTAAAACGGAGCAAGTACTGGTTGTCCCGACCGAAATTTTTCATCAGATAGGTCATTTTCAAGGGTTCTGCCCCGACGTTGAAAAGTACGTGCGACCGCTCTTGAATTCGGACCAGATTAGCTATCAACCACGCGATTTGATGGAGCAAGACCCTTCCTTCAAACAACTCATCCCGTATGTAATTTTTCAGCACGTGGATGCGGACGGCGGCAAACACATCTTTCAATACACGCGAGGCAAGGGCCAAGGTGAGTCTCGGTTGCACGCGAAACTGAGCATCGGCATCGGCGGCCACATTTCTTCAGAGGACGTAAACGACTCAAAGGAGAGTGATCCTTACTTTGCCGGTATGCAACGCGAACTTGAAGAAGAAGTCCGCATCGATACGGCCTATGAAGATCAGTGCGTTGGACTCATCAACGACGACGAAACGGAAGTCGGCAAAGTCCATCTGGGTGTTGTTCACCTATTCACTGTTGCTGAGCCACGCGTTAAAGCGAACGAAGATGAAATCGTCGAATCGGGCTTCCGGTCTGTGAAAGAGCTAAGCAAAGAACTGGATCGCATGGAAACCTGGTCGAGCTACTGTTTCGAATCGTTGTTTGGCCAAAGCAAATAGAACTAAGTCCAACACAAGTTCGCGAGCCTCGACATGTTAGATTTCGGTCCCCATTTACTCGACGCCGCGTTGGGTTTGGTCCACGCGTCGTCTGCTGCGTACGAATCGGATCCAACGACATATCCCGACTGGTCGATGTTGGGCATGGACCGAATCGAGACATTTCCGACGGTCGAGTTCACGGCCGACGAACATCTCGGATCGACCAACGGTTTCGTTGCCAGTAACTCAGACCACCTTGTCATCGCGTTTCGCGGTTCCGATGACGTGTTCGATTTGGCCGTAAACATGGCTACTGCACAAAATGATGAACTCGAATACTATCAAGGCGCAGTGCATCGAGGTTTTGCATCTGCGCTCGAAGGGGTCTGGTTCGAACTGCGAACCTTGATCGATCGTTTGCATCTGGATGGTCAGATTATCTGGCTTACTGGGCATAGTCTTGGCGGCGCGTTGGCAACACTGGCAGCAAAACGTTTGCACTCGTTTATGGAACCCGTTCAGTGCATCACGTTCGGACAGCCACGTGTGGGCGATCCGGTTTTTCATAGCAACTTCAAAGTAAAACACCATCGATTTGTGAATGAACAAGACCTTGTGCCAAAACTTCCGCCTCGCGGTATCTTCACGCGTTACTGGCACGTCGGCAAAGAAGAACTAATGGATCAAGCGGGAAATCATGATTCCGGCGAAGGGGACACAAGCCTGTTAGAAGACCTGTTCTTCGGCCGCTTAGCTGATTCCTTCAACTTGACGACGCCCGACAACGAAAACTTCTTGGACGATCTTATCCAAAACAGCATGGACGATCATCGCATTGCCACCTATGTAAAACGTATCGAAGATTTGCACGCGCAGCCCGAGTCGTAATCACGATTCGTTCGCAGTGAAATCTTATTCGCCAGTCTTTGCCTTGGCGAATCGCATCCAGGCTACTTCGCAGCAGATTGCAAAAATCAAGCAAATCGAAACCGTTGCCATATTGGTTTCTAGTCTCATCCGATCTTGCACTTGAGCGCCAATCAACGCTCCGATCGGTATTGAAAGTAAGAGTCTAGCGCTTGCCCGATACTTCCAGCGGTTCTCCGGCTTGGGCAATACCGTTTTAGGTTCTTGATCTTGCCGTAGGCGGCTACAGAAACATCTTCGCGAAGCACGGAAACTCTAATGGCTTTTCCTTCTCGCGTTAGCTCGTGTTCGATGCCGTGTTTGATAAGACGACCGACGAACAGCTTCGTTTTCGAGGGATCAAGAATGCCAGCGGTCAGCCACATTGGAGCAGTCGAAGACATGATAAGCACCAGCGTTTGCGAATTTGAACCCAGCTGGATTCTCATTGAAATCCAATTTCGATGCAACAAAAACCGTTTGTCGTGTGTGCGAGTAGACGATGACAAAAGACCACGACATGCCAAATCGCGAAGGAAACGTCGCAAAATCGCATCACGCAGCGTCGCAGACTTGCATTTCTACCACCTCGAAACCTCCCCCGTTCGGCTTAGTCCGTGAGGTACGTTTTTGAGGCTACATGGTCGTGGAAAGGGAAGCGATTCTAAGCCAATTCGACAAATCAAATTACGCGAACGACGACTTACTCTCATACAAGAGAGAGAGTTGGAATTACCAACAAAGTTGGTCGCCGCGCAACGAAAGAGGCTTAAGAATGATCGCGATGTTGATTTCACTTGGTGTGATTATTGGGTTGGTGTTTATTGTTGCCATGACTGGCATGCAAATCTACAACCGTTTGGTTCTGCTGAAGAACCGATGCGACAATGGGTTTGCTCAAATTGAAGTTCAGCTCAAGCGTCGATACGACTTGATTCCGAACTTGGTCGAGACCGTAAAAGGATATCTGACGCACGAAAAGGAAACGCTCGAAGGCGTCATTGCCGCACGTAACCAAGCTTCAGCCGGACTGAAAGCCATGGCGAAAGATCCAGGCAACGCAAAAGCCATGAAATCGTTCGTCGGCAGCGAAGGTGCACTGGCTGGCGCAATGGGCCGATTGAATTTTGTGATGGAAGCTTATCCAGAACTCAAAGCAAACGAAAGCATCGCGTCGCTGACCGAAGAACTGTCGCACACGGAAAACCGCATCGCATTTGCGAGACAGGCCTACAACGACTTGGTGATGGTATTCAATACGTACCGCCAAAGCTTCCCAACGGTTGCCGTCGCACCTCTATTCGGGTTCGCTCAAGACCGTGACATGCTCGAGTTCGCTGACTCGGAACAAATCCAAGAAGCACCGCAAGTTTCGTTGGTTGGCAACTAGGGTCTATCTAAACGAACTTTGTTGAATCAGGAACACGCGAGTGCGCACCATTGGCGCGTACTCGCGTTGTTTGATTCTATCTAGACAGATGCAACTAACGGGTTGATCATGAAGACGTTTTACGACCATCAAGAAGCCGCGCGGGCAAATTCGTCAGTATTGATGCTGATGATGAGCATCGCGATCGGCATAACGACCTTGATGACTGGACTGGCAGTGACTCTCTGGCTTTTCGTGCCAACGTTCTACTTGATTTACTGGTTCAACCCGCATCCCGTTGGCGAACACGAAGTTCACTATCCAGATTGGGTTCCCAATTCGCTGCTGGAACGGTTTCCCGAACTTCAACACTTCCCTTGGGAACTATTCGCGTTCTTCTTGTTGGTGATCACCGTCACCATTGGCGCCATACTCATTCTCGTGACGCGCAACAAAGTGCGTCAGCTTTGGGAAGCGGGTGGAATTGGCGTCGCCGATTCGCTCGGCGGAATCTGTGTAACAAGGGAAGGCTATCGTCGCGATGACAAGACGCAACGAGCCGTAAACGTTGTCAACGAAATCGCGATAGCGGCACGCGTTCCTGCTCCGCAAGTGTATTTGCTTTACAACGAACCCGGCATCAATTCATTCGCCGTCGGACTCACACCCAAGGATATGGTGGTGGGAGTCACGGCTGGCGCTGTCGAGCACCTAACGCGAGAGCAATTGCAAGGGGTCATCGCGCACGAGTTTGCACACATCAAAAACGGCGACACCGTCAAGAACATTTTGTTGGTGGGATACCTGCACGGCTTGATGGCCGTCATCATTACGGCGCAGAGCCTTATTCATAAAGGCGTCGAGTTTTTGGTGAAGAGCATCAGCCATGGCGGTCAAGGCATTGTCGGGATGTTCATTGCAGCATGCGGAGTTTTACTTTGGCCTGTGGGGCTTATCGGCCTGTGCGCCGCGACGGCGGTCAAGGCAGCGTACAGCAGACAGCGTGAGTTCCTTGCTGACGCGTCTGCGTTAGAGTACGTTCGCAACGACATCGGCATCTCCGACGCCATGAAACGCATCCTCTCATACAAGCCAGGCAGCAACGTTCGCTCGCCGGGCTGCCTCGCGCTCAGCCACGTGTTCTTTGCCAAGAGTACGAGCGGCATCTTGGGTTTTTTCGACTCGCACCCAAAAATCGAAGATCGTATTCTGCGCATTGATGAGAATTGGGATGGAGAAGTTGAATTCGAAGCCGAACACCAGGTTGGCGAATTCAATGGCGTTTTCAACGGTACGATGTCGCTTGCTCAGAAGGCACGCGAAACGGCTTCCGGTCGACTTGCTCCCGTGGGCGATGCTCCAGCCCTACAGATTTCCAATGAGTTGGCCATGTTGGTGAATGACCACGCGGCGACCGTTCGCATGATGATGCCTGATGAACTGTGGTCGCTTACGCAAGATCTACCGACAGCCGAGGCCATGGTGTTTGCACTTTGGTCGGTTGGAACGGAAGCAACACCAGAAGATGACGCAAAACTGTGCTCGTTGGGGAAAACATGTGAGGAAGCAAAAACAGTTGCAGAAGCATTGAAGCCCCACTTGGACGAATACGGTTTGCCCGAGCGGTTGATGCTGCTTGATGCGTCGATGAACGTGATTCGCAAGTACGCGCAAGAAACCGACGTCAGCAAGTTCTGCGAAAAAGCCGAGCAGCTCTTGGCTGAGGCGCCCTGTGACGATCTATTTCGCTGGGCGTGGCGCAAAAGTCTTCAAGCGATTGTCGATCGCGAACGAGAGGTACCGCGTCCTAAACCCAAGTATGGTGAATGCGAAGAGCTGCTGGAGGATTGCCAGCTTTTGATCTCTGCACTGGCTTACGCAAACGATAGCGAAGTAATGTGCAACTATTCATTGCAACGTGCTGGCAATGTATTGGACCACGATTTAGAGTTTGTGCCGGAAGAACAGTGCACCCTTGCGGCAATCGATGACGCGATCGAACGACTGAAACTACTCGCCCCCAAAGCACGTCGTCAGTTAATCTTGGCTTGTTCTACAAGCGTGGAAACGGACTCGAAGCTGAACGAGAAAGAATCCCTCGTGATGCGAGGCATTTGCAGCGGCCTTGGCTACCCTGCGGCCACCTTGCTGCCTGGTCAGCCTGTGAAGCTCAGTTAGTTAGAAGCACATAAAATAAATAAAACGCGTGTGTGGTTGGGCTGCCTACCTGCTCGCTCCTCTCCCTCAGTAGCATGCAATAAGTTAGTTAAGTAGACTTCCGGTTTGATGATGATTCCAAACCAAGAATGAGGTGCATCTATGCTCGCACGACGAATGAGCATCGTGGCAGTTTGCTTGCAAATTGTGAAATTAGCTGTGGTCGTTGCGCTCATCCAGTTCGGTTCTCAAACATCGCTGGCTGACTCGCGGCCCAATATTCTGTTTTGCATTTCGGACGACCAGAGTTACATACACACCGGCGCCAACGGAGATCCGGTCATTCGAACTCCGGCGTTTGATCGGGTCGCTCGTGAAGGTCTCCGATTTACCCATGCCTTCTGCGACGCGCCGACGTGTGGCCCCTCTCGATCAGCAATTCTGACCGGGCAACACATCTGGCGATTGGAAGAAGCCGGAAACATCCACAGCACATTACCAGCAAAGTTCGCGACGTATACGGAGTTAGTGAAAGACGCGGGTTATGCCGTTGGCTTCACTGGCAAAGGTTGGAGCCCCGGTCGACTGGAGGCCGGTGGTCGCAATAGTAATCCCGCTGGAGAGCAGTTCAGTCGTCAGAGCCGAAAGCCACCTTTCAATGGAATAAGCCAGCAAGACTATGCCGGAAACTTTGATGACTTCCTGGACCAAGTTTCGAAGGATCAGCCGTTTTGTTTTTGGCTGGGAACCTTTGAACCGCACCGGGGATTCCAGGCCGGAGCAGGCAAGTTGAAGGGGAAGGATTCCTCGAAAGTGAACGTACCTCCGATTTTTCCCGACAACGAAATCGTGCGCAATGACATCCTCGATTACCTCGTGGAGGTCGAACACTTTGACTCAATGGTGGCACGTGCGATCGCGCGACTGGAAGCCAGCGGACAACTGGATAACACAATCATCGTTGTCACTAGCGATCATGGGATGCCGTTTCCTCGCGCGAAGGCGAGTCTCTACGACGCTGGTTCGCACGTACCTTTAGCCATTCGTTGGCCGAACGGAATTACACAGCCCGGACGCGACGTGAACATACTAGTGAACCTCAGCGATCTAGCGCCGACGTTTCTGGATGTGGTGGGCTTGAAGATTCCTGACATGATGACCGCCCGGAGTCTTGTCTCTGTTTTCAATGGCGACGACGCAGCCGATAGGGACGCTGCCTTCGTCGCGATGGAACGCCACGACGGATGTCGAAAGGGCGGTAAAGGCTACCCGTGCCGCGCGATTCGAACGGCTGATTATCTCTACATCCACAACTTCGAGCCGACACGCTGGCCTTCCGGTTCACCAGATCCAACGGTCTGCGCTCGGTCAATCCCGTACGGAGAGATCGACAGTTCCCCGACGAAAACGTTCATGATGGAACATCGAAACGAACACGGTGTGGCGAGACTGGCCGAACTTGCGTTCGGAATGCGACCAGCGGAAGAACTCTATGACCTACGTACTGATCCTCATCAGATGGTGAACCTTGCAGGCTCCACCGATTGGACAGAGACACAGACAACGCTTCGCGAACGGCTCTTCAAACATCTCAAAAAGACACGCGATCCAAGAGTTGTCGGCGGAACAGTGGATTGGGACTACTATCCATATTACGGCAGGATCAGTACCGACGGATGGAGTGTTGATCCCAAGCCGTCGGAGTAGTTTAGTCCAACACACCACCGACTTCGCTACCGTAGCGTGAGCCCATCGCGGAGAAAACCTCCGCATCTACATCGTCTTGGATGCTTCGTGCCGATCCATCACCCAGAGCGAACATTGTTAAGCCGCGATGAGCAGAACTGAAGGCAACTTCGAAACTTGCAGACACAGGTGCGCATCGCATGTCGCAGGACGAGACACCGCGAACTCGGTTGGGCAAGATGCCAGTCGAGCAAAAGAATTCGGACACGTCTGTCAACAGATCCAAGTCATCGCTGCCCAAGAAGGCATGATCCTTGGCCGCTCCGATGCAGTATTCCCCGCACGGTCGGCAACCATTATTGGGTTCAAATCGCGCGCAGGTGTCTTCGGTTGTTGGCATCCCGTAACCATCTACCTCGCCGAGAAAGATCGTCTTCGAAAGTCCATCGACAAACCGGCGGCCTTCTAATCCTTTTCCGTACGTAAATGCGCCAGTGAGAACCGCGGTCGAGTTCTCCACGATACCGGATTGATCATCTTCCAACGCTCGGTCGGAACCGCACACAACGTAGTTAGGATGCAGTTTCAACTGTGGGCCGACGGATGCCACCCCCTGCCCTGCCCCAACAGACACGCCGCCAGACGAAGGACACAAGAATAACGAAATGTGTTGTTTGACCGCAGCCATGTTGCGAACCACCGGATTGGGATCGCCGAGCGTGGCTGATTTGTTGAGATTCGCAGATCCCATCCGCCATTGTCGAATGCCGAATGGACTCAAGCTATCAGCTTCCGTTGGATCATCCAGTGTCAACGCGTCGTAAATCGCCTGTTCTTCGATGAACGGCAAAATGTAGGCATTCCAAACGGCACCCGAAGGCTTCGCACCTGGCGGATAATGTTGGTTCGCCGATTCGTAGTTGATCACGGCCAGCTGCAACTGCTTAATATTGTTCAGACACTGCGTGCGACGAGCTGCTTCACGTGCACTCTGCACGGCAGGTAGTAGTATCGCCATCAACATCGAAATGATGGCAATCACCACCAAGAGCTCGACTAACGTGAATCCTTTTTTTTGTTTCATCGATTGCACCCTTGGCCTTTTGGACTAGACATAAAAGCCTATCGAACCGGTGTGACACTGACCGAAAAATTTACATCTTAATTTCACGCTGGGAAACGACCGAAAATACGGTGCAAGTCCGGCTGGTTGCAGCCTCGCAAGCGAAAACGTGGCCGAGTACGATAGATGCATCTATCCCACGGAGCCTACCGATGCACAACCTCGTTTCGCCACTTTTCCTCGTTTTGCTCTTCACCGTCATGAGTCCCGTTTCTGCGTGGGCACAAAAGTCGGGTGATGAGCTTTCGATTGACGCGATCCGCCACCCGGAAAACCTGGAGCTGAGCCTTTGGGCGAGTTCGTCGCAGTTGGCAAACCCGGTCGCTTTTTCGATCGACAACGAAGGAACGATGTTCATCTGCGAGACTTTTCGGCAGAACCAAGGCGTCGAAGACAATCGCTCTCACATGGATTGGCTCGACGATGACTTGGCCGCGCAGACGTTGGAGGACAGACTTGCTTACTTTAAAAAGCATCTCGGCGAAGACATCGCAAAGTACGCAGAAAAAGAAGATCGCGTCACGCGATTGATCGACGCGGATGGCGATGGCAAGGCGGACCAGTACGGAGTCTTCGCGGACGGCTTCGATGACATTTTGACAGGAACCGGTGCCGGCGTATTGGCTCATAATGGCGAAGTCTTCTACGCCTGTATCCCCGATCTATGGAAACTGACAGACAAAGACGACAACGGCGAAGCGGAAGACGTCGATTCGCTTAGCTACGGCTATGGAGTGCGGGTAGCGTTTCGTGGCCACGATTCACACGGACTCGTTGTCGGACCAGATGGCCGTTTGTATTTCAGCATCGGCGATCGTGGCTACCATATCAAAACGAAAGAAGGCAAGCTGCTTCACGACCCCGCGTCCGGCGCCGTGTTTCGTTGTGAGCTAGATGGGTCGAACTTAGAAGTCTTCGCGACTGGCCTGCGAAATCCGCAAGAGTTGGCGTTCGACAACTTTGGCAACCTCTTCACGGGCGACAACAACTCCGACGGTGGTGATGAAGCGCGATTAGTACACGTCGTAGAAGGTGGCGAAACCGGTTGGCGTATGTACTACCAGTATCTGTCCGATCGCGGACCTTGGAATCGAGAAAAACTCTGGCACCCGCAACACGACGGCCAAGCCGCTTATTTGCTGCCACCGATTTGCAACTTCGCCGACGGGCCATCCGGCTTGGCTTACTACCCGGGTACGGGCTTGGGCAAAGAGTATCGCAATACGTTTTTCCTCTGTGACTTCCGAGGCGATGCGGCAATCAGTGGCATTCGCAGCTTCAAGTTCAAAGCCAAAGGTGCATCGTTTGAGATGACCGATCCCCAGCAATTCCTTTGGAACGTGTTAGCGACCGACGTTGATTTCGGCCCAGACAGTGCAATGTATTTGACGGATTGGATTGAAGGTTGGAGCGGTATCAATCAAGGCCGCGTGATTCGTGTCACACAACCCGAAGAATACGAATCGAAGCGAGCAAAGAATGTCGCAAAGTTGTTGCGAAGAGATTTCGCGAATGGCAATCTCAAGAAACTAGTTCAATGGCTTGGAAACAACGACCGCCGCGTTCGCATGAAAGCACAGTTCGAACTGGCCAAACGCGGCAAAGTAGAACCGTTGCAAAAGGTGGCGGAAGAAGACAAAAGGCTACTCGGTCGTTTGCACGCGATCTGGGCCCTCGGCCAAATTGCCAGAGCCGACATGGGTGATGACAAAAGCAGAACCAACGGGGCGATTCAGGCCCTACTGCCTCTGACAGAAGACCCCAGAGGCGTCGTTCGCGCAGCGGCTGTCCAAACTTTGGGCGACATCGAAATGCGTGATGCTACCTCGCAAATCACCAAAGCGTTGTCAGACAAGAGCCCCCGAGTCCGCGCACTCGCTGGCATCGCGATCAGCAAGTGCCAGCCCAAAGACGTAACGGATGAGCTAGTCAAACTCATCGTACACAACGCCGACAAGGATCCCGTCGTTCGGCACGGCGGAGTCATGGGCTTAGTCGGGACGTGCACTGTCGACGAACTGATGGCGTTGAAAGACCATGATGCATCTGCCGTCCGTCGCGCTGTTGTGCTCGCACTCCGACGCAAACATTCCCCGAAGCTCTCTGAATTCCTGCACGACGCGGATTCATCGATTGTTCACGAAGCGGCGTTGGCAATCCACGATCTACTGATCGCGGAAGCCATGCCCGCTCTCGCATCGCTCATAACGGAAGACATCGGCGAAGACGAACCACTCGTCCGACGCGTGTTGAATGCAAACTTCCGATTGGGCGATGCTGACAATGCCTTGGCCATCGCATCCGTGTTGGGACGAGAGAAATTCCCTGAGGCAATGCAACTCGAAGCCCTTTCCATGATTGAAGACTGGAACGAACCGTCCAGTCGCGATAGAGTTCTTGGCCAATGGCGCCCCATGGAAACTCGTTCGCAGGAACCTGCCGTGGCAGCATTAAAATCGGCGATTCCGCAATTGCAAAACGCACCGGCGCCCGTAGCGATCGAGGGCATTCGCATTGCTGCTGATTTCAGGCTTCCAGAATCCGGCGAAGTAGCCAGCCGAATGGCCACCAACACAGAATTCGACGCGTCCAAACGAGCAGCGTTGCTGGCTCCGTTGTCGAAGCTGCTCCCAGGTTCCGCCATAGAAGTCGCCCAGGCAACACTCAAAGATCCAGCGGAAGAAGTCCGCGCCGCCGCTCGAAATCTGCTGGTCGAACTCGATCCGGAGAAAGGTCTCGCTGAACTGACTGCTGCAATCTCAGACGGCACCATTATGGAAAAACAATCGGCACTGGCGATGCTTGCCAAGCTCGACGATGCTAAATCCAAGTCGGCGCTAACTTCGGTCATGACGGATCATTTAGTGTCGGGAAAGCTGCCTCTGGAAGTTCAACTGGACGCAGTCGAAGCTGCAAAGAAACGCGGCCTCACGAAGTCGATCGCTCCATTCTTAGACTCCATCAAAGCCACACCATACGGCGAACGTATGCTTGCCAAAGTCGGCGGTGATGCTGCGCGTGGCGAAGCGATCTTCACAGGCAATGTTTCGCTCTCGTGTACCCGTTGTCACAAGGCTGGAAAAGACGGCGGGCGAGTCGGTCCCAATCTGGCCGGTATCGGCAAAACGAAAACGCCGGACTATTTGCTTGAGTCCATCGTCGACCCGAACAAAGCGATCGCGGAGGGATTCGGAACGTTGGTGGTCGTAACCGACGACGGCTTGCAAAAGCAGGGCGTGCTACAAAAGGAAACAGACGAAGCCGTGAAACTGGTCGATGCGGAAGGACATCAGTTCTACGTCATGAAGGACGAGATCATCGATCGCAAGAATGGTAAGTCAGCGATGCCCGAAGACCTGGTCAAGGATCTTTCGTTGTTCGAGTTGCGCGATCTCATCGCGTTCTTGCAAAGTTTGAAAACGCCATGGGTAGAAGGGCATGACTAGTCAGCACGATTAGTCCACCTGACTAGTCGACACGACGTCGTAACGGCATGGTGAATGAACCGAACGAGAATCCGTATGCATCGCCACAGGTGCCGATTGATGCTGAGCTAGATTCTCTGCTCGAGCCGGACGAGCGGATTCAATTCTCGGGCGTCGTCGATCCGGTCACGTTACGACAAGCTCTACGCCCGAGACTGAGTTGGCCCTTTCTGGCGATCTTCATGGTTGGGTCGCTGCTATGTTGTGCGGCGGCTGGCCCTGAATTCCTGCTGCCGTGGCGAACACGAATCATCTACCGAAGCGTTCCGGAAGACGTCTTGGGGGTCATGGGCTTGGGACTGCTTGTCCTCGCCGTGATACACATCCTGTCGGTATTGTTTGGTGATCGCTGGCGAGAAAAACGCGTGTTAGCCAAGTCGCCAAGTACCTACGTCAAAGCAAAGAGCGGCTACATCAGTGCCGAGTGCCTCTTTTTAAAAGAGTCGGAGGGCGAAGCGTGGTTGTCATGGACTTCCGTCGGCCACTATCAGGTCGGCGATCAGGTACTTCTGGTCAATTGGGCCAATGGAGCAACCGGTGGCACGGTGTTCTCGCAAGACATGTTCAACAGTCGCGTCGATTTTGAGCGAGTTAAGCGGATCTTCAAACAGCACGTGAGTCCCGAGTTGAGCCAACATCGTCTTCGCGAAATGCCGGACTACTTCGAAACGGACGAAATACGTTCTCGGCAACCAACGCCCGAAGAATGCGTCGCTGAAAGCAAGAAAGAGCTCTCGCATCGTGACGCATTTCGCTACTTGATTGCGCACATTCCGCGAGAACTGATCGTCTCGTGCTGGCCACTACACGCGTACTTCGCGCTGATGCTCGCCATCACGATGGTGTTCACGATTCACTATCGTGTCTGCCTGAGCCTCGTGCTGATCGCATGGGGAGGCATACTCGGCACGGCGATTCTTATTTCGCTCGTCCAACATCGCCACTTGTACTTTCGTGGAGCGGAGCGCTTGATCAAGTCACGCATCCAATTCACGTCACGCGAAGTCCATTTCCAAATGACCGGTAGCTACGGCGTATTGGCGATAGATAGATTCGTGATGACCGAACACACGGATGACAAAATTGATTTCCGGGTCGAGGACGCGACCGTCAGCAGCACACTCGAGCGAAAAGACTTTAGAAGCGAGGACGATTGGCGTGCAGTTCTCGAGCTGCTGGCCTAAAGATTCCGTACGTTTGGACCGTTACACTTCGCGAAGTTTGATCCACTCAATCCCAAGACGATAGCTGCCAGACTCGCAACGATTGAGATAGGCCACCACGCCGGTGCGTCTTTGATGGTCGTGGTCTACTTCAACACGCGGTCCGATCGTGAACGGCATGTTCGGCAGCGACAACCCAATACCCGTCGGTGATACGTCGATAACATCAACAACATGCGCTCGCCCTTCCACCCAAAGCCGCGTCTGTTCATCGATCGGCGATGTTCGCTCGTGGTTTCGGCGTTCGGAAAGCGCGAGTGGAAAATCTTCTTCGTAACCAAAGCCGAGTTCAGTGGGGTGCGAAAGCATGCGAGTTCTCGAGTGCAGCGTGTTGGGAGCGAGTGGAAACGTGACTCACAACTCTAGCTTTTTCTACGAGCCACTCGGCCAGTCTGTTGCGATTGCGACGGATATACGAGCAGTTTTTCAGAACCGGATTCAAACATATGGCCGGATGCGCGGCTGGATATGCCGACGCAGACGACGGCCGTCTCAAAACTCGGTGTGTGGTAGCGAAACACGTCTAGAGTTGGCGGCGCCGAAAGTCCTTGGCAACTTTCCCTACATACCTTTGGGCCTAGCCACCGATTTGATACATCGCTTTAGATGGGCGAAGAAAATCCAGATCATCGCGACCGTGTCCACGTTTTTTCTCGGACAAGGAAGCTCGCACGAGATCCAATATTTGCTGGTCTGTCCCCGAGCGAATGAGCGAACGAACGTTCCACTCTTCTTCCGAGAACAAGCAGTTGCGAACGCCACCCTCTGCCGTGAGCCGCAAGCGATTGCACGCCCCACAGAATGGCTCAGAAACAGAATTGATGAAGCCTACTTTCGCTCGCGGTGCATTCTCGTCGGCAAATTCAAAGTCCGTGGCTGGCTGGCTCGAATCGATTCGCAAAGCGGGCTGAAGTTCGCCAAATTGCTGTTCGATGATCGTTCGAATCGATTCGCCCGTGAGCACATCGTCCAGCGTCCAGTTTTGGTCCGCGTCCAGCGGCATGAATTCGATGAACCGCAAATGCATGTTTTGCTCGATCGCAAATTCGACAAGCGGAATGATTTCGGATTCGGTGAGATCTTTGATCGCAATCGCGTTGAGACGAATTTGCTCAAAGCCTGTTTGCTTCGCGACACGGATGCCATCGAGTACGCGGTGCAGCCCTTTGCGTCTAACAATCTTCTCAAAGATTTCTTCATCGAGTGTGTCGAGTGAGACGTTTAGCCGGTCGAGCCCCGCAGCTTTCAATTCACCGGCATGCTTGTCCAATAGAATGCCGTTCGTGGTGAGTGCGATGTCGCGGATACCGGGGATAGAACGCAGTTGTCGGATGAGCTCCGGTAGCTCAGCCCGCAGCAAGGGCTCTCCACCAGTAAGCCGCAGTTTGTCTACGCCCGCCGTAGCGACCACGGAGACAAAACGCACGATTTCCTCGAACGTTAGGATTTCGTCGCGAGGTTTGAATTGCACAAGCTCGTTGGGCATGCAGTAAAAGCAGCGGATGTTGCAGCGGTCGGTGACGCTGATCCGAAGGTTCGTATGCACGCGGCCGAATTTGTCTAAAAGTGGACTCATGACCGCATTGTAAGTCCCAGTGAACGCGAGAGTAAGGCGCGACGGATTGCGGCACCGCAAAAATTGTTGTGTTAGATATTCTACCTGATTAGACTTCGCCTTCAGGTATTTCACTTTGAAATCGCACAATTCTATTACTCTCTTGGGCTTGCTCGTGACCTTCACCAGATTTCGGTTTTGAATTTAAACAGCGACCGCTTCACTGGCCACGATTCCCTCACGAGGATTCACAGATGAGTAGCAAGTTCTTTTTCTCTCTTTGCGTAGTGGTGCTTGGGTTGGCTTCGATTACCAACGCCCAAATTGTTGAATTTCGATTGGAGACGACCGACATCGACGGCAACGTGATCGACAGCATCGAAGACGGCAACCAGTTCGTCTTGACCGCGTTTACGAGGCAGTCCGACTTTGCTGGAGCTCCAGAAGACGGTGGCGTATTCGCAGGCTACCTAAACGTTTCTTATGACGATTCGCTGATTTCGATTGCTGGTAGCGTCGAGCACGGGCCCAACTATCAAGTAGGTACCAACGCAGACCTTGATACGGTGGGACTGTTAGGCGATGTGGGTGGCTTTACAAGTATGACTGAACCTTTCGGCGCGTCGGAGTTGCAGCTTTGGAGCTTGCTGATGAATGCCGATAGCCAAGGCGAACTGAGTTTCGTTAGTTCAGAATCGCTTGTCTTACCCCAATTTGAAGTCCTGGTGTTCGGGAGCGACGAGCGCGTCGAGGCTGGGGATATTGCGTTTGGTAGTACAACGTTAACGATCGTACCTGAACCAAACAGTATGGCTTTGATGTTGTTGGGACTCGTGGGATGCCTTCGGCAGATCGCACCGTCTCGGCATTTCGTCCAGTCCGACTATTGAGGAGGACTAGCTAGTCGGGCTTGCGGAAAACGTCCGTCAAAACGATATTATGCGGCTTGCGATTCGCAACCCATTAGAAATAGTTTGACGGAGTTTTCTCGATGCAACGTACCTTGGTTCTTCTTAAGCCCGACTGTGTTCAACGACGACTGATGGGGCAAGTACTTGCTCGATTCGAGGGCAAGGGCTTGAATGTGATCGCGATGAAAATGATGCAGGTCACACCCGACCTCGCCAAGCAGCACTACGCGGAACACGTTGAGAAGCCGTTCTACCCCGGTCTCGAGTCGTTCATCACGGGCGGCCCGATCGTCGCGTTCATTTTGGAAGGGTTAGAAGCAATCCAAGTCGTGCGTGATATGCTCGGCGCAACAAACGGAATTAAGGCCGCCCCCGGCACTATTCGTGGTGACTTCAGCAACAGCCGCCAAATGAATTTGGTACACGCCTCCGATAGCCCTGAATCCGCCAAGCGTGAGATGGATTTGTACTTCGGTGCGGACGAAATCGTCGATCATGCACCAGCTCTCACACCTTGGATGCGAGCCGACGACGAGTAAGTTGAGCAACTGACTACATTTACCCTCCCGCAGATTTGCGGGAGGGTCGTCGTGAATCCGAGGAGTAATTCGTCGCGCCCAGCGAACGCGGATTTTGTTGACGCCGCATCTCCCCAGTTAGTACGCTTTAAGCGGAGTCGTCACTGTTTTGTGACGGCGTGTGATCTTGGAATTGGGGCGATCTATGTGGACGACAAAAAAAGCAATCGTTTTTCTCTTCGCGTTTCTGTTTCTCTTGAACGCCCCGGTGTTGGCTCAAGGCGATAGTTTTGATGGCTTCGATGAGGACGAATCCTATGACGAATTCAGCCCACAGGTAGCGAATACAGGCGAGGCGGATCTCACTCGCGAATTCCAGCTGCTGCGTAGTTCTCACGCGCAGACGCAAAAACGCTACGACGAAGCGATCCAACGTACAGCGGACGCGAAACTGAATGTAGCTGCGATAGTACCACCGAGAGTTGCGAAGATTCAGAAAAAGCTGGCAGCTCGACACGATTTCAGTTTCAAAGAAATCACGATTAGTGAACTCGCCGATCGGTTGCGTAACGACCTCGACGTAAACGTGCGAATCGACAAACTGGGGTTAGAAGACGCATCTATCGATCTCGACGCGGACCATCTTTCGCTAAAAGCGCCTGGCTTGAGCTATCGCACGGCATTAGAGCGGCTATTCCAGGATCTGAACTTAACTTTCTTCGTAAGCGAAGAGAGCGGTATCGTCATCACGAACGCGGCGACGCTCTGCGAGCCACCAACATCCACACGCGTCTATCCAGTCTGGGATCTCGTGCGTTCTCCATCGAGCAACGATGAAGACGTAGCCGACTACGATACGCTCATTGATTGCATCACGAGAATTGTCGACCCCGATAGCTGGGAAGACGTGGGCGGTCCGTCCACGGTAGCCGACTACAAAGGTGTTCTATCCATATCAACTACCAATGAGAGTCACGATGACATCGTGCGGTTGCTCGCCGCACTTCGCAGTGAACCCGTGATTGCTCCCTCCGACAAGAGACAAGAAACAATCGTCACTCGGGATTTGGCGGGCACTTACGATAGTGATTTGCAGGACAAACTAGCCGCAAATGTCGATTTCGAATTCATTGATCAAGGACTCTCTGTTGTCCTGCAACTCCTTCAATTGAAATACAAGATCCCAATATTTCTTGACGACGGCGCACTGGCGGACGAAGGAATGGACGATGGAGAGATCGTGTCCGTCAAATTCAAGAACATAACGTTGTCTAATGCGTTGGGTGCTACGTTGTCCGAACTGGGTCTTGCCTACATAGTTGATGGCAGCGTTTTGCGCGTAACGACGAATACCGTAGCCGAAGAAGCGTTGCAAAATCGCGTCTATGCATGTCGACCTCTGATTGATGCTATCGATCCGACCAGTCACCAACCTACATCCAAAGAATTGCAACAGTTGGCTGAGTTGATCAGCACCAGCGTCGAGCCTGACAACTGGGACTTCGTCGGCGGAACTGGGACCATTTGTGCCTTTCCTCAACGAGGTTTACTAGTTATTTCAAATACGGAAAGCGCTCATAAAAAAGTGCACAATCTTCTTTCGACGTTACTGAACACTCGCCAAGCTGGCAACGTAGGACCTTCAAAGCAGCTTGCGCCGAGCGACGTTGTGACCAAAGCCTACATCCTGAATGATTCATTACCGGACGAGGATACACGGCAAGGCATTGTTAAGCTTTTCCAAAACCGACTCGCAAATACAGACAACGAAGTGAACGGACGTTTCGCCGATTACTCGATAGCGGTCGTCGGTAAAAAACTTGTCGTTTCTCATCGTCGGGATGCCCAACGCACAATTCAAAGTGTCTTGCAGAAACTGGGCATCGTGGATTCACCGGAAACGTGGGGCGATTC
>CAYNJG010000120.1:0-20777 GCA_964397295.1 uncultured Pirellulaceae bacterium
CGTTTGTACTCTATGTATCTAGTTAGTAACAAAGAACTGTGTAAAAATTAGGTAATCATCCGTTCATTTGGTAAATCTTGTTGGCATTTTCGCACCGAAAATAGGCGGCTTCTACCTCTCTGGAGGCAATGCAAGGATTTGTGTCGAGTAAAGCGAAACGAAGCCGAACAATAGAAATTATCCGTTCGACCAGCCACGCCAACTTTGCGGCAGCTCACATTCTATTTCTATCCGTTCGTCGCGTACCGGATGAGCGAAACGAAGTTGGTGCGAGTGCAACATGATGCCAGCAGAAAAGTGTATGGCGCTTTTGTATTTGCGATCGCCAATGATCGGATGACCAATCGCTGACAGCTGTACGCGAATCTGATGTTTGCGGCCGGTGTCAAGTTTGACTTGAACTAGCGCCGCGTCTTTGGATTCGAGTTCTTTGAGAACCTTAAAATGCAGTCGTGCTTCCTGCGCGCTCTCGATATCTTGCTGTGTGACGTGAACCCGTCGATGTCGTTCGTCCTTGCGAAGCCAGTGCGTGAGCGATTGCTCTACTGGTGAAGGTTGGCCTTCGACGATGGCTTGATAGATCTTTTCGACTTTACGGTCGCGAAACTGTTTGCTCATTCGCGACGCGGCCTTAGAAGTCTTCGCAATCAGCAACGCGCCAGTTACCGGCGCGTCAAGTCGACTGACTACGCCCAAGTAGACGTTACCCGGTTTCTGGTCTCGCGTTTTGATAAACTGCTTTGCCGCGGCGAGCACGCTGGGCTTTCCTTCTGCCACGCCCATCGTTGGCAGCATCGCCGGCTTGTCCACAACCAGCAGATGGTTATCTTCGAAGAGTATTTTGAATGGAGCGGACATAGACGCTTACGAAAACCAGAAGAGAAAAACGAAGCGGAGGTGGGTGTGACAGAATTGATTTTAGCCAGTCAATCTCCACGGCGTCGGCAGCTGTTGCAAGATGCAGGATACGAGTTCGAGATTCGCGTGCCCAGTGACGATGCCGAAACGGAACCGCATTGTGGTGAACTTCCACGCGACCTCGTAGCCAGGCAGGGCAGGCAAAAGGCTGAGAATGTCGCGAAGACGGTCAGCCATGGAATTGTCATCGGTTGCGATACCGTGGCGGACTGTGATTCGCAAGTCCTCGGCAAGCCGAAAGATCGTGCGCATGCGGAACAGATGCTCCGCCAATTACAAGGGCGTGAACATTTTGTACATAGTGGGCTGTGTTTGTGGCAGTGTCCAGGCGACGATGTGTTTTTGGCGACGGAAACAACGAAGCTTTTCATGCGTGAACTCACGGATGTGGAGTTGGAAGAATACTTAGATAGTGAGTTGTGGGTCGGAAAAGCAGGAGCGTTTGGCTACCAAGATCGAACCGGCTGGCTGAAGATCGTCGAAGGTAGCGAATCCAATGTCGTAGGCTTGCCTATGGAGTTGCTTACGAAGGCGTTAGCGGGGATGATGGAACGAGAGTGATCATGGGCATAAGGCACGCACATGCACTCACGAAATAAAAAGACCCCGGAGCATCCATGTTCGTCAAAATTGCGAAGACTACCGATATCCCTGATCCTGGAAAGCAGTACTTTGAAGTCGATGAGCGACTTGTTGTTCTCTTTCACGTCGATGGTGCGTACTATTGCCTCGAGGACGTGTGTACGCACGATGGCGGGCCGCTCGGCGAAGGCCAGTTGGAAGACAAAACGATTGCGTGCCCTCGACATGGTGCAAAATTCGATATCACCAACGGCAAAGTTCTGACGATGCCTGCGACCGCTGACACGGCGTCGTACGCGGTCAAAGTCGAAGGTGATGATATACTGATAGAAGTCTGATTCGCCGTTTGCGTTCCATTAGGCTAAATCCAAAACACAGTGCAGAAATATGATTAGCGAAGACAAAGTTTACGAAGAGCTAAAAAAAGTCATCGACCCCGAATTGTTCGTGAACATCGTAGACTTGGGTTTAATCTACGTGGTCGACATCCGTGACGCGGAAGAGGAAGGCAAGAAAGACGTCTTCATCGATATGACGATGACCTCGCCCGCATGCCCGGCCGGCCCACAATTGATTGGCAACAGTAAAAACGTTGTCAGCCAATTGGAAGAAGTGAACAACGTCGAAGTCAAGATTGTGATGGATCCACCGTGGACGCCAGACAAAATGACAGAAGACGCGAAAGACCAGCTCGGCATCTTTTAGTTCTTGGTCGAAGGCCACGGGAAGCTGCTGTTGCCAGTCCTACGGCCTTGCGATTTACTTACGCGTTGGGCCGCGTATCCTTGCCGCACGCGTCCTCGTTCGCTCGCTGACAAACGCCCGCCCCTACCATCGCGCCGGAAGGCTTGCGCCCATTCCGCTTCAATATCATGCGGATCTTTCTATACGAGTTCGTTTCTGGTGGCGGTTTCTTCCACCCGTCACTCGACACAGTGCCTTGCGGTTCGTTGCTTACGGAAGGTTTGGCGATGTTCAAAGCGATCTACGATGACATTTCTCGAATCGATGGTGTCGAAGTCGTCGCGACTCGTGATTCGCGTTTACCCAACGACGGTAAGACTTCGCGGTGTGAAGTCGTCAATGGCTACGATCTCATGCAATTGTCAGAGATCGCGAGCGCTAGCGATTTCTCACTGCTGATTGCTCCCGAGTTCGACAGTCACTTGCACCGAATCGCTGAACACTTCGAGAAGGATGGTCGCAAGTTGCTCGGGCCTAACGCGAAATTCATTCAATTGACGTCGAACAAATCTGCAACGGCGGAGTTTCTTTCTGCGGCCGGTGTTCCCGTGCCAGCAGGAGAAACTATTCCGATCGGAGAAACACTGTCGCCATCAACGCAGTTTCCTGTGGTCAAGAAAGTCAACGATGGAGCGGGTTCGATGGGAGAAGTCGTCGAGTCCTGGAATTCGAAAACGTACGAGCAGCTCATGCGAGTCGAACCGTTCCTGCATGGCACACCGTGCAGCCAAAGTTTTTTGTGTCGATCGGGCGCCGAACCTATCGCTTGTCCTCCCATGGAGCAACATATCGCCAATGACGGCTCGTTAATGTATTTGGGAGGCGAACGACTCAGCGACGAACGACATGCTGCACGTGCACAGGAAATTGCGTTAGCCGCGATCAAAAAACTTGCCCCAACAATCGGCTACGTGGGCGTGGACCTAATTCTTGGCGATTGCGAAGATGGCTCCGACGACTACGTTTTAGAAGTTAACCCGCGACTGACGACTTCGTACTTGGGCATTCGCGAATTGAGTGAACAGAATTTGGCACAGGCAATGCTCGATATCGCCATTGGGAACGAACCCACTGTTTCGTTCTCAAGAAAAGCTGTCCGCTTCGACGCCGCTGGAACGATCTTATGACCAGCGAGCAACAAAAAACGATCGTCGCATTGGACGTCGGTGGCGCAAACATAAAACTCGCGACTTCGGCGGGAGAAGCTATTTCGCTTCCATTCGCAATGTGGAAACACCCGGAGCAACTGGAGTCGCAACTTGGGGCGTTATTGATGCGTTTTCCCGAGTCGCAACAAATCGTGGCAACGATGACCGGCGAGCTTGCCGACTGTTTCGCGACGAAACGTCAAGGTGTCGCGCACATCGTGGGCGCTCTTCAACAAGCAGCGGGAAGTCGATCGCTTTCGATCTATCTTACGGATGGTCGATTGGTGACGTCGGCGGTTGCTCGCACAGAACACCGCCTTGCAGCGGCTTCAAATTGGCATTCACTCGCAGCGTACGTTGGAACGCATGAGTCTTGGCAAAACAGTCTGCTGATCGACATTGGTTCCACAACGTGTGACGTGATCCCGATCGTAGATGGCCAGGTTGTCGCGGAAGGACGCACGGACATAGAACGCCTGTTGTCTGGCGAGCTGATTTATGTTGGAGCTGAACGCACGCCAGTCGTCAGCGTCGTGCAACAGTTGCCCTACCGCGGTGCGATGTGCCCGGTGGCTCGAGAGTTCTTCGCAACGACGCTGGACGTGAATTTGATCGCAGAACAAATTGCCGAACGCCCCGACGACTGCGACACCGCAGACGGAAAGCCTGCGACGCGCGCGTGCGCAGTGACTCGATTGGGACGATGCCTTTGTGTTGACGATGAAGACTGGACCCAGGCGGATGCTAAAACAGCAACGGAGCACTTGCTAACCATTATCGCTGGGTTGTTGTTGTCGTCATTGCAACGCGTTGGTGCGCGCCATAACGAACTGTCGAAAGCACCCATCGTGGTTTCCGGCCACGGCGAATTCCTCCTTGAGCCACTTCTTGGGCGGGAAGTCGAAGCAGATCGAGTTTGTTTGCTCCGAGATTCGCTTGACGAGTCAGTCTCGCGTTGTGCACCGGCCTACGCGTTGGCTTGTCTTGCTAAGAGAGAACTCCAATGATTCGCGTCATCAAAGTTGGTGGAAGCCTGCTGACGTGGGATGCGTTGCCGCAAAAGCTAACCGGTTGGCTAGCCGAGCAACCGCCAGCACTGAACGTCATGATCGCTGGTGGCGGTCCTTGGGCTGATTTACTGCGTGATTCGGCGAAGCGGTTTGGTCTTTCCGAGCCGAGTGCTCACGCGATGTGCGTGCGAGCGATGAGCGTCACGGCAACGTTGCTTTCGGATTTGGTGGATTGCGAGTGCGAGCGATCGTTCGACGGACTTAGGCAGCGTGTGGGCAACGGAGTGCTCGTTTTCGATTGTCAAACATGGTTGCTTGCTGGCGAAGCACAGGACCTACCGAAGAGTTGGGATGTAACAAGCGATTCGATTGCCGCTCGACTGGCAATGGACTTGAACGCAGAACTGGTGCTGCTCAAGTCCTGTGATGCTGGTACGGACGACCCCGCGTCTTTGGTGGCAAGTCACTACGTCGATAGGTTCTTCTCGAAGATTACCCCGAATTTGTCTGTGATCCGCTATGTCAATTTGCGATCCCTGTAGGACCGCGCTGGGACGATGCTTTTGGCCGGATCACGCCCTGGGGTATGAGTTCTCTCGAAATTTGTTGAAAGATGTTCTTAGCTGGTGTGTGATACTTATATGGCGAAGCACAACCACTGGCCGGAGACGAGCGAAAGCCTGATTCTCAGGGTCAAAGATCGAATGAATGCGGCGGCCTGGGAGACCTTGCTGGGCATTTATCGCCCCGTGGTCTATCGGATGGCATGCGGAGTTGGATTGCAGCATGCGGATGCTGAGGATCTCACTCAGCAGGTTTTCGTCTCGATTGCTCGGGCGATTGATAAGTACGAAACCGGCGAGGACAAGCCCCCTTTTCGTGCTTGGTTGTATCGGATCGCTCGAAATCAAATCATCAACGCACTCTCGCGTTGCAAACCGGATCGCGGCGCGGGATCTACAAGTGTGCGCGAATTGCTAGACAACGTACCGGGGCGAGATGACGAAACCACTAAGGAACTCGCAAAGCAAAGTCGGATTCAGACGACGCGTTATGCTGCCGAACAGATTCGAGGTGAGTTCAGTGATTCGACTTGGCAGATGTTTTGGCGAACCGTGATCGAAGGAGAATCGATCGCCGAAGTTGCCAAAGAACTTTCACGTTCGACCGGTGCCGTTTACATGGCGCGATATCGCGTCATGCAACGTCTCAAGTTAAAGGTCAACGAAATTACCGACTTGTGGGGTGACAAACCATGAACCAGTTCACTGACTGCATGCAGCCGAATGAGATAGATTCGTTCCTCGACGGTGATCTGACGTACGAACAGTCGACGTCGATGGAGCAACATCTTGCCGAATGTTCCACTTGCCGGGCGAGCCTTGAAAGTAGCATTGGCCCACCCCAGTGGTGGACGGAAGTACGTACTTCGCTCGCGTCAGCTGAAGAACTATCCTTGTCGCAAGCCAACGTCACATCGAAAGAACCAGGGGAGTCGCCGACGCACCTTCTAAAGTTGCTCGGACCGACTGATGACCCAGCGATGCTGGGTCGCATTGATGCTTACGAAATCTCGGGCATTCTTGGTTGCGGTGGTATGGGTGCGGTTTTCAAAGGATTCGACCGTTCACTGAATCGCTACGTCGCCATCAAGATGCTACTGCCTCATCTAGCCGCCTCAGGAGCCGCGCGAAAGCGGTTCGCACGCGAAGCTCAAGCCGTCGCGGCGGTCGTGGACGATCACGTCATGCCAGTGCACTACGTGGGCGAGTGGCAAGGCATTCCGTATTTGGTGATGACGTATTCTAAAGGCGTCTCGCTGCAAAAGCGGGTGAACGAAAAGGGTGCTTTGGAGCTCAAAGAAACACTTCGAATTGGCCTGCAAGCGGTGAAAGGATTGGCCGCCGCGCACGCGCAGGGGCTCGTGCATCGCGACATCAAGCCAGCCAACATTTTTCTGAGCGAAAACGTCGAACGCGTTCAGCTCATGGACTTTGGCTTAGCTCGCGCTGCCGATGATGCAAGTCTAACCATGAGCGGAATCCTCGCGGGCACTCCGCAATACATGTCGCCCGAACAAGCGAGAGCAGAGCAAGTCGATTGGCGTAGTGATCTGTTTAGTCTCGGCAGTGTCTTGTACACCGTGTGCGTGGGGCGTCCGCCGTTTCGCGCTGCCTCGAGTCATAGTGTGCTGCGGTTGATCACAGATACGGCGCCGAGGCAGATTCGCGAGGTGAACCCGGACATTCCCGCCTGGCTTTGCCATATCATCAACAGGTTGATGGAAAAGTCACCCGATGATCGCTATCAATCCGCCGAAGAAGTGGCCGAGTTGTTGGAATCATGCTTGGCTCATGTGCAAGACCCGTTGACGAGTACTCTTCCGAAGGAGCTACAGACGACGCCTGACCACGGTCACTATCGCACCAGAGCGATCTTCGTAGCATTGGCCTCGCTTGTGATACTTTTCGGTGGCGTTTTGTGGAGTACTTCCGGTCCCCCGGATATCTCAGGCAAATGGTACAGCGATGAGTGGGGAACTGTTGAGCTAAAACAAGGTGAAAAGCCAAATCGGTACGCCGGAACGATCACTCCCACTGAATCCAAAGGTCCAGCGGGCGAAGTCAATCTAAAGTGGTCTCGGATCGAACGCCGCTACAATGGGGCTTGGAAGTTGACAGGCCAGGACCAGGGCAAAGGTACACTGTCGATCCATCTCGTCGACGACTTGATACGCGGCGCATTCAGTTCCAACAAACGGGCGCAAAAAGAAGTCGGCATGCCCGAGATGGCAGAGTTGGAGTGGAATCGAATTGACGCCGTTGTTTCAAGCAAGAATGTCACATCAGAGAAACCCACTGAGTCCGCCCACGATGATTCCTGGATCATCCTTGTCTTGCAAGAAGAAGATGATGAGGATCCTATCGCGCCTGCAGGTGACTATTTGAACAATCATGTTCGCCTCCTGAAGTCATCCAAGCTGATTCAACAAGCTCTTAACCAAATTCAATCTGACAAATCGGTCGAAGCGGTTCAGTCAAAACTACGAGTCGAGTCGGTCCGTGATAGTCAGAGCCTGATTCGCGTCTCGTCGATTGACAAGCAAGTGGCGTCGCCTGCCTTTGTTGAAGCGTTAGTGAACGCGTACATGATTTTTGTTAACGAATCGCAGACTTCGGTCAGTGAAGAGATTCTGGCATTGCTGCGGGCAGATTTGAACGAGCTAGATGCGAGGAAGACCGATGATCCCAAACATGCCGAGGTTGTCGCATCGATTGAAGGTCGCATCGCCGAAATCGAAGCTGAGTTGGAAAAGCCCTCGCTGCGAGTCACGGTTGTAAAGGCAGGTCACCCGAATATGGTGAACGCTGCTAACGTGGCTACTGACCGAGTCGAGGCACCTCGTGGCGTGACGGAACGCAGCGTCGACTACCAGCGAGGCATGAAAATGACCGATACTGATGACGAATTCCGCCAACAACTGACCAGGATTCAACAGCTGCGTGTTGAACGCAAACCAACCATCGATGAGGTCAATGAGATTGCCGCAGAGTTGATGGTGAAATACCCAGATCGATCAGGTGCGATTCACTGGCAAGCTGCTCACGTTTTCGGACAAAGCGGAATCAAGGAATTCGCAGACGAAGTTCGGCGGCACGCAACGGGCGCATTGATGGCGGAGGATGACCCAGTTCGGCGTACTTGGATGTACATGTACTTAAGTAATCTCGAAGAAGTACAGGGTCAACCTAGCAAGGCGAACTACTGGGCATTGAGAGGACTACTTGAGTTGCAGCCCTTTGACTTACCCGAGGTCGCGCCAGAACCGGGGCCGATCGGACGTTTTCGCGACTTACTGAACCCGGGGGACGAAGAAAACTACGAATCGCAGTACGAGCTCTTCCAAAGACTCGCTGGGACAGAACAGGAAATGCATGACGCGGCCGTACGCACTCGGGAGCTCGTGCGGTTTCGTGGGATATACATAAGCATCCTCAAGCGACTGAACAAGAGTGCAGAAGACAAGGAGCGATTGCAGGATCTAGCTCGAGAAGTCGGCGGTTACGAATGGCTAGACGATCTGGTCAAGACCCTCGCGGAATAGAAAGCCAATAGCGACGGTGAATGCGGTCTTGATAACTCGACTGGTTGACGAAACGGACTCAAAACTAGACAACGGAGGGTTACCGATTGCTCAAAATAGTAAAGTAGGAAGCGAAAGCAGGACTCAATGGCAAAGAAAACCATCGCCGACGTCGACGTTGCTGGCAAAACCGTCCTCATACGAGTTGATTTCAACGTACCGCTCGACAAAAGCGGAAAAATCACCGACGACATTCGCATCCGCATGGCGTTGCCTTCGATTCAGTCAGTACTTGAGCGTGGTGGCAAGCTGATCCTAATGAGTCACCTTGGTCGCCCGAAAGGCGAAGTCAAACCCGAGTTTAGCCTGAAGCCAGCCGCAGATCATCTCGCAACGCTAATTGATGCCCCTGTCGCATTTGCGAATGACACGATCGGGGACGATGCGAAGGCCAAGGTCGCCGAGCTAAAAGATGGCGGAGTGGTCGTGCTGCAAAACTTGCGATTCAATCCGGAAGAAAAATCGGGTGACGCGGCTTTCGGCAAAACGCTTGCCGGTATGGCGGACATCTATTGCAACGATGCCTTCGGTACTTGCCATCGCAAGCACGCGTCGATGGTGGCTGTTCCTGAAGCGATGGGTGACAAGCCAAAAGTTGTCGGCTTCTTGGTCGCGAAAGAAATCGAATACCTTTCGAATGTGATTTCGAAACCGGAACGACCGTTCGTTGCGATTCTAGGTGGAGCCAAAGTCTCTGACAAAATCAACGTCATTCAAAACCTACTCGGCATCTGCGACAAGGTGCTGATTGGCGGGGCGATGGCGTATACGTTTTCGCTCAGTCAGGGCGGCAAGGTGGGAGGCAGTCTCGTCGAGCCCGAGAAAGTTGACTTGGCCAAAGAGCTAATCGAAAAAGGCGGCGACGTTTTGAAACTTCCCAGCGATACTCACTGCGGTGACGACTTCAACGCGAACTGCAATAAGCAGGTCGTGAAGGCGGGAGAAATCGCGGACGGTTTTGAAGGACTAGACATTGGTCCCGAAACGGCGAAAGAATACATGGCCATCGTGAGTTCCGCGAAGACGATTGTCTGGAACGGACCGATGGGCGTGTTCGAGATGCCACCGTTTGACGAAGGTACCAAAGCAGTCGCACAAGCAATCGCGGATGGCGACAATACCAGCATCATTGGCGGCGGCGACAGCGCGGCGGCGATCAAGCAACTCGGTTTCGCCGACAAGGTGACGCACGTCAGCACTGGTGGCGGCGCGAGTTTGGCGATGCTAGAAGGAAAAGCTTTCGCGGCAGTTGATATTCTGGACGACGCGTAACGAAAGTTCGAACGCATGCTCAGTCTTCATTCTGAAACTTCCGAACGTTGGCTTGCTCAAGTCGACGAACACCTCGACGACATTTTGATTGACCATGCTCACTGCGAAAAAAAAGCAGCGGGCGTGGCGATGAATTTGTTGTTCGCGTATGTGGATATCGAAGAACTCGTTCGCGAGATGACGGAGATTGTGAACGAGGAACTCGAGCATTTTAATATGGTGCTCGATTTGCTTCCGGCTCGTGGCATTCAGTTTTGCAAGCAGACGCCAGGCTCGTACGGCGGCAACCTGCACAAACACGTTCGCAAATTCGAGCCGGATCGTGCGGTGGATCGTTTGTTGGTCGGCAGTTTGATTGAGGCTCGGTCTTGCGAGCGGTTTAGTGTTCTCAGCAAGCACATCGCACCGCGTGACGCGGAATTATCCGAGTTCTACGCGAGCTTGTTTGAATCGGAAGCTCGACATCACACTACGTATGTTCGACTAGCCAAGCACTTCGCAGACGAAAAGACCGTTGACGCGCGATTGCATGAGTTAGCGGAAATCGAAGCACAGATTATCGCCGACGGTGATGCGCTGCCTCGCATGCATTCATGAAACTATCGAGGCGCAAAAATTGAACGTGTGCGTCATTGGTGGCGGTGCAGCTGGTTTCTTCGGTGCGATCGCTGCTGCCGAATTGGGGCACCGCGTCACGATCTTGGAAGCTAACGAGTCCGTGCTCGCGAAAGTTCGGGTTTCCGGTGGCGGGCGTTGCAACGTGACGCACCATTGCTTTGATCCGCGCGAGTTGGTGAAAGCGTATCCTCGCGGTGGCAAGGCACTACGTGGTCCGTTTTCGAAGTTTCAGCCTACGAATACGGTCGAGTGGTTTGCTGCTCGTGGAGTTGAGACGAAAACAGAGTCCGACGGTCGCATGTTTCCGATTACGGACGACTCTGCAACGATCGTGAACTGCCTCGAAGAAGCAGCCGCAGATGCCGGCGTCACGGTGCAAACCAAAACGAGGGTCGTCGCAGTGAAAACCGTGGGTTCGCAGTTTTCGATTTCGCTTCAAAGCGGCGACGCACTTGTTGCCGATCGCGTGTTGTTCGCGACGGGTGGAAGTCGCGCAGGTTTCGACTTGGCTCACGAATTAGGGCATCAAATTGTGTCGCCGGTTCCTTCGCTATTTACGTTTGTCGTGAAAGATCCGAGGCTTCATGAGTTGCAAGGGGTCTCGGTAGAGCACGTTGAGTGTGAGTTGCTCACTCCCGAGAAAAAGTTCAAACAGTCTGGGCCTTTGCTTGTCACGCATTGGGGAATGAGCGGGCCGGCGGTTCTAAAGTTGTCAGCATGGGCAGCCCGTCAGTTGTATGACTCGAAGTACAATGCGACGTTGCGGGTGAACTGGCTGCCGAACGTCAGCATTGAAAAAATTCGAGCCGGGCTTGCCTCGCAGCGAGCTATCAATGCGAAACGATCGTTGGCGTCATCGTGTCCTTGGCCACTTCCGAAACGGCTTTGGAAATCACTGGTCGAACACGTGGTTGGCGGTGAAGTGCGTTGGGCTGAGTTGCCGAAAAAATCATTGCAGACATTGGCAGCTGAGCTTTCCGCCGGCGAATACCAAGTGGCGGGGAAGGGCCAGTTTAAAGAAGAATTTGTGACCTGCGGCGGCGTGCGATTGGACGAGGTGGATTTTCGCTCGATGCAAAGTCGCCTTTGCCCCGGCTTGTTCTTCGCTGGTGAAATTCTGGACATTGACGCCGTTACGGGTGGATTTAATTTTCAGAACGCGTGGACCACCGCTTGGATCGCTGGCAACGCGATGTAGCCTTTTACGATTTGACGAGAGCACCAGAACGCGAGTATTGTTGAATGTTCAGGTCTTACTCGATTTAGGGTGCTTCGATGAAACGAATCGTCTGTCTCTTGGTGTTGGCGAGTGCTTTGTCTGGTTGTGGAAAGACAAAGCCAACGGTTGCATCGCCGAAGCCCATTGCGTCCGAGCCGGTTGCTTCTCATGCGGATGAGGGTGACGAGATTGTTTTCGAAGAGGTCGTGATCGTCGATCGCTCTAAACCCGATCTCAAGCCCGAACCGGAGGCCGAGTTAGAAGCAGAATCCGTTCAGCCGCAACCTGCGGAAGAAACGATACCACGTACGGCTCGCGTCATGCTGTTGTCGGACGACAGTCCGCTGCTAATCGATTTGCATGTGACGCGAGACGGCCATGATGCTCTTGCGCGATTCCATCAAACGGTGGACGAAATTATGCAAATTGCGAGCGGTGAGGATGCGGAGCCATTGACGTGGGAAACGATGTTAAATCATCCTCGCTTTCGAAATGGAGAGTTTGGGAATCCGGCGGTCGGCACATACGACCAACAGGTAAACATGATCCGACAATACGACACGACGAAGAACGGACGAGTTGATCGCAACGAGTTGGTTCGGTATCTAACGAACAATCAGAGCAGCCAGTCGATGTCATTGATTACGTCGAACGACCGTCGCAATGAAGGTCGTGACGCTTCGCCGATTCGTTCGCTGTTGGATCAGAACGATGATCGCCAATTGGACGCTGGTGAACTGTTGGCATCCGCCCAACGACTGCGGACGCGAGACTCCGACGACGATGATATCCTCACGCCGGGTGAGTTTGTCGATGCAGCCGCCGGGAGTGATGCGATGGCGATGACTCGAGCGCGGCGTCGGTACCGGAATCTTGATCCGAAATCTGGTTGGCTGTTGGAATCGGATGGCGGGCAGCGCTGGAGTAACATCCGAATTGCTTGGGAAACGCTTTACGCGGGCGGGCAGTCGGTTGAGGCAAAAGATATTGGCGAACGGCTCTTCAACGAGTTGGATCTCGATGTCGACGGGCGCATCGACAACACGGAAATGGAGATGCTTGTTGAAATCGAACCGCATTTAGCTTTGCAAATAGAAATGGCTTCGCAACCGCCGGAGATTACGTTGCTCGCCAGTCGACTACCGAAAGAGTCCATCCATGCGTTGCTTCAGCATCAATCCAATCGCGTAACAATTCGCTTGCCCCATACGACCTTGGATCTGTTTGCTGGCAAGACTCGAAACAATGAGGCTCGCGATCAAGCGGCGGCTCGCTTTCAGATGGTAGATACTGACCAAGATGGCTCGCTAAGCATGACGGAATTCGAGGCTGCGAGCTTACCGATTACCGTACCGTTTGGATCGATCGATATTGATGGTGATGAAATGATTACGCTGCCGGAACTTGAAACGTCGTTCCGGCAGCAGACCGCGGTCGTCGATAGTCACTTGCGAATTCGAGCGGATCATCAGAATGATGCACTGTTCTCGGTGCTCGATCTGAATGCGGACGGCCGACTAGATGGTCGAGAGATCGAGGCGGCACCGGAATCGTTACAATCGCTGGATCGAAACGGAGATGCCGTAGTGCGCAATCGGGAGATCCACGACGCGATGGTGTTGGGTGTGGTTCTCGGTGGAAGCGCTACGCCATCGGATCCGTTGTTGCAGGTGCCGCCGGTACGCCGCACGACAACGGAGTCTGTTCCCGATTGGTTTTCGGGTATGGATCGGAATGACGATCAGACGATCAGTTGGCGAGAGTTCCTGGGAACACGCGAGCAATTTGCCGACTTAGACGCGGATTCCGATGGCTTTGTGGATGCTGTCGAAGCGGCAGCCACACGTGGCTGATTTCCGAAGCCGGTTCCTCGGATTTGCGTAAGCGAACATGGCCGAGTGTCGGCGTCTGTCCGATGTTTAGTTTACATGGGCCTTGGTGTTAAGCTTCAAGGCCGCATGCTTCGAATGCGGAAGGCGACTGCAACGTCTTAAAGAAACCATCGGCTCGTTGCGGCTTTGCAAACAGATGACCTTGAGCGTACCGACATCCCATCTTACGAAGTAATGCCAGTTGTTCGTGCGTTGCGACGCCTTCGACCGCTGGCTTGATGTTGAGCGTTTTTGATAACTGGAAGATCGACAGCATCATTTCACGAGTAGATTTGCTCGACTCGATTTCGTTGGTAAGTGATTTGTCGATTTTGATTCCGTGCAACTTGTATTTGTTGAAGCAACTCAGCGAGGAGTAACCCGTGCCAAATCCGTCCAGTAGGATTTCGATGCCAAGCCCGTCGAGGCTATGAATGTTTTGATGCACAAGCGACTTGTCGAGAAACAAGTTGTTCTCCGCGATTTCAATCGATAGCTCGGAAGGGTTCATGTCGAAGGCGCTGAGTGAATTCCACAGGAACGGAATCAGATCGGCACGTTGCATTTGGCCGAGTGACAAGTTGATTCCCAACCGAAAGTCGCCGAGTTCCAGCTCTTGCTTCCATGCCTTGAACGACTTGCACGCTGCTCGTAGCGAAAATTCGTCAATTTTTGCAACCAACCCAAGTTCTTCCGCCTGGGGCAGAAATTCAGAGGCCTCCAGTTCGCCCCGTTCGGGATGGTCCCAACGCACAAGAGCTTCCGCCCCGATGTATCGATTCGACTCGAGATCGACGATCGGTTGAAAAACAACGAAGAGCTCTTCGTTAGCAATCGCTTGCTCAAGTTCTTGTTCACTCGCTAGCCTTTCGTCACCCTCTTGCTGCAGTGCTTGATCAAAGATCTGATAGCGTCCCTTTCCGGTATGCTTGGCTCGATACATCGCGGTATCGGCGTCACGGATCATTTGATCGGCTGATTCGTAGCTGCCATGTTCATCGATCGCAATCCCGACGCTTGCTGAGGTCAAGACGGTGGCGTTGTCGATCATGACCGGGCGATTGAAAATACCGATGATGCGTTCGGCCATCATCTCGGCGTGTTCTTTTTCTTTGACCGTTACGAGTATGGTGAACTCGTCGCCGCCCATTCGTGCCAAGTAGTCGGTCTTTCGGATGACTTTGGCCAAGCGTTGTGAAATTTGAATCAACAACTCGTCGCCTACTGAGTGGCCTAGTGTGTCGTTGACTTGCTTAAATCCATCGAAGTCAATGAACATCATCGCGAGGTAATTCTCGCTGGTTCTCGCATCGAGTTTGCGAGAGACGATGTCGGTAAAGAAAGCGCGGTTGTATACGCCGGTCAATGTGTCGTGATGTGCGTTGTAGGCGAGACGCGAATTTGCTGCGAGCAGGTTCTTGTGAGCGTTCTCGAGTTCAGCAACTCGTCGATCGACCTCGTCCAATTTACGAGATTCGAATTGATCCAGTTTCCGCTCTTTTGGCTTGCCATCGTCCGCATGCTCAACGCTGCGTTGCGGCTTTTCCGCTTTGACCAGAGCAAGCAAGGCTTGCCATTGTTCCATATCCGGCGCGTGATCTGCATCTAGTTCCAATGACTGCAGTATCGTTTCTAAGTTCTGATCTTTCATCAAAATGTTAGGAAGCTTGTGTAAGAGGTGGCAAGTCGATATCCAAACTTATATTGCGAGCAAGAAAAATGACTAAGAAAGGCAGATTGATCGTCGAATTATTGGCGTTCGCGGCATGTTGTACAGATCCCGTCGATGCGATTCCTTCGACTGTGGATGATCTGCTATGCCACCGTGCAAAAATGTCGCCGGTCTGCCACAATGTGGCGGAAAGGCAACGTTTAAAAGAAACGGTTGCCCACAAGAAACATGGTTGGAAGTTGAGGGTGAAGTGAGTAAAGCGACGGACGTGCGGTTGAAAAGTGTGGCGAGCTCCACGGAACAAATTGAGTATCGAGCACCGATGAAGTTTGGTGGTCGTGTCGTTCGGGACGTAACGCTGCTTCACGTTACGGTCGATGTGGAAACGAAAGATGGTCGTGTTGGGCAGGGAGTCGGCTCGATGCCGATGGGAAACGTTTGGGCTTGGCCTTCTCAAGACGTAAGCAACGACTTGACGCTTCAGTCGCTGATCGAATTTGGCGAGTCGTGCGTTTCGGCAGCCGCGAGTTATTCCGAGTTTGGACATCCGCTCGACATCACCATGGACTTGGCGGAAGATCACGAAAAGTTCACGAAAGACCTGCAACAGAAACTAAGCCTCCCAGAGCCGATGCCTCGATTGGCTCAGTTAGTTGCGGCGAGCCCACTTGAGGGTGCGATTCACGACGCGTTTGGGAAAGCGCTAGGCCAAAGTTCCTACAACGTGCTTGGCGAAGAGTTTGCGTCCCGCGACCTTTCGTCTTACTTGAATGATGATTTCGCAGGCGAGTATCTTGACCAGTACACCCTTCGCGAACCAAAGGCATCGATGCCGCTGTATCATCTAGTCGGCGCCCTGGATCCGCTCACGGCCAGCGATTTGCCCAATCCATTGAATGATGGCTTGCCGGAAACACTGGCCGACTGGATCCTTGCGGATGAATTGACGCATATGAAGATCAAGCTCAATGGCGATGATCTCGAATGGGATGTGCAGCGAGTCGTGGCTATCGAACGCGTAGCGGAAGAGGCTCAGGCCAAACGCGGTTGCACGCAGTGGTTTTACTCGCTGGACTTCAACGAAAAATGTGCCAGTGTCGATTACGTCTTGGAGTTCTTGGAACGACTTCGCGCAGAGTCGCCAGCTGGGTTCGATCGAGCTCAGTACATAGAACAGCCAACGCACCGTGACTTGAAAGCTCATCCAGAAAACAAGATGCATGCGGCAGCGAAGATCAAGCCGGTCGTGATTGATGAGTCGCTGGTGGACTTCGAGAGTCTGTTGATTAGCCGTGAACAGGGCTACTCGGGCGTTGCACTCAAAGCCTGCAAAGGACAAACGGAGGCATTGTTAATGGGTGCTGCGGCGCAAAAATATGGGCTATTCTTGTGTGTGCAAGATCTCACTTGCCCAGGTGCTTCATTCTTACACTCCGCCAGCTTGTCGTGTCGTATTCCATCGGTCGCGGCAATCGAAGGCAACGGTCGGCAATATTGTCCGGCTGGAAATCAAGGCTGGGATGAACGATTTCCCGGCATGTTTAAGATTTCGGAAGGCCAACTCGAGACTAGCCTACTGAACGGACCGGGATTGGGTTATTGATAGCTGCCCCCTAATTAATATGCACTTGAATTCGTTATTCGGTGTGAAATTGGCCAAGATTTGGCTACTATAGGATGAATGGAGCAATGGATCGTTCCGCTATTCTTAACTGCAAAACGCAATGAACTATTACCAACTTCTTGGCGTCCGCCCGACAGCGTCCCGCGATGAAATTCGTGCGGCGTATCTGCGGTTGGCTCAAGAAGTCCATCCTGATCGACATATTGGTAAAGCCGATGACGAAGTTGAAGGATCGGACCGGGTAAAGTTCAATCGGATTCAAGAAGCTTACGAAGTTCTGTACGACCCAAAAGCTCGTACTGCTTACGATCTGAAGCACGGGGCTATTCCGCAACCGCGTCACGACGGTTCGCAGCGAACACATCGTCCATCGGCTGCCCAACACGCAGCACATGTTCATTCGAGCTCGCGTCGTGCATCTAGTGGTTACGCTGGTGGAGGGGCAAAAAAACGGTCCATCCTTCAGTACGCGATTTTGGCCGTGCTACTTGGTTTGATCGTAACGGCGGTCCCACGTTGTGGTGTGCTGTTAAACGAGATGCGTTCGAACCTTGAAGACGAGCTGTCGAATGCGATTCCGTCAGGAGAAGGTACGCGAGAAGATGACTCTGATTCTAGAATCCTAGAAGATGTTGACTACGTGGGACTAGTTGAAGAAGCGGGACTAGTTGAAGAACAGCTTCCAGAATACGAATCGGAAGGAACGCAATCTAAGGAATCAGAGAACGACACTGATTCGAGTCGACTGGTTGGAATCGATCCGTCAAGCGACGCGGCTAGTGTCCTCGATAGAGCGAAACAAGCGTTGGAAGAAGGCGGCGGCAATGGTTACATCGATTTTCAGTACTCCGAAGAATCCGAATCTTTCATCGTGCCAATAGAGACTTTCGCTCCTACGACTACTGAACGGTGGAATGCGCACACTGCGTCGATGGATGAATCAGAATTCTTAAGCCCGAATGATTCGAAGTTCCAAACGAATCATCTTCTGCAGCAACATAAATCAAGAGTCGATCATATTGCTATTCCTCCACCGGGTATCGCGTCTCATGGTTCGCTGAGTCCTAGTGGTCTGCTTGGTGGCAATGGCCCGGACGAGATCTACACGGGAACGAATCGTTATGGCAACCTAAAGTTGGACCCAATTCCGCGAAATACGAATTCGCACTATTCGTCGTTTGGTTCGTCGAACTATGGAGGGTCTGACGCTGGGATACGCAGCGGACTTGGCAATTATGAGCCTCAGGCACCGGCAGGCAGCAATCCTCAGAGGAATAACTACGGTGGGCTAGATCGCTATTTACCCGGTTCGTCCAACGGAAACGGCGCAGACGCGGGCGGCGGATTCCCTCCTATTCCTGGTGGTAGAGTCCCTGGTTCAGGTAAACGAAGCAGTTTTGGTAGCGGCCGAGCTTACGACTCGCTTCCGTCGATACCATAGAAGACGTCGTGTGTAGATATGGGCGTTGAGATTGTCAGTCCGGGTTCGCAAGACCGAGTGATAGTCTTGCTTCACGGGTTTTCTGCTCACTGGGTCTTAATGACTCGTCTTCAGAAACACTTTCGTGCTTCTGGCTATCGCTGTGTGAACTGGGGCTACAAGAGTTGGTTTCAGTCCATCGACCATCATGCCACGAAGTTGCATCAGCGGCTGCAAGAACTAAATGTGGACGAGTCGGTTCATTCGGTCGATCTCGTGACCCACAGCATGGGCTGCATTGTTGCCCGCGCGGCGCTGCTAAAGTCTGAATTAAGCAAAATAGGGCGTTGGGTCATGCTGGCCCCGCCCAATCGCGGCTCGCTGGTGGCCAATTCTGTTCCCAAAATCATCAAAC
Source organism: uncultured Pirellulaceae bacterium (assembly GCA_964397295.1). Classification (GTDB taxonomy): domain Bacteria; phylum Planctomycetota; class Planctomycetia; order Pirellulales; family Pirellulaceae; genus CAYNJG01. The sequence goes on from CAYNJG010000120.1 coordinate 18,658, forward strand.
GAGTCATGAAGCCAATTGACGAACTCCAAGCTATTGACGACAGCTATGTCAATCAACTTGCCGTGCCTCAAGGCATCGATATCGCTGTGATCCAAGCCACCGGCGATTATATTGTGGCTGAACAACTCACACGAATTCCAGAAGAAAAAGCACGGTTGATTGTGCCTGGATTACATAGCCAGATGCTTTTTCGCGAGGACGTGGCGACGCAGTCAATGTACTTTCTTCAGCATGGTCGGTTTGACAGTGCTGCGAACTCTTCCAAAGTCGAAATCAGAAACGAATGACAATGAAATCGAAAACAGAACTTCAGCCCATCATCGACAAGATCGCTTCGGACAAGAGTCCTGTTGGCATGGATGCAGTTTACGTTCACGCTTTGATTTTGGAAAAGCTCGAGCAGATCGACGAACGGCTAAAGAAGATCGAAGACAAGCTTGAATCCTCAAACCAAGTTTGACATCGTCTTGTAAAGATCGAGTTCTTCTCGGTCGGCGATGTGGGCGAACGCATCGCGGATTTGTTGCAGTCCTAGTGCTAATAGGAAGTTCGAGTTCCGTCCGAACGATTTGCTCCCGAGCACGAAAAAGTTGGGCTCTGGATTTTGCAGTGTTTGAACGCCAGGTGAAGTCTGCTCTACCGCGTCGATGGTGCCAAGTGATTGGAACCAGTCCGACATTGGTTGCGGTGCTTCCGTCGCTGCACATAAATCTATTTGCAGTTCTCGCGAGATTGACGTGTTTGGTCGATATCCGGTGCAACTAATGATGGAGTCGAACTGGTGATCGCCCGTTAGTTTGCCGCCAAGCGTAACGCGGAACGCACCGTTCGCTTCTTTTGAAACCGCCAGGACAGAAGTCTGATCTGCGTGTTGAACCCCCGACTGTTTGGTCGCAGCGTTTGCCATTTCGGATAGCTTGTTACGTTCAGGCAGACGGTCGTTGTCAGCGACTGGTATAGGGCCCGCCGGTGGCGATTCGCGACGAGTGAGCCACGTCGTTTTCGTGTCGGCGTTTTGCTGACTTAGTTCCGCAAGGGCGACGATATTCGTGGCCGCCGAGTAACCGTTTCCAACAACCAGAACTCTTTTTCCGTCGAATTCCGCTCTTTGGGAGCCAAGAATGTCGGGCAAGTGAGCATGGAACGCTGGGCTAGATTCAAGCTCGCCCAACGCAGGAAGCCCACCATGACCGATGAAGTTGGGCTGATCAAAAACTCCGGTGGTGTCGATCACGACGTCAGCTTCAATCGTATCTTCGCCGTCGCTGCCTCGAACGAGTACTCGGAATTGGAACTCTTCACGGTCGAGATCAACGGTATCTGTCTTTAGGATTCCATCGCGGGCTACCGAGATCACTTCTACATTTTCGTGGATACAGCCTGCAAGTAAGTCGGTCTTCGACAACGGCAATAAATACGAATCAGCAAATTCATCGCCGGTGAGCATTGCGTCATCGGCTGGCCAATTCATCGATTCAAATTGTGCCTGCAATGCCGCAACACCAAGCGTTGATCGATTCATGGTGAACGGGCTGAACATTTGGACGTGCCCCCAACGCTTCACGTTGTTTGCCACGCTGGCACGTTCGACAACGGCAACTTCGTATCCCAAGTAACGAGCATACAACGCTGTCTCGATGCCAATTGGTCCGGCGCCGAGCACAACGATTCGCGGCGTATAATCTTCTTCGTCTTGGTCTTCGTTGGTCATGTTGGCTGAGCGTGCCGAGGTGAAGGAGGTTTATCGATTGATGCGGAACGGCGCCGGATCTAGCGGTGGGTTATCTTGCAACAAAAGGTCCGCCATGAAAACAGCAGAAATAGGCGATAGGTGCAGGCCGCTGCGGTAGTGTCCTGCGGATAGGCTGAGGTTCGTGATGCCTTGAACGCGGTCCATGAATGGATGACCATCCGGCGTCTTGGGGCGCAGACCTGCAAACGCTTTTTCATAGCGAATGCCAGCTAGATCCGGAAGTAACTCGGTAGCGTATTGACAGAGTTCGTCGATCGCTGCTTCCGTCGTTTGATCGTCAAAGCCCACGTCCTCCACCGTCGCGCCCACCAGCAAGTGTCCGTCTCTGCGTGGAACGAGATAACGTAATCCTTCGTTCACGATATGC
>CAYNJG010000121.1:0-20775 GCA_964397295.1 uncultured Pirellulaceae bacterium
GAAATGGGTACGTCGTTGATACCGAGGGCAACGGTTCGTTCTTGGGGGGCGTTTTTTCTTTCGAGAGCCATGACTTGGCAGCTGCAAGCAACGAATGGTACATCTCCGGTATCCCCGGTCTTCCCTTGAGCCCTGAGAGGGAACACCCGATTACTGAAGCGACAGGATTTTGGTATTCGTTAGTTTGGCGGCACGAAGACGTTTTTACTTCGTCGGGCTCGATTGATTTGTTGGACACGTGTAGGCAATGTGCGTTTATCGACGGTGCGAGCGGCCGACGGGACGCTGACCCTCTATTCTTTACGACCGAAGGTTCCTTGTTCGCGGTTGATCAGGGAATCGTGGAATTGATTCATACGGATCCAGTTCGCCGCTGGGTCCCTATTGATGGGGCGCTGGTTTACGTAAAGGAGGCGGTAGAAGATGAGAGTTCTTCGCTATATGTCAGCGATGGGACAGCTGACGGAACGCATGAGGTTGTCCTGCCCACTGGCGAAACGCTGATGCAACCGCAGCTGTACAAGTGGTTGGACAGTGCGATCGTGATTGTGGATACCGCAGAAGGAGGTCGCGAACTCTGGCTGCTTGAGCCGACTGAGTCTCCCGTGCAAGACGAGCTGCGGTTGCAACTTGCAACAACCTTCACCGTCGTCGAAGGGCAAGACTTGTCGCTAGCGGTTAGCTCGCCAGTTGAAGGTCTAAGCTACGAATGGGACATCAACAATGATGGTCAATTCGGCGACGTTTCGGGGACGACAAGCACTGTCCCTTGGCAGCAAATCCAAGATCTCGCGAGGGAACAACAATATCGTGTTTCGGTGATGGCCACGGACTCAAGCGGACGAACGCAGATAGCGAATTCGTCATTTCGCATTCTCAATTTAGCTCCGACTGAACTGAGCATTAGCGTTCCCGATACGATTATTGCCGGCGTACCGTTTACCGTTACCGCAGCGGCGAATGACGTTGGCCCGTTGCTTTACAGTATCAGCGCCTTCAACGTGTCAACTCCGGCACAGTCGAGTCCTGAGTTCTCGATTACGATAGATGAACCGAATACAGGGCAGTCTCTTTTTCTCAACGTAGATGACGGCCAAAGTTACGCACCGTCCTTGCGTGTCAGAGTAGAAGTACTTCCGGCTCAGACAGATCTCGATGCAAATGGACAAGTCAATTTCGCCGATTTCTTGATTCTGACCACAAACTTTGGCGCCTCCAATCCGACGGCAGAGATGGGTGACATCAACAAGGACGGTGTCATTGATTTGGAAGACTACTTGCTTTTGCAACAAGACTTTGGCGAGAACGTGGCCATTTAATTGATAGAAGAAAGAGTGCGAAGCGTTGCAGCATGTTGGTCATATTCACCGAAGTAGGTGGAAACGGGCTAGGTACTGTTCATACTTTCATTTGCCCGCGATCGATTGGACGGGACAGCGACGGTCTTAGGGATTGTCAATGGTGCAAATCTTGCATCGTTGCTTAACAGTCGATTATCTCCTTTGCATACGTAAGAACGTTTGACGTCTGCATTCGATGCGCAGATCGGTTACGTTAGCGTAACACTCATGGAGACTAAATCATGCGTTTTGTATTCGTTTGGCTCATCTTGTTCTCTGTCGGTAGTGTCGCTGCCGACGAGCTGTCCTATTTAAATCAGCCCTGCGACCCGTACTACCCGGGGTTGCACCATGCAAAACTAACAACGCCGCAATGGATTGGCGATCCTGACGTCGAAGCCGTTGTCATTCTTTCCATCGACGACATGCGTGAGTCGGGGAAGTACGAAGCGTTTCTCCGGCCGCTAATTGATCGCTTGAAGCAGATCGATGGCCGTGCGCCGATCAGCATTTTTGCCAATGAGGTCGATCCGCAAGACAATCAGTTACAGACTTGGTTGGCTGAAGGGTTGAGCCTCGAAACGCACACGGTGGATCATCCGTGCCCCTTGCTTTGCGATGGCGATTTGGCAAAAGCAAAAAGTACGTACGATCGATGCGTGGATCAGTTATGTGATGTTCCCGGCAGTAAGCCCGTGGCCTTTCGTATGCCGTGTTGTGATTCGCTGAACACACCGAGTCCGCGTTTCTGGACGGAGATCTTTGCGAAGAAGACGACTAGAGGCAACTTTCTCTCGGTTGATAGTTCGGTGTTCAACGTTTTCACGCCCGACGATCCAGATCTAACAAAGGATATTACTCACAACGAAGATGGCTCATTGCGTTTTCGGTCCTACTTGCCCTTTCCGTCGTTCGTCAACACGATCGAAAACTATCCCTACCCGTACATCATCGACGGAACGTGCTGGGAGTTTCCGTGTGTCGTTCCAAGCGATTGGGAAGCACAGCATGTTCAGCAGCCAAACAATCCAAAAACGGTTGCCGACTGGCAGGTTGCTCTCGACGCAACGGTGAAGAAGCAAGGCGTGATGCCGATCGTTTTTCATCCCCATGATTGGATTCGCAATGATCAGCTGGTGAAGTTTGTTGACTATGCGGTCAATACGTACGGCAAAAAGGTGAAATTCATGACGTTCGCTGAGGCGATCGAATCGATCAACGAACATTTGTTGGGTGGAGTGCCACTCCGCACCGGCCCCAAGTCCCATCGCGCGATCCTGATTGATGTGAATCGTGATGGATTTATGGACGTGATGCGCAGGGGGGACGATCAAGAACAAAATGCTTTCGCGGCTTTCGTTTGGAATTCAAAGCAGCGTCGATACGAGTCGCACGTTCTGCCTCGCAACCTCGTTCCTGTTCAATTTGCGTTGAAAGAAAACGTCGTGCAGGTCTTTTCCGAAGACACAGGGAAATCGGGAATCGTCTGGCACCGTTGGGACAACGGCTGGAAACATGTTGATGTTACGCTGTCACAGCTTGAAAACGCCCAAGGGTTTACCACACGTGATCTCGACAACGACGGCACGAGCGAGATTTTTACTTCGACGGGTCACGATACAACGATGTTGGATTGGCAGGACAAGCGGCTTGTCAAACTCGGTGCAAAACCGCCCGTGGATTTTGCTCATTTGGGGACGGGCGATCGGGGAACTTGGTTTGTCGATCTGGACTCCGATCAACGAGAGGATCTCGTTTTGGCGAATGGTACCGAATTCGGTGTTTGGAAATTCGAAGGCAAAGAAACTGGTTGGACCGAGATTCGATCTGGCAAAGCCGAACAGCCCGGCGCGATTCCATCGATCGCCGCCCGCGATGGCACGAACAATGGTGCTTGGTTCCATTCGGATCATCTTTGGGTGCAGAACGAAAATACGCACAAGCTGCCCGATCTGGTGGATCGTGTTTCGTATGACGATCTTTTGGCCAAAGGGAATTCTTCTTCCGAAACCGATGTAAGCATCTTAGGTACCGCTAAGAATCTGGAAGACAGTCTGGCGACGTTCGAAGTGGTCGCCGGAGGAAAACTGGAAGTCGTCGCCAGTGAGCCGCAGATTCAGGATCCCGTTGCTTTCGATTGGGGGCCGAATGGCGAGCTGTGGGTTGTTGAGATGAGCGATTATCCCAACGGAGCAAATTGGCATCGGCCTGGCGACCCGAAAGGTGATGCCGGAGGTCGAGTAAAACTTCTCTATGACAAAGACGGTGACGGTCGCTTCGAAACGTCGCACGTTTTCTTGGATGGACTCGGAGTACCGACGGGTGTCAAAGCGTTTCGAAATGGTGTGCTGGTTTCCGTCATCCCTGATATCATCTACGCCGAAGATACCAACGGCGATAACGTGGCGGACAAGCAAACCGTTTTGTTTAGTGGGTTGGCCGAAGGCAATGAGCAACATCGCGCAAACGGGTTACGTTGGGGACTCGATCATTGGATTCACGTCGCGAATGGCGAAAGCGGTGGCAACGTGAAATCCGAAAAAACGGGTGCAGAGAAAAGCATTCGTGGACGCGATTTCAAGTTTCAACCCGACCAGGGTTTGATTGAAGTCACTGCTGGTCAGTCACAGTTCGGGCGAAGTCGCGACAACATGGGCAACTGGTTTGGCGGAAATAACAGCAATCCCGTCTATCACTTTGTGCTTGATCAGCAACATCTTGCACGCAATCCCCACGTAAGCCCACCGTCTTCGCGTCGTGATATCGCCGAAGAACCGGGTGCGGCGCCGATCTTTCCGAAAAGTAAAACCGTCACTCGATTCAACGACTTTGATCGCGCGGACAGGTTTACGTCTGCGTGCAGCACGGAAATCTCTCGCAACGACGCGGATGTAACGCAATTCGTCTACGTTTGTGAGCCGGTACATAATCTGGTTCATCGGTCCGAGTTGATGCGTGACGGTGTTTCGTTCGCCAGTCGGCGCGCTGTTGGTGAGCGAGAGTCAGAATTCCTTACTTCGACAGACAACTGGTTTCGCCCCGTGATGGTGCGAAGTGGTCCTGATGAAGCTATTTGGGTTGCTGACATGTACCGTCAGGTGATCGAGCACCCAGAATGGATTCCGATGGAATGGCAAAAGAAAATCGATCACCTTGCCGGTAGTGACAAGGGTCGCATTTATCGTGTTGTCTTTGGCAACCGATACGACAATCAATGGAAGGGTTTGCGTTCACTCGATACCGAACAGCTGGTCCAGCGACTCGACAGTCCCAACGGTGTCGTCCGCGACATGGTGCAGGCGGAACTCTATGCGAGAAAGCCGACGGATGGAACTGAAGCTTTGCGAACGCTCTATGAGAAAACCAACTGGCCAATGGCGCGAATTCCTGCTTTGCACTTACTGAAACATGTTGGCGGCTTGGACGAAACGTTTCTTGCTAAGGCGATTCCATCTCGGCCCGTTTACGCAAGTAGTTCCCAAGCTCATAAAATCGACCGGCATTGGTTGGAAGTCGCCTTACCAACGTTAAAAAAATCGCCTGGCCTGCGCGATAAGTTCTTTTACTGGCTCGGCGACGCAAAGCTTAGCGAAGACGAACAAGTATTCATTGCCTATGCGTTGGGCGAGATTCCGGATGATCGTTCAACGTCGGCTCTCGCGAATCTGGCGATCGCCTCTGTGTCTGATCCGTATCGCACAGCTGCTGTGATGAGTAGCGTGCCTAGTGTGGATTTCGACGGTATGTTTTCGCGGTTGCAAGATTTCGACAATACGAGTCCAACGCCGATTGATGATAATCACGTCATCGTAAAGTTAATGGCTACGGCAGTGGGAATGGAGAATTCTGACGCTCTCAATGGGAATGTCGTTAGTCTTATCACAGACACGAAGAATCTCTCGCGACGCGCTGCGTGGCTAGCGCAGCTGTTGCGAATTGTTAAACGGCATGGCAAACCGTTGCGTGAGCTTTTTGAAGATGAATCGTATGTCGTTTTGCAAGATGTAGGCCGCCGCGGGCGTGCCGTCGCTCAGGACAAACTGGCCAACATGGATGATCGAGAAACTGCGTTGGCGGTTTTCGGCTCCTTTCCAGAAGAAATGGAAAAAGAGCTCGTGGTTCTCCAGTCGTTGCTAACTCCACAGAGTGCTCCCCAGCTACAAATCAAGGCGACCAAGCTGCTTCGACGGATGGGGAACGTGGATGCAGCGAAGGGGTTGTTCGCCCGGTGGGAAACACTCTCGCCGACAATCCGTAAGACGTTGGTGGCGGAGTCGTTGCAGGATGCCGAGTGGACGAATGAAATGCTTAACAGCATGGAGCGTGGCGATGTCTCGGCAAAACAAATTGATCTGCAACAACAGTCCTACTTACGTAGACATCAAGAAGAAGACGTACGCGAACGCGTTGCAAAACTCTTCCAACCCATTCCAAGCGATCGCACGGCGGTTATTCAGCGATATCAAGATTCCAATGCGTCACCGGATGCCGCAAATGGCAAACAGGTATTCCAGAAGCAATGCACGGCGTGCCATTTGTTGGAGGGGATTGGCAAACCGGTTGGACCCAATTTGACTGCGCTCACGGATAAATCGAAACCAGCAATGTTGGCGGCGATCTTGGATCCCAATCGTGCAGTCGAAGAAAAGTTCCTGAACTACGTGCTTGTCGTTGATAGCGGACAGGTTTACGAAGGCATGTTGGCCGAAGAAACCGCGACGTCAATTACGCTCGCAACCGCGACCGGCGAGCGGAAGACTATTCTGCGAAAGAACATTGAAGCACTGAAAGCTACCGGCAAGTCATTGATGCCAGAAGGCCTCGAGCAAGTGCTGAACGAGAAAGACATGACCGACGTGATTGCGTATGTCCAATCTGTCAAAGCGAATCGAAAACGGTTTAATGGCAACGAACCACAACTAGCGCCCGTTCGTGACGATGGTTCGCTTCGCATGTTTGCGATGCACGCGGAGATTTACGGACCGGATCTCGAATTTGAATCGAAGTATCGCAACCTTGGCTACTGGAAAAACGATCGCGACCGAGCTGTCTGGACCATCAAGGCCCCGAAAGCCGGCGCGTACGAGGTTAACCTGGACTATGCCTGCGCGCCGGTGCACAACAATCGGTTTCAACTCACGGTGAACGGCCAAAAATTGTCGGGCGAGGTGCGTTCGACTGGCTCGTGGGACAACTACGACTCAACTAAAATTGGGACTGTCCTGTTGCCGGCAGAAACTGTGCAAGTCACGCTTTCGTCGGAAGGACCGATCGAAGGGTTTTTGTTCGATGTCCGAACGATCGTTCTTTGGCCGGAAGAATAGTCGTCCGGATCAGCCGATAGTTCCACGGAGAAAGTTATGTCTCGTTTTTTAATTGCAATCGGTTTCTGCTTTGGGATTTTCGCGGCGGTAGTTTCGGATTCCGCCTACGGTCAAGCAGTTGCCTTTACGGCGAAGCAAACGGAGCTCAACACCGGGCTGACGGCGTTAGACGAATACGTGGCTGCCGAAGACGATACGTATGAATGGAAGGTCGTTTCGTCGAAGGAAGATGCTATCTCAACAACGTTTGTGATCGACCTAAAGTCTCAGACGTGGCTGACGCCGAAAGAAGTGGATCAAACTGTTTGGCAGCATTGGCTGACCGTTGTTGTACCGAAATCAGCCGCGTCGAAAAAATCACTGATGTTCATTGGCGGCGGAAGCAACAACGGCGCAGCACCCACGAATGCGGACCAAAGGACCAAACAGTTGGCGATCGCTACGAATTCCGTCGTTTCAGAGTTGAAAATGATTCCCAATCAACCGTTGGTTTTTCATAGTGACGGTGTGGAGCGTAAGGAAGATGACCTGATTGGCTACACATGGGATCAGTATTTGAAAACCGGCGACACGCGATGGCCGGCCCGGCTGCCGATGGTGAAGTCGGTTGTGCGGGCGATGGATACAGTACAGGCGTTAGCGAAACGCGAAGAGAAGATCCCGAATATCGAAGCGTTCATGGTCGCCGGTGCATCGAAGCGTGGGTGGACGACATGGCTAACCGCGGCGGTCGATAAACGCGTCATTGCCATCGCGCCGATCGTAATTGACGTGTTGAATACGAATCCTTCGATGCAACACCACTACGCGGCGTACGGGTTTTGGGCTCCGGCGGTTGGAGACTACGAGCGGCACGAAATTATGGCCCGACGCCGAACCGATCGAAATCAAGAATTGTTGAAGCTCGTGGATCCTTTTGCCTACCGCGACCGCTTCACGATGCCCAAGTGCATTATCAACGCGTCGGGCGATCAGTTCTTCTTGCCGGATTCGTCGCAGTTCTATTTCGATGAATTGCCTGACGAAAAACACCTGTGTTACATTCCCAACGCGGGCCACTCGCTGGACGGGTCAAACGCGTTGGACACACTCGTCGCGTTCTATCACAGCGTAGTAAACGATACCGAGCGACCGGAATTCACGTGGTCGTTTCCCGACAAGCAAACGATTCGTGTGGAAACTCGCACGAGTCCGAAGAAAGTCGTGCTTTGGCAGGCCACGAATCCAAAGGAACGCGATTTTCGTATTGATTCGATTGGAAAAACTTATCGCAGTTCCGAGCTAAAGGAGAAAACCGACGGTGTCTACATTGGCAAAGTCGACGAGCCGAAAGAAGGCTGGACTGCGTTTTTCGTGCAATTGGAATTCGACGTCTCTGCACCAACACCGCTGCGATTGTCGACGGCGGTGCGAGTAGTTCCGGACGTGCTGCCGTTCAAGGACAAAGTTGCGCCTCTTGCTGCCGAACGATGAAGCCAATTCAGCACAATGGGATAAGCCAGCAACTACAACTACCCCGTCGTTAGTTCGACGCAGAAGGTGACAATTTGCAATCCGATGAGTCCAGTGGTCCGATGCGCACGTTCCTGAAAAACTTTGTCCCGGGGCACCAAGGTGCTTTGCTTGTTGCGGCGACGATGATTTGCGCTTGCCAGGCGACGATGCCGTGGATCACGCTTGGCAGTACAGCCGACCATCCCAGCTGGTATCAATTCGGAGTTATGGGGGCAGCAGTAACCTGGGCAATGTTGCTTCAACTGTGGATCGTATTTGGGGATGGCTCGCTTTTGCGTCGTTGTACTGCTGCATTTGGCTGGGCAATAACTCCGGAGCTTCTCGCGATGTTGAACACTTGTTGGTACAACGAGCGAGATTTGTTCGAGACACCGGTGATTTGGAGAGTACTTGTACTCGCCCTAGCGTATCGATTGTTGATGGTTGCAATCTTTGGTGTGATTTCGATCTGCGTTCAGAGCATGGTTCGTTGGCGTATTGCACGAATCACTCCCAAGTCGAACGTGAATGTAAGTCCGCTTCGCATCTACGAGGTCATGTTACTGACGGTGGCTGTTGCGGTAAGCATCGTTGGTGCCCGAGAAACAGTAGGTTCGAGCGTGGCTGACTTTGGGCCTATCGTTCAACCAGTTGGCGAGTTAGGAATTTTTTTATTCGGTGTCTTGCCTCCAACGCTGATCTGCATGTTTTGGAGCCGCCTTCAAAAAGGATTGTGGTGGGTGTGGCCGGCTTGGGTTGCGTCCGTTGCTATTCCACTCGCGTTCACGTTTATTTCGTTGCAGCCAACCTTGTTCGAGGCACTGATTTTCGCCGTGGTTCTTGCGCTGATCGCTGCAGGACTCGCTGGTTTCGGAGTTTGGATCGCTTCGTGGTACGGATACCAGTTTGTTCATCCGCAGAAAGACGGTCAGATTTTTTTTCGATCTAACCTTGGCCAGTTTCGAGGCACCGGTGTGCTGTATGCATTGCTGTTGACTGGCCCGCTATTGGCGTTTCATCACACGTACGATATCCGGATGTTGACCGACGTCGAGGAAGTGCCGTGGGAAATTGCCCGGTTGTCGAGACAAGTTTCACGTGTTGTGGGGCAGTCGGCGCGAGAAGGGTACAACGGCCGGCTTTCGTGGAGATTAAATGGTGATCTCGGTGACGAAGTTACGATTATCGAGATAGGAGACTCCGTCTTTGAATTCTATTTTGAAGGAGGAGTTCCACCGGTGGAAGCAATTGAAATGGTGTCCATGGATGGTGCCACCTCAGCTACCTTCCGCCTTCCGTACTCCGCCATGACTGCCGAGATGTTTCGAGCGATGGATGCGTTAAAGTCGATCGAGACGCTAAATCTTTATTGCGACGATATCGATCTTGTTGGTCTGAAAGCGTTCCTGACACGGACGAAACCTGAATCGCTCGCATTTAAAACCGCAAGCATCTCACTCATTGAAGTCATCAAATCCAGTTGCGAGCCAACCGACGTTGCATTCGTTGATACGTTCGAGCTAACGGATGAGATCGCGATTGCTCTGCGTGGATTGTCCGTGACATCCTTGGACTTAACCGACAAGGACGGAGTGATACCAAAGATTCAAGAATTCGATTTAGTCGAACTCGCAATTCGCGACTCACCTATCAGCGATCGCACTGCGAAGGATTTGACCCAACTGTCAACGCTGAAGGCTCTTATTATCCAGGATTGTGAATTAACTCCCGAAATGATTGCTTCCTGGTCAAAGCTGAATGTTGATTCGCTTGAAATCGTGTATACGAAAACCGACTGCCCCACGGATATGTTGCTGCCTTTGGCAGACAATCATGACATCCTAACAATCGACGGTTCTGGTCCAAACGTGACTGACGACTTGTTTGCGGCTAGGTTTAATCGACGTCGTGGATACGTAGCCGCGTCTTGCTATTGGGAAGACGGAAGCGATTCGACTACCGAGTACTTTGAAGACGTCTATCAACGTAACGCAACCGCACTGGATTTGCTCGTGCTTGAGAAAGGTCGGAGTATTCAAGAAGCTTTGAAAAAGGTGGCACATTCTTACGACGTGAATGACAAAGGTGAGCTTTGCCAGATTGACATTCAAGGTCTAGCGATAAGCGATTCAGTGGCCGAAATGATCGGATCGCTTACTGGATTGAAAGAGATCCGCTACGGGGTAACTCAGTACGAAAGCTACTACGCGCCAACCGACCTTACCTCTGTGCTGGCAAGCTCTAAGCTGACAAGTTTGACCGTCGTTTCAGAAAACGTAGACGACGAAACGCTTCAGCGAATCGGTAGAATGACGGGTCTAAAACGTCTGCAGCTTCCGTGCCCGGATTGCAATACTTGGTTTCCTGAAAGGATTCCGCTCCAAATCGATAACGTAGACGGCTCATCGCTTTTGGAACTTGCTACAACGAATGAATGGAACATCGACAATAACTACTACTACAATACTGACAAGAGCACCGATTTGTCGGACGGCGGATTGAATCACCTGTCGAACTTGAAGGAACTCGAGTTCTTGTTTATTCCAGGGTTTATGCTCAGTAACGATTCGATGAGCACGATTATGGAGTTTCCCAAGTTGCGCGAACTTCACGCGCCGTTTTCCGCAGCTGATACGCTTGTTCTCTCGGATCTCTCGACGATGACAAAGCTGCAAACTCTCTCCGTCGGCGTTATGGAGAATTCGACGTCCGAATTGAAACGTTTAAAAACGCTCACGCAACTCAAGCAGTTACAGGTCTTCGTCTTCGGCAACAACTTCTCCGACAACAACGGTGCTCAACAAGACCTATATTCAACACTCTCGCAGTTATTGCCAAACGCTGAGGTTTACGTCGTTACTGTAAGAGAGGACTAATGAAATGGCTACTTTTTGACGGGTGCCATTTTGTCGTAGAACCAAGCCGGGAATTCGCCCTGCTTCGCTCGCTGCGGATGACGGTTGAAGAACTGGCGGCCGCGATCGGATTTTAGCGGCATGCTGAGGCCATTCGATTCGGCAAGTAGTTCGAACATCCTTGCGTTCATGCGTTTGATGGTGTCCGCGTGTTCCTTGGATTGGATCAGATTGGTTTTCTCGTCCGGGTCGTTTTGCATGTCGTACAGCTCGTCGCTGTCCCACACGCCGTGGTAGCGAATGTATTTGAACTCTTTGTCGCGGATGGCAAAGATTGTTGGCGTTTGGGGATAGTTCCATTCCCAATAGTACTCGTACAGCAGCTCACCGCGCCACGGAATTTCTTTACCCAACGCTAGTTGCCAAAAGCTCGCGCCATCCACCTTGTTTTTGGGTTTTGTTCCCGCAACTTCGAGTAACGTCGGCCCGATATCAATGTTCGTAACGATCTGGTCGAGCTTCGTGTTGGGCTTCAGCTTCTCTGGATACTGCAGCAGCATCGGGACGCGGATCGACGGTTCGTATGCGACCCGTTTGTCGATCAACCCGTGTTCGCCGAATTGGAATCCGTTGTCACCCATGTAGACAACGAGTGTGTTCTCGTATTGTCCGGTCGATTTAAGATGTTCCATCATCCGCCCGACGTTGTCATCGACTGCCGTGAGCGCCTCGCAATAGCGTTTGTGGTAGGCCTCAACATCAAAGTTGTCCAAGTTATATCCAAAGTCGGCGCCGTGTCGGCTGTTTCTTTGGTCGATCAGCCAGCGCGGTTTCCCTTTTCGGTTCTCGGGTGTGTCGGCCATCGTCACCGGTGGCTTCCACGGTTTGTTGGCATATTTGCCGCGTTCACCATCGCGTCCTACGAAGTCCGAATGCACCGCTTTGTGCGAGATGTACACGAAGAAGGGCTTGTCCTTTTTCTTCCGTGTCTTGAGCCAGTCAATCGCATAGTCGGTCAATTCGTCCGTGATATAGCCTTTTTGTGCGACGCGTTTTGTGCCGTTGATGTTGAAGCCGTCGTATCGCGTTTGCGGTACCACGCGAGTCGTTCCATGGCCGTCCGGATAGTACGTGCCCTGCCCGCGAAACGCGACCCAATGATCGAACCCGCGTTGGGGATCGTCGATGTCGCCCATGTGCCACTTACCGATGAAGGCCGTTTCGTAGCCCGCGGTTTGTAGTTGTTCCGGAAAAAAATCAAGCTTCGGGTCGACCGGATGGTAGTTGTCGCCAACGCCATGATTGTGTGGATAGAGGCCTGTTAGGATCGACGCGCGACTGGGCGAGCACAGCGAATTGGTGACGAATGCGTGAGTAAACTGTACGCCATTGCGAGCCATCGAATCTAGATGTGGCGTTTCCAAAAAAGGATGCCCCATGCTGCTCATTGCATCCCATCGATGATCATCGCAGAGGATGAAAACGATGTTGGGGCGATCTGCGGCGCGTAAAATCGACGACAGGCAAACTAGTACGAGAACAACTATTGCGGACGTAATACGAAACTTCATGGACTAGCTACCAACGCAAAAGAGTTTGGAATAGGTTCGCAAGAACATTTTTCCGCCAGCAATCGAGGGCGTACTCCGGCTGTCTTCGCCGAGCGCTGTTTTGCGAATCATCTTGTATTCTTTCGAGGCAGCAAGAACAACAACTACGCCGTCCTCGGCGATGCAGTAGATCTTGTCGCCGGCGCGGACTGGTGAGCCGGAATAGTTCCCACCCACGCGCTCCGACCAATGTGTTTCCCCTGAAACGGAATCGATACAGGTTACGATGCCTTTGTCTGACCAAAGGAATACCAAATCGCCGTGCGCAACAGGCGTCGGTACGTATGGCGCCTGTTTTCGTACGTCGTACTTGATCGACTTTGTTTGCAGGTCGATCGCTACGACATAGTTTCCACCGCCGCCGGAGCCGGTCGAGCCAAAAAGGATATCATCCACCAGCAGCGGCGAACTAACGGTACGCATACTGAATGCGTCCTTCACTGCCCATTTCTCTTTCCCCGTTTCTAGGTCGAGGCCAAACATGCCTTGGGTTGTGCTGCAAAGGAGAAGTTCCGGTCCTTCCGGAGACTCCCGAAGACAAGGCAATGAGTAAGACGCTTTGCCGCTCACGCGTGGCGTCTTCCAGATGTCTTTGCCGTTGGACTTGTTGAACGCCATAACAGAACTCAGTGAGGCGTCGTCTCCATCTGGTTTTTGCAACATCGGAAGAATCAGAGTGTCACCGAACAATGTCGGCGAACTCCCGAACCCATGTTGGCTAACGTAGGGCCCCAAGTCGTCGCGGACCCATTTTTGCTTGCCGTCGTGTGTTAAAGCCATCAGCATTATTTTGTCAGGCGTTGCCCAGCTGATATAAACCGCGTCCTCGTCAACCGTTGGTGTGCATGAAGCAAAGCTATTGCGATTGTGGATGTGGTAAGGCTTCGATGGAAAACGCTTCGTCCAAATTTCGCTGCCGTCTTTTGTATTTAGACAAAGTAAGATCTGTTCCCCAGTTTCCTCCGCACTTTGGATGAACAGTCGATCATTCCAAATCACGGGTGACGAATGCCCGATTCCGGGAAGGTCGACTTGCCAGGTCATGTCCGTCCAGACCTCAGGAAACGTGGTGTCGCTTTCGCCGGTCCCGTTGGGCCCCCGAAATCGTGTCCATTCCTGGGCGTGCGAAATGCTTGAAAGCAAAACGATCAAGCAGAGCAAGCGTAACGTGTGCATAAGATTCTCTCACATTCGAAACGAAACTTTTGTTCCAAGATTATTTGCCTTGTACGACTGGATTGGTGAGTAGTCCAATGCCATCGATTTCCACCTCGGCTACATCACCCGGCTGGAGGAATACTGGTGGCTTCCGCGCCGCACCAACCCCCGGTGGAGTTCCGGTGAAGATCAAATCGCCAGGGCGGAACGTGCAGACCTGCGAGATGTAGGAGATCAGTTGCGGTACGTTGAAGATCAACTGTTTGGTGCTCGAGTCTTGCATCGTTTCACCGTTCAACCGCAATTGAATTCGCAAATCGTGCGGATCGGGAATCTCGTCTGCCGAAACAATGTGCGGACCAATCGGCGCGAAGGTATCGAATGTCTTTCCACACAACCATTGTCCGCCCGGTTTGTTCTTTTGCCAATCCCGCGCGGAAACGTCATGGCCGCATGTATATCCAGCAACGTAGTCCATGGCATCGGATTCTGAAATGTTTTTGCCTTCCTTGCCGATAACCACCACGAGCTCGGCCTCGTAGTCGACCGAATCGCTGGCGGTTGGCAACTCAATTGGGTCGCCGTTGCCGCGGAGTGCGGACAAAAACTTATTGAAGACGACCGGCTCTTCTGGAATCGCGGAGCCAGACTCCTTCGCATGGTCCGCGTAGTTTAGGCCGATGCAGATAATCTTTTCGGGGTTGGGAATCGCTGGAAGAAGCGTGGCGTCGTCTAGCGGGATGGAAGCAGTATTCCTTGGTCGTTCCGTGAACCGTTGGCCCAGTTGCGGTAGAACCGAAAGCAACTCTCGCATTGTATGCGGAAGTGACGGATCAAGATCTTCAGCAGCGACGATTTCTGATCCGAATACGAATCCGGCTCGTGAGCGTCCACCATCTACAAAAGTCACAAGCTTCAAAATCGTTCTCCTCGATTACGGGTGGCGTGGCAAGTTTGCAACATTAATTAGCAGAGTCGGCGTAATCATAACATTGGGACTGTATTCTTTCCGCGGTATTTGACGGCTATGAGTGAGAAAACTAGGTTTCACTGCCCCTCTGCGGGGCGGCGTAGTGCCAAACCAAGATTTTGATAGTCACTGACAAAAGCACGACCACCCTTCAATGAGTGAAAACAGTAACTCGATGGGTGCCGCGGATGAGTTTACACACGGATTCACTTCGTTTGAGGCACCCATTCCGACCGACGCAAGCCCGGCCCTTCAGGCGCTGTTGGCTCGAGGTACGGAATCGTTCGAGGAACTTGCTGCGATTCTGTCTGAAGCGAAGTTGGGTTCCGCTGGCAGTCTTCTGCGTGCACTGCGACTCAAGCATCCGGCGTCCGCAAATCATTGTGTGCGCGTTGCTATCGGGTGTTCGATGTTCGCCAAGAAAATGAACTTGGATGCTCGGACGCGTGAGCAAATCGAGATCGCATCGCTATTGCATGACATCGGCAAACTTGCAGTACCTGACCAGATTCTCAACAAGCCTGATCGGCTTAGCGACGCAGAGAACGCCGTGATGGAGCGGCACCTTCCGCTGGCCATTCATATTATCGAGCCGCTTTGCGACGATCAAATGGTCATGGATATCATTCGATACTCGGGTAACTGGTTTGACGGTTCGCATCCTGTGGATTCATCGGTTTATGGGCAAGCCCTACCGATAGGCTCTCGAATTCTGGCGATTCAGAATGCGTACGATGCGATGACCACGGGAACGGTCTATCGAAAAGCTTACACGAAGCAAGAGGCAATGGCGGAATTGTTCCGATATGTGCCAAGCCAATTCGATCCCGAACTGGTTGCTCAATTTGTCGAACTTCAAAGCGACGAAGATGCTGTTTACCGTTCTGACGTCGTCCGGAAGTGGGTGAGTGCATCCAGCGAAGTTGCTGACTCTGTTTGGACGCTTGCCGCGCCAGTTACACAGACTTGCGACGACCCTCGCTCGATTTTCCAGAAGCGACTGCTCGAATCGATGCACGATGGCGTTGTCTTCTTTGACCTTTCGGGGCGAGTCATCATTTGGAATCGCGGTGCGACGGAACTCACTGGTCTTTCTCGCGAAATGATCCACTTCAAAATGTGGAAGCCAAGAGTGGTCGATATGCGAGACCTGGAAGGCAATGCGACGAAAACTCATTCATGTCCGATTCGCCATTGCCTGCAATCCGGGACGGAATCAACGCAACGGATGACAGTGACCAATCGTTGCACAGGTTTGCGAGTCACGGTTGACTTGCATTTAATGCCCGTTCGAGACGCAAGAGGAACTTGTCATGGCGTAATCATGATCATTCATGACGCCAGTTCTGAGCGTTCGCTGGAACAGACCGTGGAAACGTTGCACACGAAGGCGACTCGAGATGCCTTAACCGGCGTAGACAATCGTGCTGAATTCGATCGACGTTTGGAAGAGCAGTTTGCAATCCACCATGCAAGTGGTGAACCCCTTAGCCTTGTGATTTGTGACATCGACCGTTTCAAATCAATCAACGACACCTACGGTCATCAGGCGGGTGACGATGCGTTGGTTGGTTTTGCAGAACTGATCGCTACCGGATCACGAGACGACGATTTCGTAGCTCGGTATGGTGGCGAGGAATTTGTATTGATTTGTCCAGGATGTGACGCCCGATCAGCAGCCAAGAAAGCCGACGAGATTCGAAAGAAGCTCGCCGCGACGCCCCAGGCATCACTGAACAATACGGTGATGACCGCCAGTTTCGGCGTGACACAAATGCGCAGCCGCGATACTCCGGCAGCCATGCTGAAGCGTGCGGACAAAGCCCTGTACCGAGCAAAAGAGACCGGTCGCAACAGAGTCTGCCAAGACGACGATGTCGGATCGCGCGGTATCACGGAAACGTGGTCATGGTTTGGGCGAAAGGATAAGTCTGTCAGCGACAAATCGCTGCTCGAAAGTTGTCTTCGCAGTAACGTGCCGCAGGAAGTTCTCACAGAGAAGATTCGCGGCTTCGTTGATGACGCTCAAGCCGAAGTTGTTTCCGCCACCCCGCGGATGATCGTCATTGCCTTGGATGAGCGCGCATTTCAAGAACCACGGCGACAAAACGATCGTCCTATCAACTTCCTCATGGATCTTCGGTTACGAGACGATGAAGAACGTGGCGTAGGAACGCTGATCGATGTTGAAATCCGGCAAAAGCGTGGGCGAGAGCGACGTAAGGACGATATGACCGATCGTGCTCATCTGCTACTGAAGAACTTCAAAAGCTATTTGATGGCCGATGACGCTTAATCCGACGGGGTAGTGCGTGCTTCATCCGCCTCGTTGAGAAGTGATCGCTTCCACGACGCGATCCGCGGCCGCCCAACCAGATCGGACGCACTGCGGAATTCCAACTCCCGCGTAAGCATTGCCCGCGATGGCAAACGCCGGCAACTTTTCTTCTGCTTCACGTATTTTTGCGACCGTTTGTCGATGTCCCATGTTGTACTGCGGTGTCGTCGAAGGCCAGCGAACGACTTTCTGGCAAGCGGGTTCACCTACGATGCCCAGCAAGTCGTCCAGTTCTTTGCAAACTATTGACACAAGTTCGTCGTCGTGGTGTTCGAGAACCTCTGGTTGCAACGCACCACCAACAAACACACGCAGAAGCACGCAATCTTCCGGAGCCCGCGACGGGAATTTCACGTTGGCGAAACTGATTGCAAGTATCCGCCGTCGTTCGATAGATGGCACGACGCAGCCGAACGCGTTCAATACATGCGAAATCTGATTGCGACGAAAACCCAAGCAGACGACTGCCGTGCTGACATGCTCGATCGTTTCCACGTCTGCCGACAACGCGGGCGCTACTTTGGCGACGAGCTTTGGAATTGCGCGAGAAGCGGTGGCCAGTACAATGCCATCGAAAGTTTCTGAACGATCGCCAATTTCAACTTGCCACTGATCGTGGCCTCGTGAGATAGTAGTTACCTTCGTTGATTTGTGAATCTCGACCGCTGCAAGATTAGCTTCAATTGCATCCACAAGCGATTGCATTCCACCCGCAGGAGATCGGAACAGCGAGTATCTTGCACCTTTGGTGCTGCGAGATTCTGGCGACTGCTTGGCTGCCTTAGCAATCGAACCGTATTGCTGTTCGAGCTTCACGTATTGCGGCAATGCGGCCGCCATGCTCAATCGTTCCGGATCGGCGGTGTAGATACCCGAAACGAGCGGCTGCACAATGCGTTCGAACATTTCATTGCCATATCGCCGACGCGTAAACTGGGCGAGACTCTCTTCTTGCTCGTCGCATTTCTTCACTATAAATCGTTCCGCGGCCACGCGAAGCTTGCCCTTCCAGCTCAACAACGGAGATTGAAATAGTGGAAGGAGCTGATGAATGGTCATCAACTGAAGGCCAGACGGGACGGGGTGGAGCTGGCCATTGCGGACGATCATTGCCCCACGGTTTTCGGGTGACGTTTCGAAGAGCTCCAGGCCGATCTTTTCGCAAAGTTCTCCAGCCCAGGGTAGTTCGGGCGAAACGATAAAACTGTCTGCAGCGTGCTCGAACAGGAAGTCGTTCACACGCGTCGATTGAATGATTCCGCCCAGTCTATCTGCGGCCTCGAACAAACTGACTTTCGCTGCGGGTTGGAGTTCAGTGATTCGCTGAACGGCTGCAAGGCCCGAGATTCCGCCGCCAATCACGGCGACCCGTTGCTGTGATAAAGAACTCAAAAGCATTTCCGAATGAGGCGATTCGTATCGATCGAAACGTGACCTTGAAATAGACTATATCACAGCACGACATCAATGGCCTTCTCGCGAAAGTAAGCATGGTAGCCACGGAGACCAAGCGTATCCATTCTACTCTGATCGAAGACTCCTTTGCGGAAGCCTTCGATATGAAGTACACACGTCTAATCATCACGGCTCACGATTCCTATTGGCTTGAGGCGGCGGTGCGTGAGTTTATTGGATACAGTTCGTCGGTTATCGCGTGCGACCTTGAGGCTGGTTTAGATTGCTTGATCAGCAAAGATGAAACACCCGATGGACGACCCGGCGCCGCGCTGCTGGCGTTTGGGTTTTCGCAGGACGCGTTAGCCGGTGCAGTTGCGAACAGGGTAGGGCAGTGCGTGATGACTTGCGCAACGACGGCGGTTTTCGATGGACTTCCTGAAGCAGAAGATCGGTTGCCACTGGGGAAACACATTCGCTTCTTCGGCGACGGATATCAAAAAAGCAAAGTGATTGGAGGCACACGGTATTGGCGCATTCCAGTCATGGATGGCGAGTTCCTCGTGCAAGAGTCGTTGGGTGTAGCAGGCGGAGTCGCTGGTGGAAACTTGATTCTGCAAGCCGCAGAATTGGAAGCTGCCTTGGACGGAGCCCGCCGAGGCATTGAGGCTATTGATAAGCTCGGAGGCGTGATTACTCCGTTTCCCGCTGGCGTGGCACGAAGTGGAAGTAAAGTGGGCTCGATCTACAAAACGTTGAAGGCATCGACTGCCGACGCCTATTGTCCGACGTTGCGAGGACGTGTTGAATCGAAACTGCACGACGGCGTAAACTACGCGCTTGAAATTGTCATCGACGGTGTTGATCGTGACGCGGTGGCGGCCGCAATGAAGAGTGCTCTGCACGCGATTGCCAGTGACGACATTATCGCGATCGCCGCTGGCAATTACGGTGGCGATCTTGGCAAGCACCACTTTCACCTTCGCGATCTAGTGTGACGAAGGCTTGAAGTTAGATCGTTTCCTTCGCCTGCTCCACTGCGTTACCGATGTAGTTCGCAGGTGTGAGGTCACGCATTGCTTGCTTTGCTTCTTCGGGTACGTCCAGCGTTTCTACGAATTCGCGGATCACGTCAGCGGTAATCTTCTGCCCGCGCGTGAGTGCCTTGAGTTTTTCGTACGGCTCTTCGACGGCATAACGTCGCATGATGGTTTGGATCGGCTCGGCAAGAACTTCCCAGCTATTGTCCAAATCTTCAGCGATGCGTGCTGCGTTGATTTCTAACTTGCCAATGCCCTTCAAAGTCGAAGCATAAGCGATCGCGCTGTAGGCAAACCCAACGCCCATGTTTCGCAAGACGGTTGAGTCGGTGAGGTCACGTTGCCAGCGAGAAATCGGAAGCTTCTCCGCCATATGTGAGAGCACCGCGTTGGCTAATCCCAAGTTGCCCTCGGAATTTTCAAAGTCGATCGGATTCACTTTGTGTGGCATGGTGGAAGAACCCACTTCGCCTGCGATCGTTTTTTGCTTGAAGTAACCGAGCGAAATGTATGCCCACACGTCACGATCGAAGTCGATGAGAATCGTATTGAATCGTTGAACCGCTTGAAATAGTTCGGCCATGTAATCGTGCGGCTCGATCTGCGTCGTGCGAGGATTCCAAGATAACTGCAAGCTTTCGACGAACTCTTGGGCGTTCGCTACCCAGTCCACATCCGGGTAAGCCGATAGATGTGCGTTGTAGTTGCCAACGGCACCGTTGATTTTTCCCAGCAGCGGAATCTTCTCGATCTGTTCGACCTGCCGCCGCAGTCGTGACGCGACGTTGGCCATCTCTTTGCCCATCGTTGTCGGAGAAGCCGACTGGCCGTGGGTCCGAGAAAGCATCGACGTGTTTGCGTGCTGCTTTGTCAGTTCGTCCATTTCGGAAACAACTCGCTTCATCTGGTCAAGCAGATGTACTCGACCGTCGCGGAGCATAATCGCGTGCGCCAGGTTATTGATGTCCTCTGACGTGCAGGCGAAGTGAATAAATTCTTTGACTGCCGCGAGTTGGCTGTTGCTCTCAACCTTCTCCTTGATGAAGTACTCGACAGCCTTCACGTCATGATTTGTTTTGCTTTCTATCTCCTTCACTCGGTCTGCATCGGCCAGCGAGAAATTGTCCAACACGCCATCGAGTTGCTTGTTTGCTTCGGCGTCGAATACGACTTCCGGCACGCCAGCGAGACCGGCCAGTTTTTGCAGCCAACGGATTTCTACTTCCACTCGCCGTTTGATCAGCCCGTATT
>CAYNJG010000122.1:0-20769 GCA_964397295.1 uncultured Pirellulaceae bacterium
GTCCAACGCTTTTCCTGTATCCCAAAGCTCGACTGAACGACCCGCAAGACAAAACCGCTTGTGACGTACCACAGCAATTCGTGCCCATCGGGCCATGCCGGCGTGTTCGTGCTGGTCGAGACATGACGTTTGTCGGTTGGGGCAACACCGTTGGGATTTGCCATCAAGCTGCCGCAACGCTGGAGCAAGTGGGTGTCGAAGCGGAAGTGCTCGACCTCCGTTGTCTCTCGCCGTGGGACGAACGAACCGTACTCGCTTCAGTAGAAAAGACAGCCAACCTCGTTGTTGTTCACGAAGACAACGCAACATGCGGCATGGGCGCTGAAATCTTGGCGACGGTTGCCGAGAAAGCTCGTGTACCTGTGGCCATGCGCCGCGTTGTGCGCGGAGATACCTACGTTCCTTGTAACTACGCAAGTCAAATCGAAGTTCTGCCTTCGTACCGACGAGTGATGACGGTTGCCGCCGAGATGTTGGATTTGGATCTCAGTTGGAGCATGCCTCAGGAAGAAGAAGCCGGGGTCACGGTCATCGAAGCGATCGGCTCGAGCCCATCGGATGAATCGGTGATGGTCGTCGAACTCCTGGCGAAGCAAGGTCAGACGATCAAACGCGGTGAAGCGATTGCAGAAGTGGAAGCCACGAAATCCGTCTTCGAAATCACTTCGACGGTCACGGGCGAAATCGAAGAGATCTTCGTTGGCGAAGGCGAAACTGTCGCAGTTGGTCAGCCATTGATGCGCGTCACAACGGCAGAGGAGAGTCGACGCCCGAAACCTGTCACCCAAGAACGACCAGGCAAGGCGGAGCTTTCGAGGCGTTCGACACCAGGGCGTCTCCAGCTTTTGCCCAGCGTCCAAAAGCCACGTCAGTTCGAAGTCGGCATGTCGTCTATCGCGACGTACACCGGTAGCCGTGTTGTCAGCAACGAAGAAATCATTCCAACGAATTCGGAATACAAGCCAGAGGATATTCTTCGCCGCACTGGTATCAAAGAACGACGCTGGATCGCTGGCGACGAAGACGCCGTTAGCATGGCAGTTAAAGCGTGTAACAAAGTTCTCGATCAAGAGAGTTTGATTCTCGACGACATCGACATGCTGGTGTGCAGCACAACAAGTCCGCTCTCAGTCACGCCGTCGATGGCATGCCGAGTGCTCAATGGACTCGTCGGTGGGCAGAGCGAACAGATGATGCAGGCGTTCGATATCAACGCCGCGTGTTCGGGATACCTCTACGCGTTGCAGTCCGGTTTCGACTACCTGCAAAGCCAACCTTATGGTCGAGTCTTGGTCGTAACAACCGAAGTGCTTTCACCGCTACTGAATCGCGATGACTTCGACACAGCGATTTTGTTCGGCGATGCTGCATCGGCTACGGTCTTGTACGGCGAAGCTCACTTCGAATATGCCAAAGCCAAGTTAAATCGTCCGGAGCTTTCCGCGAAAGGCGATGTCGGTAACGCGCTGACCGTACCGTTGTTGCACGACGGTTTCATCGAGATGCGTGGTCAGAAAGTTTTCAGCGAAGCCGTACGCACGATGATCGGCAGCCTCAGTCGAGTTTGCCAAGGACAAGGTTACGGCGTCGAGCAGTTAAGTTTGATCGTGCCTCATCAAGCCAATCAACGCATCATCGATGCAATTCAAAACCGCGTAAGCTCTCGCGTGTACAGCAATATTCGCAACTATGGGAACACGTCTTCGAGCAGTATTCCTTTATGCCTAACGGACGTCCTGGAAAAAGCGGAGCAAGGCGATCGCCTCGGTCTTTGCGCATTCGGTGGCGGCTTTACGTTCGGCGCCAGTATCCTGGAAATGAACTAGGCTCTGGTCCGTTGGATCAAAGGGGCGGACGTGGTTTTCAAGTTCACCCGAATTGTGCAGCAGCTCAAAGACACGTATTCAGCAGATGCGGCCGATCAAATCCTAGATAATGTGTGGGTAGGTACACCTTTCCCGGCCGGTAAATGCTGGACTTTCGATTGATTTTATTGGGTATCAAAACGTAACCGCATCCAATTGTCGGGTTTGCCTTTTGTTCAACGTTGCTGGTTCCTGTATGATTAATCGTTGACGGGCCGTCATATCACAACCGTTATCTGTTCACCGATTTTGAAGAGGATTCGCATGTCTCACAAACGCCAAGCCTTTACGCTTGTGGAGTTACTCGTTGTCATCGCGATCATCGCGATGCTTGTCACGTTGCTGTTACCTGCAGTTCAGGCGGCTCGTGAAGCGGCACGTCGATTACAGTGCGTGAACAACTTGAAGCAAGTTGGCCTTTCGATGTTGAATCACGAAAGTG
Source organism: uncultured Pirellulaceae bacterium (assembly GCA_964397295.1). GTDB lineage: Bacteria > Planctomycetota > Planctomycetia > Pirellulales > Pirellulaceae > CAYNJG01. Next base: position 2,308 of record CAYNJG010000122.1, read on the forward strand.
CTTTAGGAGTATTCCCAGGTGGCGGCGATGCACCCTGGCCAAGAATTGAAGATAATATCACTGGTGACATCAACAATCCCGGCATCCCATTCGGTCCTGAAGAACAAGGGCTGAGTTGGGGATTCCAAATTCTTCCGTACATCGAAGAAGTAGGGATTCGCAACATTACATCCACCGTTGATATGGCGGAGGTCTCCGTTCCCATGTTCCTCTGTCCCTCGCGACGCGAAGCCAAGAAAGGCCTTGGCCCAGAAGGCGGCACATTGATGGACTACGCTTCGGCTACTCCGCGTGGCGGCCAGACAAGCTCGACTGGAAGTTATCGACAATACTTGCAAGACAATGAAGATTCGTATTGGCAAAGTGTTGTTCATGGTGATCCTCCATCGGGTAAGCGTTGGTATGGCATTGTTGTTCGTTCTAACGCGACACGAAAGAAACCCAAGGAAGATCGCGGATCTTCGCGACCAACGAGCACAGGGAAAGTATCCGATGGGCTAAGCAAAACCATGATGGTCGGTGAAAAGCGTCTCTGGGCGGATCGATATGCAACGGGCGACTGGCACGACGACAAGGGTTGGGCTGACGGTTGGGATCCGGATACCGTGCGATCAACAAACTACGAGATTGGTCGAGACCTGGTTTCAGGGCTTGCCGGCGCTCCAGATGGTCGTAGCTATGGGCACATGTTCGGTTCCGCTCATGAAGCTGGGTTACATGCCGTCTTCGGAGATGGCGCCGTTCATCGCATTGCCTACGACATTGATCGACAGGTCTTTGACAACATGGGCGATCGTCGCGACGGTTTGCAAGTCGAGTTCTCAGACTAACTCGATTAGTATTCCCGCGTCGTACTACGGCGTCGGGTTGACCATCAAAACATGGGCCGGGGCATTTTTGCTCCGGCCCTTTTTCGTATCCGCACCGCTAACAGCGAAGCCAAAAGAACTGCCAATGTGCTGGTGTCTGGCTCTGGCACAGTTGCGATCATGGCCGTGGCACCGAAGTTCTCGGACAGCAGCAGGAAATCTGCAAAGCTCGAGGTGTTGTCCGCGTTGAAGTCGCCCGACGTCCAATTGGTGTCTTGCAAGCCAAAGTTGGCTGACAGTATAAGAAAGTCGTCGAATCCAACTTCGTCGTCGAGGTTTGCGTCACCGTGGATCGCAGCACGCACGGCAAAATCGATCGATAGCTGACTCTCGGTTGCACCAAAAATAGCCGCTTCGTCGGCAATGGTCAGCGTCAGAGTATTGTCTAAGGGGCCAGGCACTGACGTGTCGATTTCGACGACGAAGTCTTGCTCTGATCCTGGGAGCAGATCGGAAAACGTCTCTAGGTCTGAAGTGAATTCAATCGAATCGTTCGACCACGCTATGGCGTTCAAGTCCATCGCGGCGCTACCTGCGGACGCAAGGTTGTAGATCGAAAATGATTGCGTTTCAGGTGACTGAGAAATCGGCACGATGCCCAAGTCGATTGTTCGCGAAGTTCGCGTGTCGTCTTGCGCCAATGAGCCGACTGACGGACTAACGACAGTGTAAGAACCGGGTTCAAAAAAATCTCCGTTCATCGCTCCCTGGCTTTGTGCCGTTGCGCCGATTCCGAACCCGAACACGGTCGCTAAGTTCGTTGGCAGCTCAAATTGCATCGACTCTGCTGTTGATGCCGCTGCGACATTTCCGGATTGGATGTTCGCTGGCAACCCAATCGTATCAAGTCTCAAATCAAAATCGAGCTCATCGGCTCCGATCGGCTGCGCGACTGGCGCAACGTTCGATACTCGCACATCTAGTTGCAACCGAGTACCTAAGATCACCCGGTTCGGAATCTCACCGAGTTCCACTTGCATGATCGCTGGCAATTGATAGTCCGCGACCACCGGCAGATGATCGCTCGCTTGAGCCAACGCGTCGAGAACTATTTGCGATGCAGCCGTGTTCGAGGAAGAGTTGATTGGCTGATTGAGGCGATGTGTCCCGTTGTTGCCGAATGCGTGGTAGCTGCCTGGAATCAGACTAAGTCCTTCTTCGTCAATCAGGTTGTTCGTTACCAACTGAAAGTCGAATCGATCATCGAGTCCACCTTCGACTAACCCCGCGCTGGTTCCGTCCGAAGGACTCTGTGTATGGAGCTCTCGAAAGTCATTGTTGTTATGCCAATCGCAGCCCGTCGCGAAGTCGGCCAGTGGATCAATTGCTTGTCCCGGGCCGGTCGCGGTCAGTGTTTGGAACATGTCTTCGCTGCAGCTTTGGATGTTGTAATCGCCGGCATAGATAGCGTTGACGCCTTCGCCAAACGCATCGGCATCACGTCGCAAAGCAGTGGCTTCGACATTGCGGCGGAGCTCATTGGTTGCGCCTGTGCTGGCTTTGTAATGATTCACGTACGCAAAGAAGTCAGATCGTTCGTCGTAACCCACGGGCCGCAGTTGATATCGCATGGTTCTACGAGCTTGCGCCGTACTTGAGAGTTGCCCCAAAGCTCGCTCGGCAATCAGATCGACCGTTTGCGTGTTGTAAACAATGCCGGCTCGTCCGCCACCGTTCGTGCCGCCATCGACTCTTCCGTGAGCATAGGTGCCTTCGCCGTAGATGTCGTTCATGATGTCGACAAATGCTTGCGTCGTAACGTCGACGCTCGATTGTTCTTGTAGCAAGAGAACATCGATTGGTTTGGCAACTCCGTTGACGGTTTCCGCGCCAATTGCTTCAAGCACGGTCGCTGTCGTTGGTCGTGGTTGTGAACCGGAGAAATTCTCACCGCTGGTTGCCGTGTTGTAAGAGACGATTCGCAGTTGTGCGAACGAATCAGTGCCCATGCAAAACAGCACAGCGAAGAGGAGGGTTAGTCGAATCAAAGTTGTTCTGTGTTGTTTGTCGTTGGTGATACGGTTAAGTATGTCAGCAAGCCACGGTGCTCCAGCCTATCGCAGTTGGGCGTGGTGGATGTAAGATTCAGAGACTTATTCTTTGTTTGTTCACCCTTTTTGTCGATGCAGCAAGTAGCCGAACGTGACATGGTTTACGAAAACTTAATACTTCTAGCTCCGTGTCACGGTCTCGAAGACTTTCCGCTGTATCACACCGGCGACGATGCTGCGAGCCTGTTGGCTTGCTGGACTTCGCTGTGGCATCCCGTTCTTTTGGCCGGTGCAAAGAAGCTGCCTCGTGTTGAGCGATGCGACTATCCTCCTGACGAGCTTGGCAACTCACTGTTCGTGTTGCCCAAACCTTGCGAGTTCGAGTTAGCCGAAGACTTACCCGCGGAGATCGAAGCCGTGGATTCGAAATTGATCCGCGGTGAGACTGTTCAACGTAAAACGATTCTTAATGAAGCGTTGCGTGACTGTGAGGTTCCGGAAAATCTCGATCCGGAACTAGTGCGAGACTTCTTAGCGTTGGGGTTCACTTTGTTGCAGGTCGAGCTGTTGACCCAGCAAATGCGCTACGCCAGTTCGATTGACCAGTCACGGATCGAGAGGACTGTGTTCGATGCCGCGCAACTAGCACTCGAAGGAAAGGCAGAAGCGTGCCGCGAAAAACTCTCTTCGTGTCACGACGCGCTGGCGGACGAACGCAGTCACTACTACCCCGTCGACGTGTTTCTGATTGATCTGACACTACTTGCTGAGTCAACTCTCAACGAATCATTAGCTCAGCAGTTTACTGAAGAGGTGCCACGGAATGTTCTCGCTTCGGCGAAGACGATCGAATGCTTGCGCGAAAAGTACCCTCACGTTGCGGATGTGCTGCGCGGCAGTATCGAGGCGAACCGAACAAGCGTTGCGGGCGGCGAATACTCCGAACACCCATTGCCGTTGATGTCGCCGGACTCCGCTCTTCGGCAGATAAAGCGTGGTCTCGCAGCGTGGGATTCTGCGATTGGGCACAAGCCCGGTGTGTTTGCACGCCGGTTGAGCGGAATCTATCCAAGCTTGGGCCATGTGATTCGTGCCGCTGGACTCGATTTAGCGTTGCATATGAAGTTCGACGAAGGGAAATACCCGGAGTCTGCTCAGTCGAAAACGAACTGGGCCAGTTCCAACGTGGACGTAGTCGAATGCTTGGCAAGGCAACCGTTGAGCGCCAATGCGGATCACACATTTCTCGATCTGCCACGCGAGCTGAGCGACGCCATGGACACCGACTTTGTCGCCGTTCGAGCGTTTTGGCATTGGCCCGGGCATGTGGTGCCTTGGTACAAGGACTTGCGGCGAGCGTGCCGTTTCGGTTCTGCACTAGGCAAGTTTGTTACGCTCGAACAGTTTGTCGAAGAATCTACCGCACCTAGTGCAAGTGACTCGTTCGCGGTCGACGCCTATCGCTATCCGTTTCTCACTCAGTCAGCGACACGCGGAGAACCAAATCCACATTCACGCGTGACCGAGTACTGGCAACAGACGATTCGAGCATTGAGTGCACGCGGTGCGCTGGCAATGTCGAGTTCACTCCGAAATGACGTGGCGTGTCTTGCTGAGTTGGAAGAGGTCGAACAGTGCATTGATGAAATGGCAGCGGATTCGGAAACCAATGTTGCTCTAACTAACATTGACGCACGGTTGCAAAGTGAGTTGCAGGAGTCACTTATTCTTGCGAACGACGCGAAGCAGTCGCGAACGGTTGTAAATCCGCTGCCTTTCCCGCGTCGCATACGAATTTCAGGCGAACAGCTACCAACGGCGGGAGGTGGATCAAACGTCTACGCGGCGGACGGTTCCGGCGGCAAGCAGCAGACGCTGGTCGATGTTCCGGCCATGGGTTTCGCGACGATTCGCTGCGGTTTGGATTCGCAAACGCTCGATGGCCCTGACCTCGGTGAAGAATTAAGCCTGCGCAATGAGTTCTTTCAAGCTACGGTGGATTCAGTGACCGGCAGCCTGCGTTCGTTTCGTGACTATTCGTCTCGCACGACGCGGATTAGCCAACAACTCGGTTTGCGAATTACGGTACCCAAAACCGGGCAGCACTGGGTGGATCGCCAAGCTCCGGTGGCGTACAGCATCATGGCCGCGGACCGCGCGGAGATGACAGCGAATGGTAAAGTCTTCGCGGAGATTACAACGCAAGGACGCATGCTTGCTCCCAACGGTGACGTTGTTGGTGAGTTCTTGCAGCGTTTCCAGATCGTACGTGGCAGCCGAATCTTGACGGTCGAAATCGAGATAGAAACGCAAGATGATTTGTTGTTGGAAGACGACCCGTGGAACTCGTATTACGGTAGTCGGTTTGCGTTCGGCGATGAGTCCGCGATTCTTACGGCGGGACGACATTTTCAATCCATCGAAACTTCCGCACGCCGCATCGAGGCACCGCTTTTCGTGCAGATCGACACGGCAAAGAACAACACGTATGTGCTTACCGGAGGCGTGCCCTACCATCGTCGTGCAACTGCAAACCAACTTGATACGATTCTCGTTACATCAGGCGAGACCAACCGAAAGTTTCGTTTAGGTGTCGGTGTTGATTTGCCGTCGCCCACGCACAACGCGGTCGATTGGATGTCCTCTGGTACTCCGCCCATGTTGTTAGACGGCGAAGTCAAAAACGATTCGGGGTGGCTGTTCCACATCAGCGCGAAGAACGTGTTGGCGACTTCGTGGGAACCACTACCGGAGCAAAACGGTTTGCATGTGCGGCTGGTGGAAACGGAAGGAAAGCAAACGCGATTTCGCGTTCATACGTTCAAGCCGTGGAAGCAAATGAATCGCGTTACCATCGATGGCACATCTTTGGGTGAGATTCCGATTAAAGACGGATCGGCCGACGTGACGCTGAGCGGGTTCGAAGTTGTAGAGTTGCGTGGCTTATTCAGCTGAATAGCGGCACCAAATGTCGCCGCTATTGATCCGTGCGAAATAAGTTATCCTCGTCCAAATCGGATTCTGCCGTCGTAATCGGTGTCGTTTCAGGAGCCACTTCTTCGACGACCTCGTTTGGTCGTTTAAAGGTCGGAGGTGGTGATTGAACCCCTTGAAATGCTTGAAGTGCGATTGCTGTTCCAACCAACACTATTAACGGAACCAGCCAAGGTATGTGTCGCACGAATCCTGTGTCTTGGACGACTCTTCGCTCGATAACGAGCCCCGAGTTGCGGTCGTTCAGCTTGATATTTTCTTCTTCGGCGAGAAAAACGATATCACCGAGCAAATCGCTCGCATCTTGGTGACGGTGGTCTGGGTTCTTCGCTAACATCCGCGCAAGCATATCGTTCAATCGCGGAGGTACGTCGTCGCGGAACTCGATCGGGTCGGGCGGCGCTTCGGAGGTATGACTTAACAATTTTTGTAGCATCGTGCCGTCGGGGAAGGGCGGTCGTCCGGTTAGCATGAAATAGAGCGTGCAACCGAGCGAATAAATATCGCTACGTGTGTCGGCTTCGCGCGGGTCGCGTGCTTGTTCGGGCGAAATATAGTCGAACGTTCCGAGCGTCACGCCCGTTGCTGTCAGGTCACCAGTTGCGGATTGCATCTGATCCGTTCGCGCGAGCCCCATGTCCACTAGTTTGGCGTGTCCGTCGTGGGTGACGAGGACGTTGGATGGCTTCACATCGCGATGCACAACGTCGCGGCTGTCTGCGTGTTGAAGTGCTTCGGCAATGTCCGCTAAGAATACAACCGTATCGGGTATTGAAAGTGGACCCTGCTTTACGACAATGTCGCGAATGTTCTCGCCTTCGATAAACTCGAACACGATGAAATGCCAACCGTCATGTTCTCCGACGAAGTAGACTGATGGGATGCTCGGATGATCGAGCTTTGCGGCACTGCGAGCTTCATGGTGAAATCGCTTCACCATTTCTTCGTCAATCGATTCCCGTGAAAGGACTTTGATCGCGACGACTCGGCCTAGCGACGTGTCCTTACCACGAAAGACAGCACCCATGCCACCGCCGCCTACAAACTCATCAATATGAAAATGCTGGACCTCGGTTCCCACGAGTGTGCGAACTAGCGTACCGAGTGAAGCGGTATTGTTGGCTTGGGCGATCGCGGGTTTTTTCGAAATCGATGTAGGCTGATCCGTGATCGGTAAGAAGCCCGAGTTGGGGGCAGAATCAGTTGGGCTTTGATTGGCTGACTTCGCGACACTGCTACCGTGCTGCTTAGTGGTGGGTAGTTGCAGCTTTGAAGATCCGGGCGAAGCTTGCGCAGGAGTCACAGAATCAGAGTTGCCGGAGACGTCACGCGCCCGCATTTCCTCATCGGCGGCAATCTTGCTGCTGTCTGTCATATTGTTGGCATCGATCGACGAAGCCACCCCAAGAACGAACGTCCCGCACCGCAGAAAGTGAAGCAACCTGGCCATTACGAAACGAATGCTTCGATTGAAATTCAGCCAAAACTTGTTGTGCAGAAACACAACAAGCAACCGCCCTGCGTCACCAGTGTTCTATCGTATTCGGCGCTTTGCAGACGGTCAACAATTGCTAACTACGATGGACGGCTTAAGTGCTATTTTCCTGGAGAAAACGCTTTTTGGTGTATCCGGGGGGCGGCGTCACTTTCACACGTTGGAGTATCTACGCGCAAGAGTGTCGACCAGAGAGTTTCGTATCCGCAGATACTCCGCGCGTATCACCTTGCGGGCGCAGCGAATGATAAGTAAGCACGAAAGGAGCCGTTCGCACTTTGGACCGCTGCGATTTAGACTGACCGTTGACGAATTCAGATCACTCGAACAATTAGAAGAACGCCATGCTCAGGCAAGTAATGTTTGTCGGTTTGGTCACGACGTTGGGGATTGCCACGGCGGCCTCCGCGGACGATCGTCCCAACTTCCTGCTGATAATGGCGGATGATCTGGGATACTCCGATGTTGGGTGCTACGGCAGCGAAATAAAAACGCCGAACCTGAATGCTCTAGCCGCAAACGGAATTCGTTTCACTTCGTTCTACAACACGGCTCGCTGCTGGCCGACTCGGGCGGCTCTGATGACGGGCTACTATGCCCAGCAGGTTCAACGAGACAAATTGAATCTGACTGAAGATGGCAAAATCATTGGAAAGGTCCAACGAAAGACTCGTCCCGGTTGGGCGCGGCTGGTGCCCGCCATGTTGAAGCCGGTCGGCTATCGAACTTACCACAGTGGTAAATGGCATCTTGATCAGATGCCGCTGGAAACCGGTTTCGACCATTCTTACTACTTGCAGGATCAGGGCCGTTTCTTTAGCCCGGCCGTATCGTACGAAGACGACGTCAAGCTGCCAATAGTTGAACGAGGAACCGGGTTCTACGGAACAACATCCATCACCGACTACGCCATCAAACATTTGAAGCAGCACGCCGCTGACCATTCCGATAAACCATTCTTTCACTACCTAGCTTTCACCGCGCCGCATTTTCCATTGCATGCATTGCCGGAAGATATCGAGAAATACAAAGGCAAATACGACGAAGGGTGGGAAGTTGTCCGAAATGCTCGTCACGCCCGCCAGGTGAAAATGGGGCTGGTCGAAGGCGAGTTGTCGGCAGTTGAACCGGATGTCGGTCCGCCTTACGCGTTTCCCGACGCAGTGAAGAAACTTGGGCCGGGCGAAGTCAATCGGCCGGTGCCATGGGATTCGTTGACGGTCGAACAAAAGCGTTTCCAGGCAACCAAAATGACACTGCACGCGGCAATGGTTGATCGGATCGACGTCGAAATCGGCCGAGTCCTACAACAACTGAAAGACATGAATGCGTTCGACAACACATTGATCTTCTTTCTGTCCGACAACGGCGCCAGCGCAGAAATCATGGTAAGAACCGATGGCCACGATCCATCCGCGATCCCGGGGTCTGCGGCTAGCTATTTATGCCTGGGACCTGGCTGGTCGAATTGCTGTAATACGCCGTTTCGACGACACAAAACGTGGGTGCATGAGGGCGGAAGCTCCACGCCGCTGATCGCTCACTGGCCAAAGGGCATTGCCGCTCGCAACGAGTTACGCCGCAGCCCTGGTCATGTGACAGACGTTGTTCCCACGATTCTTGAACTGGCTGATGCCAAACAATTTGCTGACCCTCCGAAGGCCGACGTACCAAAGTTGCCCGGAAGCAGTTTGACGTCGCTGTTTGCAGACGAAAACTCGAAACGCCGTGAAGAGTTTTGGTTCTGCCACGATGACCACAAAGCCATCCGAATTGGCAAATGGAAACTTGTCGCCGCAAAAGGTGACCAATGGGAACTCTACGACCTTAGCAAAGATCGCACTGAGCAATACAACCTTGCTGAAATCAACTCCAGCCTAGTGGCAGAAATGTCCGCACAGTGGCAGACGCGTGCTGCGGAATTTGTCAAATTGGCCGAGGTATTTCCTCGATTTACGGAACAAGAACTCAGGCAGCAAAAAACTGGGAAGACGCAAAGTCGCAGTCAGCAAAGAAAACAGTGAAGCGCAGCCGGGAAGTAGTTAGGCAATTGATCTAGCATCGGCGTCAGAAATTTGCCGGCATACGATGGACGGCTACGCTTATTGAGGTATCCGAGGTTGGCGTCACTTTCAAGCGTTGGAGCGTCTCGCTACCCAGTGAAGCTAAAGAATATCGACCAAGAAGTTTCGTATCCGCTGGTGCTCCGCGCGTGTCACGTCGCCGGCGCAGCGAATGATTAGGTTGCCTTGTTTGTCTCGTTTCGCACGGACGGTAAGCTTCGACTTATCGAATTCCAATTTGCGGAAGAACTCTTGAACGGCAACAAGCTTCTGTTTAGGAATCCCTTTTTCGTGAATGATTCCGTCGGGCGTTACCACAAACGATATGTTCCATTTGATTCGTTTGATATCCCAAATCACGTAGCAGACAAACCCTACGGCCAGAACGATGATCGGATTGAACTCAAACATCCGAAGGTAGTCAGTAGACTCTGTTTTGTCAGACGCTGCGATTGCCATCACGAATGCAAGACCAACCATCAGCGTGCCAACACCGGCTACGATCGCAATGAATTGTTGTTTCGGATTGCGACGGGCTGCGAGTAGCAAATAGCCACCGATGGCTGCCACCCACGCTCCGAAGAGCATTCCCACGGCACCTTGAAAGCCGACTCGAGTAAAGCCCGCCACGATGAGGGCCAGTAAAGTTGAAATCACGAATAGCATGCGCAAGCTGAATTGCTTGTCGTGAAGATGCCGTGAAGGTTGCTCATCTTCGGGAGGAAGATGAATCTTGAGGGCCATCGCAGTTACCGTCGTGACAGGAGACAAATCGATTCGTGACCCCATCGTAACACAGTTCGCTTGTGTGACCGACGCTTGCCAACGCTATTTCCATCATCGGAATTGTGCGGTTTGGTATGCTGGACTGGTGTTCTCCCACTATCTCAGCACCGAATCTTTGGTAGAACCCGACGGCGTTTGGATCAGCGGTCAGCGTGAGTCGTTCGGCATCATGTGATACTGCAAGGCGAATTACTTCAAGCATCATTGCTGTGCCAAATCCTTGGCCTATGAACTCCGGCGACACAAACATGAAGTCGAGTTCAATTGTATCGTCATCACGGCGCACGAGTGTGAAGTACCCGGTAATCTGACTGCCCACACAGGCAACGATCGCTGCAAAACTATTCGCAATTAGTTCTGGACCATGGGTGAGTTCTTTCGCAAAAACTGCCATCGCGGACTTTGGATAACCCCACGTGGATTTCGAACGTATTCCCAATTCGGATACCGCCACCAAGTCATCTGAATGCATCGGGCGAAAGATCATTGGTATTGATATTGCTAAAGCGGATTTTGGCAGTTCGACTATACGACAGTGTTTGTAACACGAAGGTTCGCAGCGATGTTGACAAGCGACTTTCGTTTCGCCAGATTCGCAAAGACTCGTCTGTTCGTCCAACTCTTTCTTCTTAATGGAGCCGACCATGGTGTCTTACATACCCGAAGGATACGGAACCGTAACCGCTTACCTAGTTGTTCCTGATTCAAAGGAAGCAATCGCGTTCTATGAAAAAGCGTTTCGTGCAAAACAAATCCAGCATATGCCAATGCCACACGGCGATGGCACTCTGCATGCGGAAATACAAATTGGAACTACATTCATAATGCTCTCCGATGAGAACCCCGATTGGGAAATGTCATCGGCAAAGACGCTCGGTGGATCGCCGGTTTCTATGATGATTTACTGCGAAGACTGCGACGCCGACTTCAAAACGGCGGTCGATGCCGGTTGTGAAGTAAAGTCTCCGGTCAGCGATATGTTTTGGGGCGACAGAATGGGTAGGGTCGAAGACCCATTCGGTTTCCAGTGGTCGCTTGCTACGCATAAAGAAGACCTCACGCCCGAGCAACTTGATGAACGTCGCGAGGCGTGGGTCGCAGAAATGATGAAGGGCAACGGGTAACACTCTCTAGCCGCCGATAGGCTTACCAAAGTCCCCGCGCATGTCGCGCCAAACACAGTGGATGTGGTTCGCAGGATTGCCTGCTGCGTCTGGTTGCGTGTTGACGAACTCGATCAAGAACGTGGGACTTTGGATGCGGTAGTAGTGGCCGATTCCAGGATTCAAAGCGCCCGCCCACGCGAAATGGATTTTGCCGTAGCCACCTTTCTTGATGGATGCACGTCGCTCGTCGGCGATTGGTTTGGGTACGACGTTGACGTATTCCATGATCAAACGACGGAGTAGCTTGCGTTGCGCGTCCGAGAGATCGCGCCAGTTAATGCCGACGGGATCTTCTTGTGGCGGCTGCGGTTCGCCCGCGGCGCGGATTTCGCGTGGAGCCTTTTCAGCAATGATGGCTGAAGCACTCTGCGTTTCAGACAGTGTCTGTACCAACTCGAATGCGAGAGTTTCTTCGAATCGCAAGACGCGGGTGCCGACAGACGCATCCGTGTTGTTTTCGTTTTTGACGATGGCTGGGTTGGTGGCGAAAAACTGTGGGCTAGACGCGACGATCTTGTCGTTCTCAATCACAAAGTTCAGCGAGAGGTGGTGACCTTCGAAGCTCACGCCCCAACGACCGCTTTTTCCGGGCTCACCGAAAAACGTCACGTAATAACGCAAGTGATCGCGAATCGGTCCCTTGCCGCCCGCTTTGTCTTGAAGCTCTTTGAGCAACTTTTCCAAGCCCATGATTTGCGTTGTCTTATCCATCCCCATTTGGCTCAGCAAAGCCGTAAGCATTGTGTTTGCCTGAGTTCGTTGCGATTCGTTCATCGCGTTCAGTTCGAGACCCTTGCGTTCATCTTTGGGGATGAAGTGCCAGCCCACTTGCAACGGACTGTCGGCAGGCAACACCGTGATCTTCTTTTGTTCAGCCGTGAGCGTGCCGACCATTTCGGAAGCGGCCTGACCGGCACTCACAATGGTTTCGACTTGCTGCGTCTGCCCAACTTGTGTCGTTAGAAAAAGGAACGTGAGTGAGGCAAGCGTTGCCAGTACGTTTTGCTTGTTGAAGACACGGGTTCGCATCAAATCAGCCTTTTGAATTCGTGAGGTGGTTGGGTAGGCGCAGATTGGGGGTGCCGGTTCGAGGAAAGCGAACGCGGGCGTCGCGAGTATACACGATTCGGTTGCGAAAAACCTTGCATTCTTTGACAATGTTGCGATCGTGCGAGTTCTATCATCTGTACATAAAGTCGAAGGCAGGCAGAGGTATGTTGTTTTCAAATCGTCGTAACGGGAATTCAGCCAATCGCAAAGGACGCAAATTCGAATTCGAAATATGCGAGCGACGCGATTTGCTTGCTGCTGACTTGGTCGTTGACATCACCGATGGTGGCGCGAGTGTCGAGGTGGGTGGCGAGGTCTCTTATGAAGTTAGCTTCCGAAACCGTGGGCGAGATGCGGCGACCGGCGCAATGATTGCAGTTGAAGTTCCGGCTGGTACTTCCGTGAACGCCGAAGCAAGTTCGGAAGGTTGGACTTGCGAAGAAGGCGTTTGCACGTTGGACGTTGGCGATCTTGAGGGCGGTGCGAGAGGGGAAGCCAACATTGTCTTGGCCGTTTCCGATGAAGTGCCCACCGACGCCCGCAGCATCGACATTCACGCTGAGATAAGTTCGGAAACTCGGGAGTTCTGGCTACGCAACAACTCCGATTGGTCGCAAACGCCGATCGATCGACCGTACCACGACCTTCGTTTTGACATCACCGACAACGGTGCAAGAGTGGCTCCAGGCGAGACTGTGAGCTACGCGATTACATATCGAAACGCGAGAGATGTGGCCGCGCCTGATTCTGTTATTACCGTCGAGTTGCCAGAGGGAACATCGTTCTCAACGGCAGGCAGCACAGAAGGTTGGGTTTGTGACGGGCAGTCTTGCACTCTTGCCGTCGGCGAAGTTGCCGGCGAAGCGAACGGAGAAGCCACAATCGCCGTGGCCGTTTCGACCGGTCTAGAGAATGTGCGAAGCCTTCGTATTGCTGGCGAGATTCAGTCTTCCGCGGCTGATATCAATACTAGAAACAACGATGACACTTCCACAACGCCGATTAGGCAAGACACGCACGACTTGGAAGTCGATATTACGGACAACGGAGGCAAAACGTCCGCTGGCGAAACGGTGGCTTACGCGGTGACGTACGGAAATCGCGGCGACTCAACCGCAGTCGGCGCGACGATCTCCGTTGCGATTCCCGCGGAGACAACACTCGACGTTGATGCTAGTTCGGAAGGCTGGAGCTGTGCCGATGGCGTTTGCACACTCGTCGTTGGTGACGTGGAATCTGGCACGAGGGCAGAGGCCACGTTGGCCCTGGCTTACGCAGTCGAATTGCCTGCCGATGTGAGTAGCTATCGCGTAGACGCAACAATTGCGGCAGCTTCTGGCACTGACACAAGCAGTCGTAACAACAGCGACAGTTCATATACCCCGCTTCGTAGCGACACGCACGATCTTGCTCTTTCCATCACGGATAACGGAGCAAGTGTTAACGTGGGCGGAACCGTAACTTACGCAATTGATTACTTGAACCGAGGTGACGCCGTCGCATCAGGGGCGGTGATCTCCGTATTGCTTGCAGAAGGAACAACATTGGCTGCGGAAGGCAGCACCGAAGGCTGGGACTGTGCCGACGGCGTTTGCCAATTGAACGTTGGCGACGTGGCATCTGGTAGCTCGGGCGAGGCCACCATCGCGGTTGCTGTATCGGATGAACTTGCGGATGACGTTCGGTACTTGCGGGTTGCGGCCAAGATTGAAGCAGCAAGCGGTACGGACAAGTACATTCGCAACAACGACGACCCATCTTTCACACCTGTGGATCGCGATTATCACGACCTGAGGATGAGAATCACCGACAACGGCGCGCGTGTCGCAGCCGGTGGAACGGTGACTTACCAAGTGACGTGGGAAAACCAAGGCGAATTCGCAGCGGTTGGTTCGTTCGTTACGGTTGAACTTCCTGAGGCTACTGCATTCTCAGCAGAAGGCAGCTCCGAAGGTTGGACGTGCGACGGTCAAATATGCACATTGCAAGTTGGCGACGTAGCACCCGACGCTCAAGGGGAAGCGGAGATCGCAGTTGTCCTCGCAGAAGAGCTGCCCGCGGGGCTCAGTCAAGTTCGCGTTGACGCCGTGATGGCAGCGTCCGAAGGTTTCGAGAGTTCAAATCGCAATAACAGCGATCCTTCCATCACGCCAATCGACCGTGAGTACCACGATTTGGACATCGACTTCACCGACAGAGGAGCAGCCGTGGCGCCGGGCGGCAGCGTTCTTTACTACACAACGTACGAGAATAGAGGCGAGTTTGCTGCTGCAGGGGCCGCCATCAGCATCGAACTTCCAGAAACGATGACATTTGACGCCGCCATCAGTAGCGAAGGCTGGAGCTGCGAAGAAGGCATTTGCACCCTCAGCGTCGGTGATCTAGAGCCAGGAGCGTCCGGCGAGGCTGTATTTGGCGTGACTGTTGCCGATGAGTTGCCAGAAGGTACGAATCGCGTGCAAGTTATCGCCAGCATTGCATCTGACTCGGGTGCAGATCAGCGGTTGTCAAACAATCGAAATCGATCGGTGACTCCGATCGAGGTTGTGATTGAAGACCCAACCGAAGAAGAAAACGAAGGTGACGGTGAAGAAGTTGCCTAGTTGTACTTAATCGCTCCGCTGGAAATCAAACGGCTGTCACTTCATTGTGGCAGCCGTTTTTCTTTTGCGCCGATCGAAACTTGTTTTCAAGGATGCACTGTGTAATGAGCCCGAGAATTATTCTGCGTGATAGTCGCAACCTGAACGCTAATGTCCGTCAGCGTTCGGGTCATCCGCCACGTGCGTCTGGTTTCGATGGAAGTGCAAACCAGGGTTCGCTTTCAATAGCTGTTGAATTCCGTCATCCGTGGCGTGGTCCCCGTCAATGTACAACGACTCGAGATCATGCATTTGATGAAACGTTTGCAACCCCGCGTCTGTTATCGGCACATGCACAAGGTGTAAAAAACGCAGATTCGGCAAGCTGCGGATAGATGAGATGCCCCTGTCGGACAATTGCGTTCCGCCTATTCGAAGCAGCGTAAGTTGCGGTAGTTTCGAAATCAGACTCTGGAATCCCGCGTCACCAATGCGAGATGCGGGTAGGTTGAGTATTTCTAGCTCAACAAATTCAGACAGTACTTCGACGGTTTCGTCCGTTGCAGCAAGGTCCTCTAACCTTAAGCGTTTGAGCCGTGTGAGATTGGACAGTGTTTCTAGATCCTCGCTTTCAAAGTCAGCTTGAGAGATTTCGAGAACTTCCAGTCCGTCCAGTGAAGCGATGCGCAGCAAGTCACGGCTGGACGCTTTTGGGAGAATTAGTTTTGAATCACCCGCTTGTTTGCATTCTTCGATTAAGCCGTTCGTCGTAGGATGGTTACCGATTGAATTGTTCGGTGAGGAAGTCGTCGCGGCAGAGTCTTGAGCGGACGTTGCGTTCGTCTTCGCGTCGGCAATTCTAGATTCGTTTTGCGAGCAACCTAGAACAAAAGTCGCGACGAGGGCGACGGCCAAGACTATGCGTGCTTGAATCATGTGGTCTGTCTAGCTGAGATGTTGATTTGCAACTTCTTCGAACCACTTCAGCTCGTCCGCAATTCCGGTGGCCAGGTCTGCTTGTTGTAGTTCCGGTGGAAGTACGTTCCATGCATACGTTTCGACTTCGAAGTGTTTCACGTCCGAGAAATTTCGGCACTCAGACACGCAATCGACGATCGCTTGTTGCGAGGCATGAAGCAAACCGAAACGTTCGAGATAAACCGGTATGTGAAAATGAATCCGCCATGTTCCCGTGGCAGACTTGGGGTCGTCGATCGTCGCAAGAGCGGCCGGTAGATCTTCAAAGAATTCGGGCTCTTCGTCGGATCGTTGAATCGTGGTTTGATGCAAGTAGCGATCTTCCATGAACCCGCTCAACTCTGAAATGGCCTTTTGACGATCCGAAAGTTCGATCGCGTCGAAATTGACCACTACAGCTGACGAGATTTGTACTTTTCCAAGTTTGATCCCCGCGCCAGCGTAGGTTGACAACGCATGTCGCTGTGACTCGCCCATAACAACCGAATGACACACGTCGTGGCAGACGCGAATATGTTTGCGAATGTTTGCTTCGTTCGTTTTTTCGTGGGGTAGCAAGTGGTTTTCAAAAAACTCGACGATGTCGTTCGCACGCTGGATAAAGCAACCTGGCTCGGGTTCGATACATAGATAGACGAGTCGACCGGTTTCCTTTTCGAAGTTTGCGAGGTAATCGGCAACTTCTCCCAACAATTCGGCGGCTGAAACGAGTTCACTGTCAGTTGGGCGTGGTGAACCCCACATAATTGGCAGAGTGGAGATGCTGGCTTCTTCCGTTTCGCCCGCGAAACAATGAATTAGCTGTGTGAGGTGCTTGGTGTAGTCGGCTCGCCCTTGTTCGAACCACGTTGGCTTGTAGACCTCATGCTTTACGACGTCTTGATGGAAGTTCCCATAAGGAAAGCCATTGAATGTGAATACTTCTAGGCATTCATCCACGAGAAAACGCTTGAAAGCAGCTGTGGCCGCTTCGCTTGCGACGAGTTCTGCAGCTGTTTGGCTAGACAGCCAGAGCCCAACACCCATCGGAGACTCTGGACGGAATTGCGATTTAACTCGTACCGAATAGCGAGTTAGGTTTTTCACAGTTTCTTCGAGCGAAGAGCCAGCATGAACGTTGGAACAGTATGCGATTCGATGCACGGAAATTAGCCAATTTGGTGTTTTTTTGCTTGGTTCGATTTGAGCGAAAACCTCGGAAAACCGAGGATTAACCTTGTAGGGGTCAACCAGAGTAAACGCTATGGAAATTCTGCGTAAACAAGGAAGGTTATTCTATTGACAGCAGTGATAGCACAGTTTAGTCTGAGGAAGTGTTGGTTGGGCAACGAGCCTAACTCAACCCACATTTTATCGACGTTTTGTCGAAAGAATGATTGACGGGTTTTGATCTTCTGGTAAGATACGGGCCTGTTACCGATTTCTCTATTGAGGTTGCCAATGCATATCGCTTGAGATCCGTCCTTCACGACGAAGGATATTTAATTGGATCTTCAGTGTGGCAACCATCTTCCTGGCCGGGATCAAAGTTTGATCTCGTTGCTTTCTTGCTTATGACCTTGGTCAGCGGTTCGCTTCACTACTTGCAATCTGTGTTCCAGCAACAGCTGGAAACTCCATTGTTCAGCAACAAGATTTATGAATGCAATTAGGGAATTTTTAATATGCTTAAGAAATACACTTTCGCCGCATTGGCACTTGGCTGCTTAGTCGCAGTAAATGCTCAAGCAGCAACTATTATCGGACCATCCCCATACCTCGCACTTGTCGATGCTCCGGCTGAGTTCACGACTGCGGGTGGCGGTATGCCGTTCATGGCTCAAGACTTTGAGGATCCAGACGGACCTTTCGAGATGGGTTTCTCGATAAATGTCGGTCAGCGAATTGGACCCAACTTCACATCGGGTGACGGCGTTCCTGTGACTGACTCTGTTGATGCTGACGATTCGGCAATCGATGGCGACGGAACAATGGGTTCATCTTGGTTCGCACCAACGATGTCGCTCACGATCACGTTTGACGAGCCAGCGAAAGCGGCTGGATTCGTGCTGACAGACGCTGATCCAAACGTTCAAAACGTAACTGTCACGGCGTTTGATGACGCTGGCGGCGTTTTGGTCAGTGAGACATACGACGCATCATTCCTAGATGATGTGTTTACCGGTACTACCCAAGAAGACCGTTTCTTCGGTGTTGTACCAATGGCTGCTGGCGAAGCGATCGCCCAGATTACAGTCTCGATCGACCAAGGATCGGGTATCGAAATCGACCACGTGCAATTCTTCAAGCAAGTTCCAGAACCAGCTGCAGGGCTGATGCTTCTGACAAGCTTGATTGGATTGACAAGCATGCGTCGGCGTCGACGCTAGGTTCGCCCGTAGCGGCCAAACAGTGAGAAATAGCTCACACCAGATATAACCTCTGCGTGTTCGTGGGAGAAATACGAACAGGCAAAGCCCAATTTGCATTCGAAGGCCCACTTCCCGGT
>CAYNJG010000123.1:0-20489 GCA_964397295.1 uncultured Pirellulaceae bacterium
TTGCTGCTATCTCCGATGCGAGCGGGCAACAATTCGTTGGATGCGATCTTAATCACAGCAACGTCGGTGCTCGGGTCGGACCAAATTTTTGTGAGTTCTAACGGTACTCCGTCGTCCGTTCGAATCTTGATTTTGTCCAGCGACGACGTGTCTACAACATGGCGGTTCGTCAAGACGTAGAGGCTATCATCCATTCGGTGGATAATGCCAGAGCCAGCTTCGTCAATCGTGCCAGCAGCTTCGCTGTCGGCAAACGCTTCGATGTGCACAATGGACGGTCGAACGAGTCGGACGACGCGTTTTACGATACCGAATTGTTTTTGATATCGTTCGGCGTCAATGGCCAGCTCTTCGAACAACGCGTCACGCAACGACATTGACGAGTTTGGCGTACCGGGAGCGCCTACTTCTTCAGCGACCGAATGACTTGCCAGAGTTGCAAGAATCAGCAAAACCGCGAAGTGCATCAGAGGAGCTTGACTTCGCAATCGTCCACGCTGTAGCGAAAAGCGTGTGACGCAATCTTCCATGATTGCCATCGAGTGACCTCAATTACAAATTACATCGACTGATGCGAGTTGTGCGAACTCCGATTTCGCACGCCATCGCGTCTACTCAAAAGGCGGGTCAGCTACGAAATGTCGACGCCAAAATCACCCAACGCTGTATCATCCGTATCGAGGATTTGACTCCAGTCGGCTACATGGTTCGTATCCAGACCTTGCTCTTCTGCTTTTCTTTGGCAGTCGATGCAAAGCACTGCGTATGGCAGGGCTTGTAGTCGCATTACTGGAATCTTGCCTTCACACGCTTCGCAACTTCCGTACGTTCCTTCACGCATGCGATCAAGCGCTTTATCGATGCTCGAGAGCTCACGGCTTTCGACCTCGGCTAGTTGCGAACTGATTTCGTCCTGAGCGGAATCGAGTGCGAAGTCGACGACATCACCGGATGATTGTTCGCGTAGATCTTGCAGCATGCTCAAGTCGCCGTTAAGCGCTTTTCGCAGGGCCTCGCGTCGTGTTAGCAACACTTCGCGCATTTCGGCCATCGCATCTTTTCGTGCCATCTTCTTCACCTCATGCCCGTGGGTTCATGAAGGTTGCCCCCCTTCAAAATCCGACGGAATGCCTCAAAAGTTTTTCTTTATCCTCTAACAATGTCTATCGACTACCGCTACTCCATCGGCGTGAGTCACCGGAACTATAGTTCGTACTCAAGCCGCATGACTTAAGGAAATTCTTCACAATTTCATCAGCGTTTTTGAATCGTTCAAAATTGCTGACCTTTTTCTCGTTGCGTATCTGTATAAGTCGCCCAAACAGTGGCTTTTCACACCAATAAACGCTGCCAAAACCGGACTCAATCATGCCAAGTTCGGGCGATTAAACCTTTGCGAGGATACAAACTCGCTAATCGTACATCGTCAAAACCGGGATCGCGATGAACCGTTTTTACCCGCAAAGCCGGAAAAACGGCGAGTATCACTAGCAATACTTTTGACTTGCTGATTACTGCGACGTACATCCCCGGGTAGAAGTTCAGGTCCAGCTACGGCTTGCTAGCCATGTAGCCACGAATGATAGAAGCACGATGATGAACCATCCAACTGATCCACGCACGACCAGCGAATCGCCTAATCTCCCAAAGAACGCAGTTGCACCACTGCGACTTCGTTTTCGCGGTGGCCAACACCACGGCCAAGTAGTTCGTGTTAGCTCACAAAAATGTACGATTGGTAGCGCCCCGAATGCGACGCTGCGATTGTCTTGCCCTGGCGTTCACCCAGTGCATTGCCTCGTTCTCCGTGGTGAGGCGGGCACTGTGATTCGGCGAATGTCACCAGACACGCTTTTGAATCGCGAGCCGTTTGAAGACGCAAAGCTTAGTGCTGGCGACACCTTGTCGATTGGTCCGATCGAATTCGAAGTACTTCCTGACGCCGACCAATCGGTCGTTCCTTCTGCTTCGCAATCTAGCGAACCGTCTGCGGACGCTGGCACGGCAGAAAAATTGGCTGCATTGGAAGCACAGTTGGCGCAGTTGACGAGCGAACGTGACAAGTGGGATGAGTACCGTGTTGCGGAAGAATCTCGATTGAAAGAGTGGGCGCAGAGTCTGGAAGATCACTCGCAACAAATGCAGATATCGCAAGAGAACAACCAAACATCGGAGGTGCGATTCCGAGAGCAGTTAGAAGCACTCGAGTCGACAAACCAACAATTAGCTGGCAAGCTTGAGGAATTGCAGTCGCAATACGATGCTGAAGTCGCGTCGAATCGAGAGCAAAAGGCAGCTGTCGAGGCTAGTTTGGCGGCTCGCGCGACACTCGACACGGAATTGGATGGACTCCGAAATCAAGTCGTGCAATTCGAATCGCTGAGCTCGGAAAAACAGCAACTGGCGGCGGAAGTCGCAACGCTTCGAGAGCAACTGGATGCTGCGACCCAAGCTCAACAAGAGTCGGCCGCGCAATCGCAATCAGCCGCATCGATTCAAGAAGAACATGATGCGATGGTTCGCGAAGTAGAAGTTATGCGGAAGCAGATCGATCAGGCTGAAGAGTACTGCAACAAATGGGAGCAGCAACAGGAGCAACTTGAGGGTGATTTGGCCGCCGCGAATCTTGCAAACAGCGAAAAAGAAAACGAACTCCAATCGTTGCGAAGTAAGTTTGCCGATACCGATGTCGGTGCGATGGAAGAACGATGGAACGCAGAGCGTCAACAACTGCAGCTTCAGTTGCAATACGCTCAGCAGCAGTTGGCGAATCTCGGACAAGCTTCGCCAGAAGCTGAGCAGCAGTCCACTGGATTTGTTGCTAACCAACCGCAAGACATAGCTGATTCACCAGAAGTTGCTGAAGCACAAGTTGCTGAAGCTCCACCGGCTGCTGAAGCCAATTTTGTTCCACCGACGCAAACGATGTCGATGGATGAATTTCAGTCTTTTAGCGAGGCTGGCGCTGCCCAGTCGGGATCGGCGACGGAAGTCTATGATCATGATGAATCGGCGACAGAGCCAGGTCGTGATTCGGCGATGGCCATGCTGGATAAGTTGCGTGCCGAACTTGGGACTGGTTCAGAAACGCAAACTGAGCAACCTCCAGTTCAAGAGCAAGCTCCTGCTGCTGCTTACACACCCGAGCCAGAACCAGTGGCGGCAGAGCCTGTAGCTGGATACACACCACAACCCGAAGAAGAAGTCACTTTCGCAGAACCAGAGAGCGCCGCGCCCGTTGACACTGCGTCAATTCTGGCACAGTTCGGTCATGCGGTTGAAGAAGATGAAACTCCCGAACCGGCGGTCGTGCATTCGCAACCCGCTGCGGCTACACCCGCTCCTGAATCAGAAGACGATATTCAAGACTACATGGCGCAATTGATGCAACGTGTAGGCGGGGACGGAGCGGCAGAGGCTGCAAAAGAGAGTACTCCGATTGCTCCAACCCAGAAGATCGAAGTTCCTAAGGAACCAGCACCGCAAGCTGCTGTTGCACCGACACCTAAACCGAGTGTTCTTGATCCGTCTGAGTTTGTTCCTCGAGCTGTCGCGCCAGAAGCAGATTTGAAAGCCCTTCGTGCGGTAGCGAATACTTCCACGCGTTCTGCACTCGATCGCCACCAGCGTCGAAGCCTCGACACGAAAGCGTTGTTGAGCGGCATCCTCGCCATGGTCGCTTTTTGTGTATGCATTTCAGCCGGCTACTTTTCACTGGCATCGAAACAGATCGTTTCACTTTCGTCGCTCGCCTGCCTAGTGTCTGGCTTTATCGGCATCTTGGCTTTGTTGAAGGCACTTGCGTTCTCCGCAAGAAGCAAACTTGGCAAGAGTCGCCGAAAGCAGAATCTCAAGCAACTTAGTGCGAGATAACAGACTAAAAAGACTGCTCCAAAACAAACAATGACCGTTGGTTAGCAATCCCTGCTTTCCACGGTCATTTTTTTTGACTAGCGATTGGTGCCAAAAAGAGAGCCAAACAGACTAGTGAGTGGTCGCGAGGCGGTACGGCTTAAGTTGGTGCCGTAGGGGGCCGTGTACTGGTTGGCTTCGAAACCACTACCGTTTCCGATACTCGACGCATTGCCAAAGTCGTTGTCGTAGTAGCTTGGGTTGTTGTAGTAACCGGATGGAGCCGTCAAAGTAGGGCGCAACGTTGGCCGTACGTCAGCAGGGACGCGATTTCGCGAGCACCGTCGATTTGGTGTGTAGTTGGTGGAATCGAAATCAACAGGGCGAAGCGAGCTGCTCGAGTCGTAGGACGTCGGTGTGATTTCGCTGCCGTACCGAGTCTGGTACCGCTCTGCTTCGGCGCGATAGTTTTCCCATGCGCGACTCAACCGTTCGCGGTCGTAGTCAATGTCGTTAGCGGGAGTTATACGATCCGAGTTTGCCAGATAGCGATCGTGATACGTTGCAGGGTAGTCGCGGGTGTAGTCGGGACGGCTTGTGCGAAATAAGTTCTGCGCTTGGGCAGCCGTAGTAACAAACGGAATCACCAACAAGGCGAATGCAAGGTTTTTGAATTTCATCGAATGATCTCCATCGAATGAGAAGAAGGGGACAACGATGAAACAAGTAAGCAAAGTACGTGCCGCTTTCGATAAACGGGTTCAAAGCGGCCTAGGATGTATTTCGCAGGGTGTAGATCTTACGTAGCTTGCGAATTCGGTCGAAGCGTTAAAGTGCTATCGACGTGTTTCTGATCACGTTCGCGCTCGAATCGATCACGCTTCACGATCTTTGTCTGAAGAGAGAATACGTTTTGCTAGCGTGACTCGAATCGTCAGCTGCTTTTTGTAAAGCAATAGCACGATGGGGACTCCATCTTTTGCATGATTCAATTCGCGTTGTAGCGCGTTCGGGTCGAGTGTCACGCCTCGCTTCTTAACTTCGGCAACAAACGCATTCCGTTTTTTTAGTTCCTGCTGAAGTGTCTTGCGATGAAATGCTAAATCGTCAATGACCTCAAACGCTGTCAAAAGTGGCGATGCGATTTTTTCGTCCGAGACGTAGTAGGCCGTCTGTTCAGAGAGTTGGGTGAGTCCCCATTGTGCTGCGATTGATGACTCTAGTCCTGCTGCCAGTACGCACGCTTGGGGCTCGTACATAAATTGCTTTGCTTTATTGGCGATCTCAATAGGCTGAAAGCCTTGATCAATGATCGTCGCCGGACTTTCGTCTGCATTTTTTAAGAGCAACGTAGCGGTGCGTTTTCCCGGATTACGTGCCAGACTGCCCAACCACGCGATCTGCTGTTGGCACTCGCGGTCATGGCCGATCCACTCAAGTTCGGCGCCCCTTTGAAGTAGGTCGGAAGCATCAGCAGCGGGTGCGAGCTTAATGGCTCCGTTTTCGCTGAGTCCTTTCGTGGACAAAAAATCATTCAGTGGAGGCTCGCAGTTGTCCGGCTCACTCTGACGTTTTTCGTTCGGACGACGATCGGGATCGATGTGCCAAAAGTCGAATTCGCTCAAGTCTATCGATTGAACTTCATGATTGACGACACGAAACTCTTTATTCGTGTAGAGGCGAATGTTGGCAGTCGCCATGGTGGTGGCTGCGTGTTCTCGATCAAGTATCGACAAGCTGCTACAAAATTGCGCAAGTGCGATAGCGTCCCCACCGATTCCGCAACAAAGATCGATGGTACGGCCTGCTGTGGGAAACTGCCGGGCTTTGTACGTGGCGATGAGTTCGTCGGTCGCCTGTTCGAAACCACGACGATAAAAGAACATTTCTTGTGCACGAGAGAACTTACGCTTCGCGCGATTGCGCAGTTCGAGCAATTCGCAAAGTAGATGACTCCGTGCTGGAGAATACTTTTTGCGAAAATGCGTCATTAGCTGGAGGACATCCGTGGGCCAATCGACATTGGCCAGCAGCTCATCGGCATTGGTGACAAGCCAGACGGTGTCTTCTGGAATGAACCTCGGTAGTGGAGTGGCGGTCCTATCCACGCACTATGTCCTGAATGTTAGGCAAAAAGTATAGGCAGCTGGTTGCCCGACTTATTCGCTTGCGGTTTTTGTGTCATTCCATTCAGATAAACAGATGGAATCAGAATCGTACCAGTTAGCCGTCTATTTGCATCTCGCTCGAGCAAGTGAGCGACGTCGTCGGCCAATGGTTCGCGATCGGATGTTGATTTTGGCCGGTATCCAAGCTGCGAAGATGAATCTGTATCGGCTCAGCCAGTACTGTCGTGCTCAGATTATAGAACACAATCCACGGCATTTGGTGGGACGTTGGACATCAATCGGCGAAGCATTGTTGGACGAAGAGTTTGCCACGTTTGCCAAATCCGTATCGCGTCGGGTTCCACTGGAGCGAGCCGAGCAGATGTTGGATTCGCTAGGCATCGATATCTCCAACGAGCGAGCGACGTACTTCGATGACCTCGAATACGCGGCGGCTATTTTGAACATCGAGCCACAAAAGCTCTCGGATGCCGAACAAGATCGCTAGGCTTACCTGCTTTCGAACTGTTGCCAGTCGTTTCGATCCGCACCAACGCTAAACTTTTCCAACTCTCAATCGTCAGTGAAGAAATGCTAGCACCATCGCCGAAGAAGCTGATACAGCGTTGTTTCGTTTTCTATTTTGTGTGGTGTGGAAGACAGTGTACGGCAGAGCGTTATTCTTCGTGGTGTTGGTCGTTGTTGGTGCGGTGCTGCCGTACTTGTTGGCAGATGAAAAGTGGCTGGGCAAGGTTGAGAATTGGTTTAGTAAACCTGGCGAAGTAAACGTGGCTTCGCCGAGCGACGTTGTGCCGCCGAAAGTTACGACGGCTGGAAAAGCTATAGCATCAAAAGCTGGGTTCGATCCTGCTTTGTCGTCACGAAAGTCTGACGCGTATGCGGGCTCGCTTCCCGTCGATCAAGCAAGTTACGCTGCTTCGCCAATCGGCATCACGGCGAACTATGCGGTCCAGTCGGCGCCGCAGCAAAGTTCATTGCCGAACGCCTCTCTTCCAGGCGGGGATATTCCACTTCCGCACGTACTGAGTTTTGAAACCACACCGGAATGGATTACGTCGAACTGGGATCGCGTGACGACGCGGATTGGAGAACTTGATCTTCAAGGTTGGCGCGTCGCTTACGCGCGTCGCGTTGATGACTTTGCTGGTTCGGTGACTTATTACTTCGACCGAACACGAACGGTGCAACGAATTGTTTTGCACGGCTATACGTCAGACGCGTCGGAATACGTTCAGTTGGCACAGAGTCACTACCAAATGCGCCGCGCACCGAATCCTAAATTCGATCTGTTCCTGGCAACCGTTTCCGGCCGTCCGTTAGGCGGAATGCGAGTAACATATGCTCCCGTTCTAGACTCGCGGGCAGGTGGGAAACGGAGCAATATTCTTATGGAGTTGAATCGAAACGGAACGGAGTATGGAATGAGCTACGAATTCAACAAGCTCATCGGCGACGTACGGAGTGCGAACGAATTGCTTACGCCCATCCAACCAAATCCGTTTCGTGAAAGTCCTTTTAGGACGAATCCGCTCGGCAGACCCAGCAATTTGGTGCCTCGAGGATAAGTCTGTGAACCAAGCGTTCAATGGCTTTATCCTGCCCTAAGAATATATTCTCTTTTGTGCGGATAAGTAGTTGATCTCACGTCCATAGCGGTTATTCTCAAACACTCAACTTACTAACTAATCAATTACTTGACGTGCACCGGAGACGCTACTGATCAGGCAAAAGCATCAGCTTTTTTTTCTGCGGTAGCTAAATCTCTATCTCCGACGGTCTAAGCACGATATCTCTTTTCCTGAACACATAGACGTTTTCTCCGGTTACGCCATTCCCTACGTGAAATGAGTGTATCAATGAGAATCTTTAAAGCGCTTCTAGTCGTGGCTTTGTTCGCAGTTCCTTCCTTCGCACAAGATGTGTTCCAAGTTGGCGATGCCGGTTTTGTGATTCCGGGCAACAATTGGCCTGGTGGAGAGAATCCAACTTTCGTAATTGACGGTTTTGGGCAGAAGTACCTTAACTTTGGTCAAGAGAATACTGGCTTCATTGTGACTCCTTCCTTGGGTTCGACTGTTGCAACCTCGCTACAGCTTTGGGCTGCGAATGACGCAGTAGAGCGTGATCCAGCTTCGTACCAAGTTTGGGGAACCAACGCGACTGCTCCTGCTGGCTTTGGCAGCCCAGGTGACACGCTTCCAATCTCCGCGTTCACTCCGATTTCGGTTGGTGACTTGGCGCTTCCTGATACACGAAACGCTGGTGGTGACGCAGCTCTGGAGGATGCGAACTCGCAGACGATCACTTTCGAAAATACGGACGCTTACTCGAGCTACCTAGTCGTATTCCCCACAGTCAAAGACATCGGTGCAGCAAACAGCATGCAAATCGCTGAAGTTCAACTCTTCGACGCGGCAGGTGGAGGCATTTTTGCACCTGGTGATGCAATCGTTGGTGGACAGGTTGTACCTGAGCCATCGTCAGGCTTGCTTGGAGCAATGTCATTGCTAAGCATCATGTTGTTCGTTCGAAAGCGTCGCAATAAGTAAGTGTTGCTTCTCTCAATGAGACACTCAACCCTCGAGGCATTCATTGTCTTGGGGGTTTTTTGTGTTTGGAATGTTCTGCATTCCGCAATTGTTCGCGCGAACAACTTATCCACGTGAAAAAATCTACCGTACAATCGACAAGGAGAACGCAAACCAATCGTGTATTTTCGATTCAATTTCGTGATGACGAAAGTTTTCTTCTGCCCGTTTGACATGGTTGCTAGCGGGACTACAATCTGCTCCTGACGTAACAAATCCTTCACACGTTTTTCACTCCAACTGTCCGCATTGAAGCGTTGATTTGGAGTGTTCTATTTCGGCAAAACACGACGGCTTCTGCGTGAAAAATATGCGCGGACGTTATCGAGGTTTAGTGGAGGGAGATCCGTCGCTTGGAAGCAGAATTCGGGAGTAGAAATGGAATTCGACACAAACCTTCGCAGTGCTTTGAAAAAACGGATTGGCGAAGAGAGGTACTCTCTTTGGTTCAGTAACGTTGATATCGAAGCCAGTCCGAGTGTCGTTTGCGTTTTTGCTTCAACTTCGTTTCAACTGGAACGGCTGAGGAAGAACTTCCAGGAATCATTGGCGTTGGCTGCCGCCGATATCGGTGCCAAGGATACGGATATTCAGTTTCAGGTTGGCGAGCCTGGCGTGCGGAGCAATCAAGCTCCTAAGGCAGCACGTGAATCGACCGAGCCCGTGGCTAGAACTGCCACGCCCTTGCCAGAGAAGCCAACGAGGGTCTCTTTGGAGAGTTCTTCGCTAGACGCGACGGACAAAGCCAAGAGGAACGGATCAGTAGACGGCATTAAAATGCCGGTACGTTTACAAGCCACCTCTTCGACGAATCGCAAGCGTAAATTTCAGACGTTTTCCACGTTCGTCGAGAGTGAGTGCAATCAGATAGCTCGATCGTCAGCGGAAATGGTTGTTAAGCAACCGGGTGAAGTGAGTCCGCTGGTGATTCATGGGCCGACTGGCGTTGGTAAGTCACATTTGGTTGAAGCCCTTTGGTGTGAAGCCCGGCAGCGATCACGTCGCTCCAGTGTTCTTTATCTTTCTGCCGAACAATACACCACGTACTTTCTAGACGCGTTGCGTGGCGGAAGCGGACTTCCCGCATTTCGTCGAAAGTATCGACAAGCTGACTTACTGGTGATCGACGACATTCAGTTCTTTGCGGGCAAGCAAGCTACTTTAGTCGAGTTTGCCTACACGATTGATTCGTTAGTTCGCGACAATCGGCAGCTGATCCTCACAGCCGATCGACCGCCCGCGCAACTTGGGAAACTTGGCCCGGAAATCGTCAATCGACTCTGCGGAGGGTTGGTCTGCGGCATGAAGCCTGTGGACTACGAAGCGACGCTTCAAATATCGAAGCAATGGTCGCTCGAGCGGAATATTGTTCTGGGTGACGAAATCCATGAACTGATCGCGAGCAAAACGAAAGGTGATGCGAGGCAACTATCCGGTGTCTTGAATCGTCTCCGAGCGACGAGCCTTGCAACGGGCGAATCGATTACGACTCGTATGGTCAACGAAGTTTCGTACGAACTCATTCCTTCTCCGTCGCGAATCATCCGACTTCAAGATGTCCGTAAAGCAATCTCGGAAGTCTTCAGTATCGAAGAGGATGTTCTTAAAACGTCCACACGCAGTCGGGCCGTTGCGCCGCCACGAATGCTGGCCATGTGGCTCTCACGGCGACACACGGCCGCCGGCTATCACGAGATCAGTTCCTTCTTTGGTCGTCGAAGCCACAGCAGTGCGGTTTCAGCGATTGCAAAAGTAGATAAGTGGATGAGCTCGGC
Organism: uncultured Pirellulaceae bacterium; assembly: GCA_964397295.1. Taxonomy (GTDB): domain Bacteria; phylum Planctomycetota; class Planctomycetia; order Pirellulales; family Pirellulaceae; genus CAYNJG01. The sequence goes on from CAYNJG010000123.1 coordinate 10,345, forward strand.
TGCAAAAGTCAATATTGGCGGACATGAATGCGACATTCGCGATGTCGTAAGCCAGATCGAAAACATCTTACGAGCGGGCTAAGGCTTGCGATTGCCAATTGCAATTTCTCGCAACAACTTTCGGTCTGGTTTGATCGCGAGCATAGCTTCATCCGGCCAGGGGTGGAATCGCTTCGGGATCTCAAATCCAGCCAGTACCAGTCGAAGCTCTGCGTCCCATTTTTCTGGTTCCATCACTAACGCGTCAACGAACGCGACGGGGCGAGCTCCAAACTCTGGATCGTCAACGGGCACTACGACGGCTTGTTTGATCTGCGGCAGGTTCAGAATCGCTCGTTCGATAGCCTCAGGGTGAATGTTCTCGCCACCGGAAATAAACATGTTGTCGACCCGTCCAAGCAGGACCAGCGATTCTTGGTCGTCGAATCGCCCACGATCTCGAGTTGCGAACCAGCCTTCTTCGTTAACGACGGAATCGATAGTTCCATTTCGAAGAACCCCAAGACACAGCGATTCACCGCGTACCATTATCTCATCGTCCAAGCTGATGCGAACCTCGCAATGCGGCAGGGCAGTTCCGCTTGATGGCGTCACTGATTCAATTCGATGGGTCGTAGTCACTTGAGACGCCATTTCTGTCATGCCGTACGTTGTGTGAATCGAGATACCACGGTCGAGTGCCAACTGAATGAGTGACGAAGGCACGGCCATCCCGCCGACCAATGCGGCCTCTATCGAAGACAAGTCACTTTTGTGGTCGAGCAAGCGTTGCAGCTGTGTAGGAACCAAAGAAATATGTGTCGGCGAGCTTTCCGCGATAAGCTGACCGACGGAAGATTCGGAATCCAACACTCCGCATACGGTTGCACCGGAGTTTGCACATCGGATAGGTATAGAGAGGCCGCCTACGTGAAATGCTGGTAACGACCAAAGCCATCGGTCGCCAGGGCCTAGCGGAATTCGACTTGCCGATCCTTTTGCACTAGCAATATGGGCGCGGAGTGAATGAACAATTGCCTTTGGATCGCCAGTACTTCCCGAGCTCAAAATGATGGTCGCTGGTCGGTCGGGATCGAGGCTTGGCGCGAAAGTCTTATTCCCGGGTGTCGGTTGCGGTGACGGAAGCCAGTCCGCTGCTAGTTTAGTTGTGATATGTTGTCTGCGTTCATCCGGATAGCGATGACTGAGCGGACAAGCAGCGGCTCCAACCAGCCAAATCGCCCAAAGATCAACTAGTGTTGTGTAATCGTTGCGAGGGCAAAACGCAAAACGTTGGTTGCTGGTTTCAGTGGAGTTCAGCTGATTTGCTCGAGCTATGACATCTTCGTAAAGCTTAGCGTAGGTGACAAATCCATTGGCATCTTGGTATGCAATGTTTTCGCTATAAAGAGAAGTGGCAAGCGACAGAGGGAATTCAGTCACAGCGGAATCTCCGTCAGACGTTCGCGTTCAACTTCGATAGAGCTAGGAATGTGGATTCTCCAGTCTTTGATTTGGAGGCGATTGATCAACACGTCTTCAGCCAAGTACGAATACGTATCAAGCCCAGCCGGTGCCATCGAGTTGTACTGGTTTGCGAGTTGAACTATTCGAGCCAGTCCCACGCCGGATTCGTAACACGCGCTGAAAATAATAGGCTTTTCCGTGGCGATCACCTCGTCCATCCGTTTCCCCAAACCGACCAACGTTGGCTTGACCACGATCGCAGCCGCACGTTCAAACTGTTTTAAGGGCAATGATTCACAAACGGTTTCATCAATTGCGTACGGCAACTGCGTTCGTTGCGTGAATTCGTCCAGTCGCGAAGGATCGTTGAGCGGTTCTTCGATGTATTCGATACTTAGTTCTTTTACTCGTGATGCAAAGTCGTTGGCTGTTTCCCAATTCCAGGCTCGATTTGCGTCCAGTCGGAGCGTTTGATCGGCGTCAAGCTCGGCACGTACACGGTGAACTAGTTCGGTCTCTGTTTGCACCGCGTTTCGACCGACCTTTAGCTTCACGGTGCTACACTTGCTCGTGGCGAGCTTTCGACATCGTGAAAGAATCTGCTCGGAAGTGCCCTGCAATAGTGCATTGACGGAAAGCGATTGAGCGGCAATCGGTTGGTTCAAGCACTGCAGCGCGAATTGCAGCGATGGTGGCACCTGGTGGGTGTGTCGTAGTGCATCGATTACACCGTCGACTGACTCACTACTAAAATGGGGCAGGGGAGAGGCTTCCGCCCAACCATTGTCCGTTTCCAGTAGTACTCCTTCGCGATGTTTGATTCGCTGCTCGCCCAGTTGAATGGCTTGCGTCAGCGGAATCTTGTAGCGATAGGCTTTCATATCGAAATTTGAATTCCAATGCAAAATAGCACGGTATAAAGTAGCAGCGAACCAGCTGTCATGCCCAAGCAAGGCCGCAAATCAGCGCCGCTTCGCTTCCATACCAGTCTCACAATCAAGAGCGCCGGAACAACGAACAAGCAAGCCAGCAGAACTCCACGCGTAATCCCCATTGCGACAAGCAAAAGCGGTATCAAGGCGGCTCCGACCATGCACGTGGTGTACTGAACACGACTAAACGTTTTGCCAAAACGAACCGCCAGTGTTCGCTTATTTGCGATGCGGTCCTCATCGATATCACGCAAGTTGTTGACGACCAGTAATCCAACTGCGAGCAGACCCGGAGCTAGTCCGGCAACAACAACCCGCCAATCCAACGACAGGGTCTGCACATAGCAAGTTCCCGCGACAGCAACGGGACCGAAGAAAACCAAGACAAATGGATCACCAAGTCCGACATAGGCTAGTGAAAATCGACCGGCCGTATAGAACACTCCAAAGACGATACTCAGCACACCGATCACTAAGAATGGCCAGCCGGCACGTTGGTACAAGTATGCGGTAACCAGCAACGTGATGCAGAACATCATGGCAGTCGCGATCGCCATGGCTCGTGGCGAGATCAGTCCGGTGGCCACGGCTCGGGTGGGTCCTTTCCTGTCTGATGTATCTGCACCTTGGAAAAAATCGAAATAGTCGTTGCAGAAGTTGGTGCCAATCTGAATCGAAATCGCACCAACTAATGCGCACAGCATAGCCAGTGCGTGAAACTTGCCTTCATGTGCGGCCAACGCTGTACCAATCGCAACTGGCGAAACACTAGCCAGCAACGTTTTGGGACGAGCGGCAAGAAACCAAGCAGATAAGTTCATAGGGGTTGTTTTAGGACAGCTCTCAGCTTCGTTTTGGGAATTTCCCAAAATCAGGCGGTCGCTTTTCGACGAACGCATTGCGACCTTCTTGACCTTCTTCCGTCATATAAAACAACATCGTCGCATTGCCTGCGAGTTCCTGCAAACCTGTTTGTCCGTCACAGTCTGCGTTGAGCGCGGCCTTCAGGCAACGAATTGCAATGGGAGATTTGGTGAGTATCTCGCGGCACCACTGAATCGTTTCCGTTTCCATTTGATCGTACGGAACGACAGTGTTCACCAAGCCCATGTCAAGCGCTTCCTGCGCAGAGTACTGACGGCACAAGAACCAGATTTCGCGTGCTTTCTTTTGGCCAATAATTCTCGCCATGTAACTTGCACCGAACCCGCCATCGAAGCTACCGACCTTTGGACCGGTTTGGCCGAATATCGCATTGTCCGCCGCGATTGTCAGATCACAAACCATATGCAATACATGTCCGCCACCGACCGCGTAGCCGGCGACCATGGCTATAACGGGTTTGGGACATGTGCGAATCTCTCGTTGAAAGTCGAGCACATTCAAGTGTTCTGTACCTTCACTGTCCTTGTAACCTGCATCGCCGCGAATCTTTTGATCGCCGCCGGCACAGAAGGCTTTCTCTCCTTCACCCGTGATGATGATGGCGCCTATCTGCTTATCCATGCGAGCCAGTTGTAACGCTTCACGCATTTCGACCACGGTTTTGGGACGAAACGCATTGCGCACTTCCGGGCGGTTGATCGTAATCTTTGCGATACCTTCGAAGTGCTCGTATCGAATATCTTCAAACGTTTTGGCATTCTTCCAGTTGACTGACATAGCTCTGTTTCGTTCCTGTCCTATTCTTGGTCTTAGAGGTATAGAGTTACTGCTAATTGAGCGTTTATTGTTCTGTGTTTTGACCGGCGAATTTCAAACCGCGAACAATGCAATCGGATACCGCCACTTCGTCGACAGATACGGCGACTTCCATATTGTTTCGCCATTCTTTTCGTTCGCGGCGATCAAAGACGGTCGCACCTCGGGTCAATTCGCCGCTAGTTTCAACATCTCCAGCCATTTCTTCCGTTTCAAAGAGTTCGGGGTTTAAGCAGTAAAGTAAACCCACAGCGTCGTGAAGATGGATTCCTTCTTGCCCGAGATGCTGACGGCACGATTGAAAGAGTTTTGGAATGATCTTGCGCATCAGGCTTCCAGCTCGCGTCGTTGCGCTGGGAAGTTGGTCCACAAAGTCGAAATCGATGGTGACTCGACGTGTAACGTCTAGCGGAATCAGAGTTTTCGTCAGGGGCGATCGAAAAACAAATTGAGCCGCCTCTGGATCGCAATAGAAATTGAATTCGGCGCCAGGCGAGATGTTTCCAACCCCACTGACCGTACCGCCAACCATAATGACGCGATCAATGAGTTGTGCGAGTTCTTGCTCACGCTGAAGTGCGAGTGCCAAATTCGTAAGTGGGCCAAGTGCGAGGATCGTAACGTCACCGGGAGACTCACGCAAAGCATCCGAGATTACTTTTTCAGCTGGTCGTTGGTTGTGGAGTTCTGCGCCGATTAAGCCCACGTCGCCCAATCCGTCTTCGCCATGGATGTGTCGTGCATCTGCCGCCGGAACACGATCGCTGACAGTAGCGGCGCCGATGCGTGGCCATTTCGGTGGATCGAGTTGGTCGAGTAGCGTCATGACATTCGTCGTAGCTTGGTGGGCATCGACATTTCCTGCCGTCGCCGTGATGCCGATGACTTCAATCCGTGGGTCAAATAATGCAAGGCATATCGCGACTGCATCATCAATACCAGGGTCGCAATCGATGAGGACTTTTCTACCCATACGTAAATCTACTTCCAGGCACCGGAGCCAAGTTCTAAGGTCTAACCGCCAAACCGAATGAGAATATATCGGGTGCTTGGAAATAATTGATGAGCGGTGTGGGGGCGTTTCGCCCACAAATGGAAAAAAACGGCTCGAAAACCGTTTTTTACTCGTGAATTAGTCCAATCTGCGACAGTTCGTTCTCAGATGGGCTATTTGAAGACACGAACTAGTTTTGGACACGAACTAGTTTCATGATCCGACCGGAAACGTTCCAGTCTTGGACGTAGAGATTTCCGTCTGCATCCCAATGAGAGCCGTGGGTCCCGCTAAAGACGCCCTCGATCCATTGATCCTGCGGCACGTTGAAGTTTTTTCCTTGCTTTGGATCAGGGTTGTGCCCCAGAACCGCCATGATCGTGTTCGTTTTGTCGAGTATGACCACACGACCGTGCAGGTCTGGCACGGATACGTAGTCACCTTGAATGGAAACAGAAGTCGGCATGCCGAGTCCCGTGATCACTTCTTCGATGAAATTACCGTCGAGGTCGTAATGCAGGAGACGCCCTTTCGGTTTGTGATTGCGGTCGCAGATCAGGAGTCGTGGTGGATCATAGCGGGTGTCAAGCGTCATTCCGTGGGCGGTGTTGAACTGCTTCATCTCGTTTCCGTATTCGCCGAAGTGCATCAAGTATTTTCCCGTCTTGTCGAACTTGAAAATATGATTCGTGGCGTAGCCGTTGGATAGAAAGATGTCTCCGTTAGGGGCGACGGTGATAGCCGTTGGGTTGAACTTGATATCGCCAAGTCCCGATTCTTTCGGAAGAGGTAACTTAAGAACGATCTCGCCGGTGTGTGCGTTGAACTTGATGCCTTCTGCATCGTTATTCCGCGCGGCGTAGATGAATTCTCCACCTTCTTCTTCGCGGATCTCGACGTCGTGCATATTGGAATACTCTTTACCCTCATACGATCGAATGACTTTTCCGTCGGGCGAGAACACGACGACACCCTTGTTTGCACTCGTGTAAACGTTGCCTGCTTTGTCCACGACAACGCCGCCGTGCGTGGCGCCAAGCGCCGATTTACCATTGGGTCTGAGCCCCCAGCCAGGAACGGTATCAAACGTCATCAGCCCGCACCCCATGCGAACTGATTTTACTTCTTCTTGCGCGAAAACGAGGTTGGCCGAAACGAGTGTGACTAACAAGCAGCGAGTTAGCAGAGTCTGATTCATCGGTGAGATTCCCTGGGGCGATGTTTGAGAAGATTCACAGTATCTGATTGCGACTAAGGAATTTCAACCTCCCGCTGTAATCGCACGGGTTGTCTGCGCAGATATCAATGCAAAAAAGGCGGAAGCAAACCGTGCTTCCGCCCAAACCCCGTGGTCATACTTGTCGATTGCGTTAGTTTCGACGGCGTCGCAAGAGACTGCCGCAAACAAAGAACAACAGAGCCATGCAGCCGGTCGCCGGTTCTGGAACCGACGCCAACGCGCCCGCTCCGCCGCTCTGTCCGAAATTCTCGGACAGCATCAGAAAGTCTGCGAAGCCAACTGTCCCATCGATGTCCAGATCACCACCGGACCATTCTGCTTCTAGTCCAAAGTTGGCAGACAGATTGAGAAAGTCTGAGAACGCCACTGTGCCATTTAGGTCTAAGTCTCCGTTCAGGCTTCCTACTTGGGATAAGAACAGATCAAGATCTGCCATGTTTACAGCGTTGTCGCTGCTAAGGTCGAAAGTTGGATCGTTGCTGCCCTCCAAAATGGTGAACGCGAGATTATCGATGTCGACCACATCGCAATCTCCGTCTCCGTCAAAGTCACATGGGTCGCTAGGATTAAAAACGGGGATCGCGGGAACCTCAATTTCGCCGAAGATCAGGTCTCCACCAAATTCGCACCCTTCGACCAATGTACCAATCACATACGAGTCGCTGATGACTTCTGGCGCCCATGTACTCGTGATGGTAAAGACAGCCGACTCGCCTGGGGCAAGATCAAACTCATCCGTGACACCACACTCAAGTCCATCATCGGAGATACCCGCAGTGAATGACGCTTGTAGGTTCGGGGGAGTAACATCAGGATCGTAAAGGGCAATCCATCCGTCATTGGGGCCAAAGATGTCAATGACTTCCGCTCTGTCTCCAGTGGTCAAAAAAAGTGTGTTCAAGGCTTGCGCGCTAAACGCAGAGTTATCAATCGTGTACTCGTACGTGTATAGACCCGAATCGTCTTGCGTGATGTCAACGTTGAAGTCGATCAGTAGCTGTGCTTGAGCGACATTAGCACACGCTGCGAATCCGCAAACGATAAGGAAATACCGCAAATGGTTCCATCTTCTTTTCAACATAATATGTCTTTCCCTCATGCAAAGTATCAGTTGCCCAAAGATGCCCAATGCCCTGTATCTGGCCGATTATAAGTCAGCGCCATCCGAGATTGCAAAGTATTCGCTTGGGCCGCCGTATCAATTGCGGTAAATACATCACGAATCAACGGTCATTAAAAGAACTTTACAAACTCATCGCGCGGGAATACGTCAAGCGCGTTCTTTCCTGCGATTGCGATCCAATTGCCAGCAATGAAAAACGCTATCGAAGCCGAGTCGCTAGGGTTCGTCGCCTGGCTCCCAACAGCACAACCAACAACGAGAGCAAGCAAAAAGCGTTGGGTTCGGGCACCGCCGTGGCTACGACCCATGGAATACCACCAAGTCCAGTTGGTGACAGAGGAAAGGTCTGCCAAGCCTGGGTACCGTTGGTTTGGGCGTCATACTGCTCGATGATGCCAGCACCGAATATATCGTTGACCTGAAGATACCGAACGAACGAGCTGGTGTTTCCACTTCCGTTGAAAAACGCAAGTTCATTTGTGTCCCCATCGTTGACAGGTAGACCAATCGTGATCTGCGTTGGTGAAATAGATACGTTGCCCGTAACTTCTGGCTGCGTCGCGTTGGCTTGCGTGATCGAAAAACCATCAGGTCCGGTGACAGTGAAAGACCAATTCACGATTTCGGCAGACATCAATAGTCCATCATTGGGAGCCGAGTTAGTGGTGGTAATCGTTCCCGATAGATTGTGTCCGTTTTGAAACGCTGGGTAGTCCTCAACGGAATAGATGATGACGCCCTGTGCGGATGTCGCCATCAAAGTAATCGCGAGAACGAATCGAGAAGTCAAACGGAGCATCATGGTTCCTCCAACGTGTCAAAAAGCAAAACATAATGATCCGTGTCGATTCCGTCTAGAGAATCGCAAAATTCGTATGCGGTGCGCGAATCTCGGCAGGCTACAGAGAAAAATCAAGTCTTGTGAAGCGTTCTAACGCACAAACGTATTCTTTACGCGTTTCGATAAGAGCATATACGGCACCCAGATAAGGCACGGTAAAATCAACCGACCCACGTAGTTCTGTGCTGTAGCAACATCCAGACCCAGCGAATCGGGAAAATTTTTTGCAATGACAAGCCAGAAGATTGCGAGTGCCATGCAGCTCAACGTGAACGCGACATAGCACTTTGGAAAACCGCGACGCTTCGAGAAAAAGAGGTACAACAGAGCAACACTAAGGATGATCATTGAGACTTGGCTAAGCAACTCAAAAATTAATACTGGTGCCGTGATGGGATGGTATAGCGGTCCACCGGGCGTGGTGCACTGTTGCCAGTAGGTGAGATCAAAGTAAGACTCAAAATCACCTATGAAATAGGCGAGCAATCGAATTGGCGTTAGAGATACACCTATTGCAATCAGTATGAGCCAGCCACTGATCGCCTGGCCTCGTTCTCGTTCGGTAGGTTCGTCCGTTGAGCCCTTCCGTTTTCTTCGCAGCATCCAGATTGCGAATGCGGACAGCATAATGGCATAAAACGCTGCCAACAAAAGCAGCAGCCAATTGATCGAGGCCAACCCGAAAGCTTGCTGCTGCTCGACATAGTCTCCTAAGAAATCATCGACTTCGTCGAGCTTCGCAAGATACCCTTCCACTTCGTCGGCCGGTACTCGGTCAGCCAGCGTTTCGAGTTCATAGTCAAACGTGACCTTTCGTCCAACGCACCGGCCTCTCCAATCAATGCGGAAGGCGTTGTGCACGACCGCGTCCGAATCCGTCCATTCGGGCCAGTCCTCGTGAACGTGAAAGATTGTTGTATGAGAGACTTTCGTTGGGTGGCTTATTCGCAAGGGATGTGTTCGCAGTCGCGTTGATGGATTCGTTAGCTGACCCTCCAACGTTTCTGGGTACGAAAAAGCGTACGGCAATTCTCCATCGTCTGAACTGAAAAATTCGTCGATTTGGTAGCGTTCTGAAACGCGGACGATATTTTGATTTTCATCATCACTGATCGACAAATCGCAATCGCGAATGCCAGGGTAGTCTTCCGCGTAGTAGTTCAAGTACTCCTTTTCGATAGCATCCTTCGCTGTGCGGGCGAAGTAGGATCGTATGCTCTCCGCGCTAGCGCCACGGTACGTTGAATCGATCGTCATCTCGACTGGCTGGTCGTAGTCACTGACATAGAACTGTTTGGTCACTGCGTCGGTGACTACATCTGACGCTGGCGAAATAACACGTGTCAGCTTTTGAGAGTCTTCGGAGATTACAAGTGCCGATCCAAACCGGCCAACAGGCAGTTTCGACAGGGGGCCTCGTTGCAAAGTTCGTGTCGCATCCACCCAAATGCGTTGCCCGTAATCTAGCTCGATCTGAGCGATGACATGATTGAACGCAAACGGCGAGGGTAAGCGGCCGGCGAGTTCTGTGGTCGGAGATCTCACCAGGACTGGTAGAGCTTTGATGCCCAGATTAGTCAGGATATCGCAGAGCAGTAGAGTCTTGCCTTTGCAATCACCATATCGGCGCTCAAGCGTTGTTTTCGATTTCGCTGGGCGAAACGACTCGGGACCAACTTCGATACCGAAATAACGGATTTCGTCCTGAACGAAACGGATCGCTGCCTGTGCGCGCTGTTCGGTAGACTCGAATTCGTCACGCCACTGACGGATCATTTCTTCCATCTCTTCCGAGAGGTTATCGCTTGGATACAGTTCGCTCGCCCAGATTGCCACGGATTGCCAGGTCGGAAAAGTACTGACCTCGA
>CAYNJG010000124.1:0-20462 GCA_964397295.1 uncultured Pirellulaceae bacterium
GGGCGGTGGTATGGGGGGCGGGATGATTGGGCAGAAATCGGGCAAAACGTGCAACTTCCGACCAGTGATCTTACGGATCCTTTTTTCTTACGGTGACAAGGCGAAGGAAGTATTGCCGCTATGGCTGTCTAGCTTCGTTACAACGGAGGCGTTGACTCCGATGAAAGAAGAACTCATCAAGCTTGATCCCAGTTTGAAGAATCCCGTACTTGAATCCGTAACGGCCAACGAGCAAACCGGGGAGGAAAGTACGCTTTACGACATTTTCGGCTCTGTGAAACATGGTGGAAAAGTGCCGCCTTTTCGATACCTGGCTTACAATGACATCAAACGTCGGGAGACTGCGTTGTTCTTGGCAAAACTATTGGTCCCAGTACAAGAACAAATCGGACAACGTCTGATCATTAAGTTCAACCCTGACCAGGTTCCCACCGACGGTATATCAACCGATAACTTCACCATTTCCTCGTTTGGCAATCGTCGGGTCCACATTGTCTTGCCGGACCCAAGCAGCCGCGGCGGAAGTTTTCTCGCCCAGTGCATCGAGAGAATTGAAGTCGAGATAGACGACAAATGGAAAGATCTCCCGCCCTCAGAAAAATTAACGATCGATTTGAAACCTTTCGCCAAAGAGTTTGATGCTGAACAAGACAACAAACCACCGTACATGCAAGGCGGCGGCTTTGGCGGCGGTGGTGGGTTTTTCTAACCCCGAGGCGATGTTTGCCCATAGTGCCCGCTACTGGCGGGTTCAAAGCTCAGGTTCTTCGACTTGAAGTTTCAAGACGACACGCGTTCCTTGTTTCTTGGTCGCTCGATCCATCAACACGTTTTCAGTATCGAACGCGCGATAGATGCGTTGGTCCGCCACGGAGGGCTCTGCAAACGATCCAATGCGAGGAACAACTATGCCCTTTTTCGATTTGTTTGGCAGTTTCAAGTCGATCTTCGATTTGTCGCCGTCAGCATCCTTGATCGACAGAAACACATTGCTGCAACCCGCCCCGATTTTGTGATTGGTGAGCTCTTCTTCTTTACCGTCGTAAACTGTCAAAAGTTTTAGTACTCCACTAGATCCCTTGGGGATTGCGATTTGCCAGTCATGATCACCGGTGCCTTCTGAGCGATAGCAAACCCTACCACCTGCGACGACTGGCTGGCCCAGAAGCACTTCGACGGGCTGATACGCATGAGAATTTTCAGTGTCCACGCGGTACAGTGGTTTGCTGTCGACAGATTGCTCTTCGGGCCCGATGAATTGGTTATTGACGCCGTCCCAGTAGATGAATCGGGGGACTTCTCTACCAAGTGGCGTTATTCCGCAAATCGATTCGGGAATGTCTTGGCTGTTGAATCGGAAGCAAATCCAGCCTGCTTCGGCTGGTGGATTGGCCGTTTTTTTCGTACCGGACCATCCGATTGAATTCGCGAGCCCATGTAGCGTCAGCAGTGGTTTCTCTGGTTGCCCGAGATGGAAGAAGCTTATAACCATCTCATGTGGACCATGAGGTTCGAAGTACGATGTACGCACTAGCGCGTCGTCGGTACCACCGTAGTTGTAGAGTGAAATCGAGCTGTACGAACCGCGTGACGACTGGGATCCACCGATCATCTTCACCAGTTGTCCATCAGGATGAAAAACGAAAGCGGCCTCGGGTGGAAACCGACCCTTTGGTTTCGTTTTCCACGATGCGTCTTTCGGTCGCACCTTGCACAACACGGCTACTCGCTGCCCGAATTCCGTTTCAACTACCTCGACCGGCTGTTTGTTACGATAATCATCGAAGACATTACGGTCTGGACTAAAGGACAGTGGTGTAGCTGCGTCGAAACCCTGTTGTGTAAGCAATTGTCGTAGCGCGGACAGCGATGGAGTTTTGATGATTTTGCCCAACAGTACGCGAGGGTCTTGAGGAGTTCCCGTATTCGGGTCGACATAGTTGGCAGCAAGCAACTGATCTTGTCCGCGGCGACTAACTTCATCGGTGAGAGAAAGCGAAACGATACGGTCATCTTCTTTCCGAGGAATGACGAGCTCTCTGTTCCGGACGTAAGTTCCTCGTGTTGGGTGCCCATTCACGATCAGCCTAAGTTGCGCGACACTCAGCCCATCGATTTTGGTAGGTACCTTTAGGCGTACTATCCCCTCGCTATTTGTCATTTGTGAGGCAATCTCACCGAATCTTGCCACAGACCAAAACTGCCAAATGTCGGGCGTGTCGACCGTCGTGAGTTCTTTGATAGAGACTTGGACCTTTTGTGCCGGGTTGCCGTTGTGATCAACAACCACGATCTCGCGTTCTGATCTCTCTGTGATTGGCTCCATGGTCAGTGTTCGTTGTAGCGTCTTGCCAACGACTGTTTGAACAGTGAAGTGTCGAGACAATGGTCGAGCCGGATGAATCGGCATGACGTAACCCGTTGCCTTCACCTTGAGCGAAATTCTGTCGTCATTGGGAAGATTTCGGACGCGAGCCAAACCGTTTTCGTCCGTGGTGAACGTGAATATATTTTCAGCCCATTCTCGGTTTTTTGATTTCGCCCACTTGGGATACCAACCTGGATCCGCATGCGATTTGGTTGAGAACTGAGTGCCAGGAATAAACGATTCACCACCCAAAAAATAGCCGTTGGGATTTACCTTGACGACCGCACCTGCGATTGGCGTCCCTGCGGCGTCAATGATCTTCAAGTCGACAGCACCCGTCGGTTGGCATGGCAAGGTAACAGATACTTTGGCTTGCCCTTTCGGGAGTGGAAGCAGATGCGGCCAGAAGGCATCGTGTCGTTTGACCATTGTCTTGGTCAGGTCGTCGTCCTCGAGACCGTGTTTCGCCAAGTACGCTTTCAACTCGTCGACGGTCGGGCGACTAGATTGATAGCCTTCCACAAAAGCCACCATTTGCGCGTGACCACCTGGTGGAAGTGATTCGAAGACAAACGTTCCATCTGGCTTGACGGTCGCCGTTTCCTCCCATTTCCATCCACGGCCGATCTGATGGTTTTCGCGTTCGGAGATGCAGAGTTCTACAACTCCGGCTTTGATTGGGCGAGGAACACTTTCGTCGAGCTTTCCTTCCAAGCGGATGCCTGGGGCAAGTTTGGCAATGATCGTTCCGTCTGGAGCGACGTCGGCTGGTTTTTGTGTGTCGATCAGAGGGCTTATCATCGTTCCTTCGTCCGATAGTCGAAAAACTCGCAGCCATCGACGGTCTGGGCTCACAGTAGGCGATACAAAATATCCTGGTTGCTCAGGAACCTTTTTGAACTCTTGACTACCCATCATGCGGCAGTCTTGCAGCAAAACGAATGCGTCGGGAGCTGGTGCCCCGTCTTCATTGATCGCTCTTAGCCTTATGACGGTCCCATGTTCCAACGCCAATTCTGGAACGCCGCTGAGTGAGAAGACGCCGTCGTTTTTTGAAAATCCCTTTGCTTCAGCCGAAATTCGGACGGATATGGCGCCGGATGGCGCATCGATTTCAAGTTCGCCTTTCTCATTCGTCGTTGGCGGATCCGACGCGAGTGCGACGTAGTGATTTTTGCCAGCCTTGTCTCCCCATTGGGACACCCAAACTTTTGCGTTGGGAATCGGCTGCCCGTTTTTGTCCGTGATGCGAATCGTTTGCGGCGTCGTGTTTTTGCGATCAATTTCGCCTGCCGCTATTGAAGCGAAAAGCGAGAAAAGAAAAACAGCAAGAGTCAGCCATCGATTCGAGACGAACGCCATTGGGTTTACCATCTTTGCTAGTCCTAAAGATCAGAACGTTGGTGCTTGGAGAGAATCCCGCTGGCCAAGTATAGACGTTTGCTCGCCCGACCCGAAATTTCGCACTGCAATAGGCAACATCGCGAGATTTGTGCTTAGTCAGCAGCGGGCGCGAGAAGGACTTCGACTTGCGATGGCATAAAGTCCGATAGCTGCGGTTGCCAGTCCAATCGCCAGTCTTTTAACCAACTAGGGCGGTCCGTTGAAACCGATTTGCCACTTACAAGGTCCTGTTTGTCGATCGCAAACAATGCAACCGAGCCATCGTGCTTCATCAACTCTTGTGTCAACTCGGCATCAATCACAGGTGCACCGCGCGTTCCTGTCGGAGCAATGACGCACGACACCGTTTCTTGGTCTTCGTCAGAAAGTCGATGCAAACTGTATTTTGAAATCGAATCTTCGCTGGCCGGACGAATCTCGAAGTCTTGCGTTTTTAGCCAGGCTTGCAGTCCCTCGACGGCAGTTTCTTGCCAACGCTCGGTTCGAACCTGTCGCTTGAGTTGCTCAATGGCACCGGCCATCGACAATTCACTGTCCATTTCGCTAACGGCTTGCAAGTCCGATACTGCTTGATCAATCTGTCCCAATTGAACGAACGCGTTGGCCCGGTTTAGCTGCGCTCGGACGAATGTTGGATCCAACTTTAACGCTGCAGAAAAATCTTCCACGGCTTCAGCGGGTTGATGAGCGTCGACGTAGACGTTGCCACGCTGAAAAAACAGTCGAGGTTCGTCGGTGCTTAACTGAATCGCCTGAGTGTAGTCTGCGATAGCCTGAGTGAAGTTTCCGGAATCGTGGTGTGCAAGACCTCGATTTCCCCAAGCGAGGCCATCATGAGGATTGATTTCTATCGCTTGGCTCAAGTCATGCAATGCTTCGCCCACTCGTCCCAATTGAGCAAGAACGACGGCTCGGTTGTTGAATGCCTGGGCATGAGTGGGATTCAGCCGCAACGCTTCTGTATAGTCAGCCACGGCCTGTTCCAGTTGCTTTAGCTGTTCGTAGGCGACGCCTCTATCGTAATAGTCGTCGGCCGTGGCGCTTATTTCCGCGAAGGCTGCCGAAAAAGCCTGAACAGATTCGTGCAGTTGTCCTCGTTCCAACATCATTCGAGCGCGTTCGAGTTGGACTTTGGGTGAGTTCTTTTTCGCGCCGCATCCGCTGGAAACGATGACCGCGATCAACAAACACATTAGACCGGCCGCACGGATGATTTTCGCCTTGGATTTCTGCTCCGCTTTCGAATCTTCTTTTTCATCATAAGCGGGCACTGCCCAATCCTGGTTCAGGTATAGCTTGCGAATTCTACGAAGTGTCGTTGTTGCAGATAGGCGGAATAAATGAATGCGTGGAGGAACTTCTAGCCCAGCGGTCGAACTTGAGTTTTTAGTGTTTGGCAAGATGAACACTCGAAACAGACCATCCGGATTTGTTTGCACCAGTTCATCGCACCAGAATTGCAATTCGGCCAACGAAAAGTCTTTCGCGCGGAGAACGATCGTCGCTTTTCGAAGGTTTACGGTAAGCTCGACAAGTTCAGCTGCGCCCCGAAGAACTTTGCAGGGAAGTTTGTGTCGCTGGAAGTAGGCTCGAACATTCGCTCGTTGTTGTTTCGATCGCGCGACGTAAAACAATGCATCGGCAACGTATTGGCGACGCTTTTTCGTGCTTGTGGTTTTCTTGGTCGGGACTGGTTGCGATGTGAATTTTACCGTTGAGACGCGGGCCGATTCGATCGACTCTTCGACGTCAGTCGTTGCCTTATCGGGAAACGCTCGCAGTGTTGCTGCCGCCGGAGTTGCAATTTGGGCAGGCGGCTGAGTCGTCTCTTGCGGTGCACTTACTGGTTCAGCCATTGATCTGCGAACTCGAATGACGGATGCCGCACGTGTTGCAAGTTTGCCAATGAATTCGGCGTCGAGAAATGCCACGTAGCCGAAAATCATGATCAAGCCGAACGTCCACATGCCGAAGAACGCGCCAATTCCCAGGTGTAACAAGGTGCCGGCGATCATGACCACGGGCCGCAATCGACGATGGAAGACGAAGATCGGAAACGTAAGCTCGAACAGGATAACACCGTGCGTTGCGAGTTGTAGCACGGTCGGATAGTTGGACAACCAAGTGAGGTCGAGCGATTGGTACTCATGGTTCGCGATCATTTGCCAGATTGCTTCGCCAGTCCACCAAGATGTGCCTTGGAGCTTGCTTAGCCCGGCCCAAAAATAGATTACGCAAATGTGAACCTGAATCAGTCGTAACGACAAATTCGCAGCGGAACTGGGTACAAGCGTGAAGTCTTTTTTTCTTCGCCACCAACTATCGACAGAAAGCCTTGCACCACACGGGGCAAGCATAAGATAGAAGGCAAGCATCGCGTTGATTTGATCGAGCCCGAAATTAGCAAGCATGGACCGATGTGCATAGGAGACGGTGATGATCCAAGCCAAAACGGACGTAACGCGAGTTGCACAGCCGATCCAGAAAAGAAAAAGTACGCCGAGGCAGACTGCATGAAAATGGAATTCGAAGCCTTCCGGTACGAACCACCACAGTGACCACGAAAGTGTGTCTCTTTGAAGCGTTGATAAGATGCCGGCGTTGTTCCATCCCGCTGAACCAAAGAAGCCGTTTAGATCCAAACACCAAACGAGGTGTGTGTAAAACAGCATTCCGCCAGCGAAGATTCGCAAGATGCACAGCGGAAGTGGATCTTGGGGGCGGAACCAGAACCGTTGCCATGCGGCCATCACTTCGGAGATCAGTCGAATGATACCGCGCATCACTTTGACGCTCGTTCGATGACCATAAGTGGATCGATGTCGTAGGTCTCGACATCGTCGATCGCGCCGCCCGCAATGATTCGTTCGTGCGGAATCAAGTTGTGCGTGACAAGGCTTAATTCGATCTCGCTTGCCCCAAGTTCTTCCGCAATTTTGAATCCGTAAGACTCGGCGATTGAATCTCGAAGTTCCTTCGACTCCGGTGGCAATGACGCGAGATACTCGGTCAGCATAAAATGTCGATGGTAGAACAGACGCGGCTGTTGCAGTTTGCGATCGGGAAGCTGCCCTACTTCGGAATGCCCGTCAGGAAAAGTCGCTACGTATCGGACAAGCGTACTGTTGCCCGGTGCCGGAGAAAAATAGTGGTAGCCATGATTGAAATGGGTGGCTTCGAGGTAGTGCCGAAATCCGCCCCAGAGCGAACGAATGGCTTCCGAGGTGGGCGGGACGGAAGCAGGTGCGACGACGATCGCAACAAGATGATAGACGAGCCAAACGTTTAACAGAACGAAAGAGGCTTTCTTCAGCCAAGACGATTTCGATTGCTTCGAATGCATAGTCTGTTGTTATTCGTTTGTTCGGATTCGTTCAGAGCCATCCTTGTAATCTGGGTTTCGTAGTCCATCCCTGATGTGTTGCGATCTTGATCGCTTATTTCATCGGGGATGTTGGTTGCAACGCGAGTGTGCCTGTTTGGTCATTGAAAGTGAGTTCAAGTCGTTGCCCGGCTCGGATCAATTGTGTCGACTCGACCACGATACCGTTTTCGGTCACTACCCGAATGGAGTACGTGTGGTCTTTTGTCGGGTCGTTGACCGGTACGTTGAAGAGTCGCGTTTTGCCAAGCGTGGCCATCTTTTGATTCATCAAGAACACGTCGGCTGATTCAGGGACATGCAGAACGAGACGGGCTCGATGCTGAGTTGCTGATGTTGTTTCTTGCGTCGAGGTTTCCTGTTTCTCATCAGCGTCCTGTCGGCGTTCTTCGGTCGGCTGTACGCTTTTGCGAACCAGGACCGATTGAAGCCCGTTTGATTCGTTCGAGTCCGACGCGTCGTTCTCTTGGTTTTCCACCACGGAGGTGGTTGGCTCGTCTTCGGGGGAAAGCTCAACGGTTGGTTCATCGACGGCTGGCTGATCGATAGTTACCAGCTCAGCGTCTGATTCGATGTTGGTTGTCGATGCTGCTTCAACCTCCGTATTCGTTTGCGTCAGCTCGGTCGCTGGCTCTAACATTTCATCAACAAGAGGCGTTGGGTCATCAATCGCTAGAAATATTTCGTCTGCTGGTTCCAGCGTGTCGGCAACTTCATCAACGGATGCGAAGCTGTCCGTTTGCACATCGTTTTCAGTTTGAACCGCGCGAGTTGTTTCCACTTTCTCAATTTGTCGGTCAGTGGGAATCAGCGTCGGAGATTCATCCAACAGAAGATCCTGATTCGGCTCTTGTTTCGGCGATGTCTCTGATGGCAATTGAAGGGCACTGGTATCATCGTCATTTTCGATTGCGGGTACTTCTAGCGTTGTTGGCTTCATGACGCGATGTCGCGTTGATGCGATCTTCGACGGCGAAGACAAGTCGAGCGTTGCCAACAACGTTCCCAATGGCTGCAAATCTGTCTCGACAAAATCGGTGTCGGAGTCGCTATCGCCATCATGAGCAAATCGTTCAAGCACTCGCGTTTTCGGCGCCGGTGGAACGACCGGCGCTGCTGGTGTTTTTAGTTGAGGAGCTGCGGGGATTTTCGCTACTGATGTTGCGGCAGCGGAATGCACGATCTGCCCTGGAACAGGATAATTGTTGGTCGTTGTTGCGACGGCGGGCGTGTCGATCGTTGTGCGTCGAACAACGACACGATTCGACGGGTAGTAGGCGCGTGCAATCTGTTGCGACGACACGATAGCATTACTTTGTGGCGAACCTCCCGCTGCACCGTGGCTGGCGTACGTGCCATGCATACTGTGCGCGACCGTCTGACTAGATTGGAATTGTTGCGCTTGCGTGTAAATCACACGGCCGCCGCCGGTCGCACCATGGCTTCCCCAAGAACCCCTAACAGAACTGGACGATCGATGAGACCTTGTACGTCGCTTAAAAAAACCGCCACCGCCAAAGACAGATAACGTTGGTCCTACGGCGAGTGCTACAATCAGCAGACTGACCAATCCTAAGCGTCTACGAATAAAATTCCGTCCGCGCATTTTGCAGATCCTCCAACGTCTCAGAATCCTTCCCAAGATGCGCGTTTCGATGTCGCATCCCGCCCGCAGATTCCTAATGATTTAGCTTCGCATCTAGGAAAAGCTCGGAGAAAACGTCCTCGATTGAGCAATTCCTAGCAGGCAGTATGTCACCGAGGATCAAACCGTCAAGCATTGAAACCAGCAGCTTTTTTGCTTTTTTTGCCTGATATGCGCGTTTCGCAACAACCGCTTTCTGAAAACGCGATCCAGATGCGGTTTCAAGGGAATGGAGTGTTTTGGCTGTCACTCTTTAGTCAGCCATTCGGCTACGTCCTTTGGCTCGGATTCTTTCGAAAACAGAATGGCGTCGCCTTCTTTTACCGCTCTGTAAGCAGATATCGACACAGCACAAGTTTCAGCGGACTCGTCCGCTACTCGAAGAGCTTGCGGGCTGTTGAGTGCCAATAGAGCTGGAAGATCTCCGTATTTCACAGCTCCGGGTAAGAAGCCTGGGTCACGATACGAGCGTATTTCGTTAAATCGAAAACCGTTCGTGATGAGAGCACAGCGATCGACCATATCACCCGAAAGTGCACGAGCTGCCGCAGCGATCGGCGCGGTCTTGCCGTTCGCGAGAATATGTACGCGCTCGGGAGTCTCCGGTTCGAAACCGTGAGCATGCGCTATCAGCGTCATTACGTCATGTACGCGATGTGCGAACAACGTGTGGTTGTAGGCGAAGGTGTAAGCCGCAGCTTCGCGACCGTTTTCGACGATACGTTGTTTGTGTCCGGTCGTGCCATCGAGAAAGTCGCCTTGCTGGAACAAATCTGCCGCGAGTATTGCTGCCCCCTGTGTCAGTAGAGCTCTGGCTGCTTCGACTAACTCGCCATCGAGTCCAAACAGAGATGTCTTTCCTTCTTCGTCAAGCCAAATGGCTGCGTCGCCATTCCAGTCGGTCTCGGTTGGGAAGAGCGAAATCAGAGGCAGTTCCTCGCCTTCGGTTTCTAGTCGAACGCTACCCTCAAAATGCAGATAGCCATCCTTTTCTTCTTCTTGGGTTTTGATCCATTTCGTGTCGCTCGACTTGGGCATGCCACGGCCAATCAGCGTTTCCAGTGCTCCACCGATAACGCGTTTGTATTCCTGGAGAGATTCTTCGTCGGTCGGCGTGAGTGCTGCAATCGCTTTGTCGGACTGTTCGGTCAGATATCCGGTGAGACCGAGTTCGTATTCGTCGCCGCCTTTCGGTGCCTTGTGTTCGTCTTCATCCCAAACAGAAACGTCGGAAGGAAACAGGGGCTCGAAGTCCTCTTCCAAGAATGGATCCTGAAGACCGAGTTTCAAGTGTTTGTTAAACCACGAGTACATCGTCGCTCGCGATACGTAATTGTAGTTGTGTGGGAAATGTCGAAGGTCGCGACAGGCCACGTCATCTTTGTCGCCGACCATTTCGTAAAGCTTTTGCAAAGTCGGATAGCCTTCGGTAAGCATGTTCTTGGTCCAGTCGTCGGCGGCCGTCATGGCTTGCGGCCGCGGCGCGAAGAGAGCTGCCAGCTCAACGTTACCTGTGCCAACACGAAGCAGTGTGCAATTCTCGCAAGTACAACCGCCCTGCATTGAAGTTGAGACCATGCCGTTGGGAAAGGCGACCGTGGGCCGATCATCGATTGCGCCGAGCAGAATCGTTTGCGTACCGCCGCCACTGCCGCCCGTGACTCCAACCCGGGTGGGATCGACATCGGGCAAGTCGAGCAAGAAATCCAAGCATCGGACGGAATTCCACGTTTGAATTCCCATCACGCTTTGCAGTCGCATTTCTGCCTGAGCGCTAAACAGCCCGAAGTTCTCTTTACCTTCAAACGCAGGACGCGAGTTTCGATACCCATGTGCTAGGTCACGCGAGATCTGTTGACTATCGGCGTAGCCAAGCATGTCAAAAATGAAAACGACGCAACCCATGCGTGCCAAGTGTGCGCATCTCGCAAGTTTCGGGAATCGACCGGAGGCCTCAAACCGTTCTGCTCCGTCCGCGATGAGTTCTTTGATCTTGTCGGGACCGTAGTCTTGCAGGCGACCACCGTGGCCGTGTGGCGAAAGCACGGCTGGCCGTTTTTCGTCTTTGCCGTCGTCCGGCCGAAAGAGCAGACCCGTCACAAAGTGGTTGGGTACGCTTTCGAAAAAGACTTTTTCAACCGTAAACCCCAGTCGTTCCATCTTGCCGTGAATGACTGCATTCAGCGGAGTTCGTTCGGGCATTGGCCAGAGATTTGTGGCGACAAGCACGCGTCGTTTGAGTTCTTCCTTTCGCGTTTCCCACGCCTCTTTCGATTCGGGCACTTTGAAAGGAAAGTAGCCGTTGAGATCATTCAACTCGCCAAGTCGCGAATCCTTGGGCGGTTTCGTTTCTGAATTGACGTCGTCTTGGCTAAAGACCGTGCCAACGAAGAAACAAACGAAGAGAACGAGAGCGTGTCGGGAACGCATGGCGGTCTTTCGTGAGGTGAGCACTGAGGACAGCCCGCGATTATAGCCGTGAGGCGCCGGCAGTCATGCATCTTATTGCAAATTGCGGAATAGAATTTCGATACCTAAGTACGCGCCGCGATTCATGCAACGGGCGACCAATGTGGCAGAATAGAGCCAGGCTAAGTGATCGTTTCTCCTGTGAGGAATCGAAGGAGCAACGCCATAGCGATCGATGGAAAGACTACCGAGTGCATGCCGGTTGGCGGTGAATCCGTCTCGCAGCGGTGGCTTCGGCTTCGTGCTGAATTCATCTCGCCGTTAGAACGCAAGAGACTAGTGAAACGCGTTTTCTCTCAAGGGCTAGGCATGATTATCTTGACCGACATGATTTCTTCATGCGGTACGTCCACGAGTTCGTAAGCAAGGTGGCTTCCTCCGCCGGAGGTCGATCCGCTCTTGTTTCCGTCTACCGGACCCGCTTCCGCGTTGACGATGATTTTCCACCTGGGCACGGAGAGTCCGGAAAGTTGGCCCACGATCGTCGTGCTCTTGTCGGTGTTTTGAATGTCTTGCTTGAGGTTGACGTGTCTGAATTGTTCGTTGCTGATCGTTCCATTTACAGCGTCTCCAGGCAACGCCTCAATCGTGACTTTCAGCGGAGCCAACTCGTCAACTGCGACTGGCTTGTTGATATCGATTGCGACGACGGGGCTTGGCGGAACGGCGAATTTGGCCGTTGAAGTCTTTGGAAGCTTCACGCCTTCGAAAAAGAATCTATTTCCGCCACCGTACCGGCGCAATTCAAAATGTTTGATGTCATCCAGTCCCGCCATGAGGACGATGAGTTGGGCTGGCCTCCCGGCCATGTCCAGGTAGCCACCAGGAGTTGACAAGAAACGATTGTGATGGACTCGGGTGTCGTCGTTTCGAACAGCGACAATCTGATATTTCTCGTTTTTTGGCCACGTACCGTTGAAGCCCAGCATCAACGCCATTTCGCTCTTCGCCGCCTCCGGGGATGCGACTATGCCTGTTTCTGAAGTGTAGCTGCTAAAGCCGCGCACGAGTTCGCGAACCTCAAAGGTTCCGCCCAAGGCATTGCAGGTTGCACCGACCGTTGGCGAAAGGATGGCAACTGGGTCTTTCGGGTCGTAGACGTTCAGCCTCATAAAGACATCAACGCGGTCAGGTAGTTTCTCACCCAGCCGATAGAATTGTATTGTGTTCGGATCAACCAATCTTTGTCCGCTCGATTTGTTGAATTCGGTGATAAGCTGCCGCGTTTCGAAATCGAAGATGCGAATTAGCTTGATGTCGGTTTCGATTCCCTCTGATTGAAGTTCTATTTGAGCTGCATCCAACCAGGGTCCTGCGTCGGCAAGGATCTTCGCGTTGCGTGGGGCTGTTTTCAGTGGTGAGCCAGAACCGTCTTCGACCAAGAGGTTTCCGTTTCGATCGTTTCTCGATACGGATACGATCGAGAGACTGCCGTCACCAAGTCGTGCCGAGCCGGAACGTACGTACGGCGCTTTTTCATACGACCGGTTTTCATGCGCTGGATGGACGTAGAAGAACTTTTGCCAACCGACGATCGCAACGGCAACAAGAAGTGTTAGCCAAAGAAGGGTGCGTAAACCGAACTGGCTTCGACCCTTCGAAGAATTTTTCGATTGGGTCGACATGCTGCCTCCGCTGAAGAAGGCGTTAGCTCGTTTGACTCGCGCGGTTCCTCATTTTCGACCGAGCTCGACTGAGCATCGGGCCGACGCTGTTTTCGGGCATTCCCACGCTACTGCTGATTTCGTTGTAGCTCATGCCATCGAGGTGATACATACGCACAACCTCTGCTTCATCGTGCGGCAGGCTCGCAAGCAAGCGCTCGACTTCTTCTCGATTGTTAATGCGAGATTCGAAGTTCACCGGCTCGGTGACTTCTTCGGTTGACGAAAGTGTCGCTAACGATCCTCGGCGAGTCAGTTCGCGCACGACGACGCGTCGAGAAACAACCGTAAGGTACGTGGCGAGGCTGCTTTTGCCCCGGAATTGCTTGAGTACCGAAAAGTCTTCTCGGACAATCGCAAAAAAGACTTCTGCGACCAGATCTTCACGATCGGACTCACCCAGACGGATTCCACGACATTGAGCTGTGTGATTGACGACGTGGAGAACCAGACCTAAGAATCTGTCTACGAAATTCTCCCAAGATCTTGGCTCTCGACCAAGACATCGTTGCAACAAATTGCGATCGAATTCGGATAGTGCCATCCGACTTCCTTCCGCCGCATATAGCGGCCACTGCCCCCGGGGTTAGCAAGACTCTTCCTTGAGTCCTTTTCATCAAACCGAGCTGCCCGGATCACTTTACCACTCGATTCTAGGTAGCCGCTACAAGCGAAGCAAGGCTGACCTATATACCGCGTCTTGACAGTTTCTAGGGTCAGCACTAGAGTTCTGCTGTCGAGATCATTAGCACAGCCTGAAGTACTGTGCCTGAAACGACTTGAATCAGGTCGAAGTCATGAGAAGAGTTGGCTTTCGACTTAAGTTTAAAGCATATTTAATCCGAATTTTAGACAGTTACGACAAATCTGTTTAGCAGTCCGAGGTGGACTGCTAGCAGGGAGTCAGCCATATCTGAGGAGTTTTCGTCCGATGACACACGTTGTTGCCCAGGCTTGCTTCGGTTGCAAATACACTGATTGCGTAGTCGTTTGCCCAGTGGAGTGTTTCTACGAAGGCGAGCAGATGCTGTATATCCATCCGGAAGAGTGCATTGACTGCGAAGCGTGCGTTCCAGAATGCCCGGTTGAAGCAATCTTCCACGAAGACAATGTGCCGGAAGACCAAAAGGACTTCACCGCACTCAACGCTGAGCTTGCTTCGCAATGCGAAGTGATCACGGACAAAAAAGACGCGATGTGCTAGTTTAGCAATTGCAAAGATTCAAAATTGCAGCCCGATCTCATTGAGGTCCGGGCTGTTTTTGTTGGTTGAAGGTTAGGACACGTCCTGGCAAAATCAGCGGACGTCGTGTCCTTCGCACCCTAAAGAATAAACGAAACGAAACCTGTCGAAGATACCCATGGGCAAACACTACATCTACACGATCTCGGATCTCACCAAGAAGCACGGTCAACGTGAAGTTCTGCGCGAGATCAATCTTGCCTTTTACCCTGGCGCGAAGATCGGTGTGCTGGGTCGAAACGGCGCGGGCAAGAGTACGCTGCTGAAGATCATGTCCGGTGAAGACAAGGAGTTCGAAGGCGAAGCAAAGTTGGGTGACGGTTTCACCGTTGGCTTCGTCAAGCAAGAGCCTGAGCTAAATCCAGATCTCGACGTGAAAGGCAACGTTGAAGAGGCTGTTGCGGAAAAGCGGCAGTTGCTCGAGGACTACAACGACATCAACGTGAAGCTCGCCGATCCAGACTTGGATGCCGATGCGATGACAAAGTTGTGCGATCGATTGGCCGTCGTTCAAGACAAAATTGACGCGGGTGATCTTTGGGAACTCGATCGTTCGATTGAAATCGCGATGGAAGTCATGAACCTCCCGCCGGGCGACGCAGATGTAACGAAACTCTCTGGTGGTGAACGACGCCGTGTGGCGCTTTGCAAAACTCTGCTTCGACAACCCGATTTGCTACTGCTCGATGAGCCAACGAACCACCTAGATGCCGACGCTGTCGCGTGGCTCGAACGCCATTTGAAAGACTATCCCGGCACGATTGTCGCGATCACGCACGATCGTTACTTCCTGGATAACGTCGCGAGTTGGATTTTGGAAATCGATCGCGGCTACGGCTTTCCTTTCGAGGGCAATTATTCATCGTGGCTTTCACAGAAGGCGGAACGCCTACGAATGGAAGAGAAGACTGCGAGTGCTCGTCAAAAAACATTGGCTCGCGAGCTCGAGTGGATTCGTATGTCACCCAAGGCCCGGCAGTCGAAGAGTAAAGCGCGGATCAGTGCTTATGAGAAGCTTAAAGCTGAAGAGATGGATGATCGAATCGAAGAGTTCGAAATCCAGATTCCGCCCGCACGAGACTTGGGCGAATTGGTTATGGAAGCGAATGACATTTCGAAAGGCTTTGACGACAAGCAGTTGATCGAGAATCTGAGCTTCCGTCTACCGCGTGGTGGTATCGTCGGGATCATCGGACCCAACGGAGCCGGCAAAACGACGCTCTTCCGAATGCTTACCGGACAAGACGAACCGGATGCCGGCACGATTCGAGTTGGCGAAACGGTAGAAGTTGGCTACGTCGATCAAAGTCGAGATTCGCTCGATCCTGATAAAACAGTATTCGAAGAAATCTCGGGTGGTCACGAAACGCTCGAGATGGGTGGGCGAAGTATCAACGCCAGAGCCTACGTGAATCGTTTCAACTTCCGAAAGACGGACCAAGAAAAGAAGGTTGGCGTTTTGTCTGGTGGAGAACGGAATCGTGTGCATCTCGCCAAGCTACTTCGACGTGGTTCAAACGTTCTGTTGCTCGATGAGCCGACGAATGATTTGGACGTCGATACACTTCGCGCATTGGAAGAAGCGATCTTGAATTATTCCGGTTGCGTCGTCGTGATCACACACGATCGCTGGTTCCTCGATCGCATTGCAACACATATTCTCGCGTTCGAAGGTGACGCCTACGTTCACTGGTGCGAAGGCAACTTCCAAAACTACGAAACGCAGCGCAAGGAACGACTCGGTATCAAAGAAGACGAGCCAACTCGTTTCAAATACAAGAAGCTCGTCAAGTAAGAAACTCGAAGCGGAATGGGTGCAAGCCTCCGGCGATTCGCCGTTTGATTTGCTACGCTAACTGGCTTCTGCAGGGCCATGTTTTTGCATTTACTAAGGCCACCGATTTGAACGATATTTAAACTGGTGGTTTGGTTAGCCGGTCGCCGTACCGCCTGCGCCGTTACGCTTCCAACCCAAGAGTCGCATTCCGCGAGTCTTGTATTGGCCATATTTCACGCAAATAGTCACTTCACAACGATGCCTAGCGGCATTTTCTGGCGTACATTTCATTGTCCCGACAAGGAAATGTCAAATGTCAGAATCCAGCTCAGCAGCTTCACGTTCACCCGGCGCGCGCCTTCGAAAAGCGATTGCGGAAGAGCGCCCTTTGCAAGTCGTAGGCGTCATTAACGCTTACTGTGCACTATTGGCAAAGCAAGCTGGATTTCGCGCCCTCTATCTATCGGGCGCAGGCGTATCAAACGCGACGCTCGGCGTACCAGATTTGGGCGTAATTGGAATCAGCGACGTTGTCAGCGAAGCCAGCCGAATCACTGCTGCGACTGATCTGCCGTTGTTGGTGGATTGTGATACGGGGTGGGGAAGTTCACTTAGCATCCGACGAGCCGTTCGCGAGTTGATCGGCGCTGGCGTTGCGGGACTCCATTTAGAAGATCAGGTCGATACGAAACGATGCGGTCATCGCGATGGCAAGCAACTAGTTTCTGCTGAAGAAATGCAGCAGCGGATTGGAGCCGCCGTAGATGCTCGGACCGACCCTGAATTTCTCATCATGGCACGGACGGATGCCTATGGCGTGAACGGAATCGACGATGCCATCGCCCGAGCAAACAAATACGTGGCGGCTGGAGCAGACGCGATCTTTGCTGAAGCAATGACCGAACTGAGCGAGTACGAACAGTTTACTCAAAGTGTGGGCGTTCCTGTGCTGGCCAATATGACAGAGTTTGGAAAGACACCGTTGCTAGATCGAGAAACACTGCGCGACGCAGGCGTTTCAATCATCCTTTATCCGCTTTCGGCTTTTCGCGCGATGAGTCGGGCAGCTCTCGATGTGTTCACCGCAATTCGCGAATCTGGAACGCAAGCCAGTGTCATCGGTTCCATGCAAACACGCGACGAGCTTTACGAAGTCTTGGACTATCTTGAACAAGAAAAGAAACTTGATAACGAACTGAGAGAGAACTCATGATTGCCGATGCAGATATTGATCCGTCAACAGGAGGCACCGCACCTCCCAAATCCACCAAAGGTTTGGCCGGTGTTGTCGCTGGTTCGACCGCACTTAGTTCCGTTGGCAAAGAAGGCCGTGGACTCACGTACCGAGGCTATCGCATCGAAGACTTGGCCAAGCATAGCAGCTTCGAAGAAGTCAGTTATTTGTTGCTCCATGGTGAATTACCGTCGCCGGAAAAGCTTCATGAATACAAAAAGCGACTCGTAGAGCAGCGACCTTTGCCGACATCGTTGTGCGAGATCCTTGAGCGTCTGCCATCTGATTCGCATCCCATGGACGTTTTGCGAACGGCTTGTTCGAGCCTTGGATGTCTCGAACCCGAACAGGATCAAATGCAGGCCGCCGAACGCATGCTGGCGATCTTTCCAAGCGTTGTTTTGTACTGGTATCAATTCCATCAAACGGGCATTCGTATTGATGTTCGTTCGGTAGAGGATTCGATCGCTGGGCATTTCCTTGATTTGCTCCATGGAAACCGACCGACCGAAACGCATCGGCGAGCAATGGACATGTCGCTAATCTTGTACGCGGAACACGAATTCAACGCCTCAACCTTCACGGCCCGGATCTGTTCGTCCACGTTGTCGGACCTCTATTCCGCAATCACCGCCGCGATTGGCACGTTGCGTGGGCCGTTGCACGGTGGAGCCAATGAAGCTGCGATGGAGCTGATCGAGCGGTTCGAAACACCCGACGAAGCCGAAGCAGGCATCATGCAATCGCTCGAGCAACGTAAAAAGATCATGGGTTTTGGGCATCGTGTCTACCGCGAGTGCGACCCGCGGTCAGAAATCATCCAACGCATCGCGAAGCAACTCAGCGACGAAAGGGGAGATACGAAACTCTATCCCGTGTCGGAGAGAATTCATGCCGTGATGTCGCGTGAGAAAAAGCTCTTCCCCAATCTCGATTTCTACAGCGCGTCAGCGTATCACTTTCTTGGAATTCCCACCGCGTTGTTTACGCCGATCTTTGTTCTGTCTCGTACGGCAGGATGGGCCGCACACGTGTTCGAACAGCGGGCTGACAATCGATTGATTCGTCCAAGCGCGGAATACATTGGACCGGAAGATCGTGAGTACCCGACGAATAAAAAGGAAAGCACAAACGGATGAGCCACTATCAGCAAGAGTTCGACGCAGTTGTTTGGGACATTGCCGAGTACGTCAGCCGAGACGACGTAGGCTCCGACGAGGCATATTCGACAGCTCGACTGTGCTTGGCTGATAGTTTGGCCTGCGCATTTGAGGCGCTAAAGTACCCGGCTTGCACGCGGATGATTGGGCCGGTCGTTCCCGGTGCCTCGTTACCTGATGGAGTTCGTGTACCGGGTACATCGCTCGAACTCGATCCTGTTCAAGCCGCGTTTTGCACAGGCGCGCTGATTCGGTGGTTGGACTACAACGATACATGGTTGGCGGCGGAATGGGGGCATCCATCGGACAACTTCGGTGCAATTCTGAGTGTCGCCGATTTCGTTTCGCGAACTTCCGAACGTAAATTGACCGTGCGAGACATTTTGCAGGCCGCCATCAAGGCGTACGAGATTCAAGGTGTGTTGGCC
Source organism: uncultured Pirellulaceae bacterium (assembly GCA_964397295.1). Classification (GTDB taxonomy): domain Bacteria; phylum Planctomycetota; class Planctomycetia; order Pirellulales; family Pirellulaceae; genus CAYNJG01. The sequence goes on from CAYNJG010000124.1 coordinate 18,775, forward strand.
CTGAACAATAGCTTCAATCGCGTGGGATTGGACCATGTGCTGCTGGTCCGCATCGCCTCGACGGCAGTAGCGACGCAGTTACTGGGGGGGACGACTGAGCAAATCGCCAACGCAGTGAGTAACGCATGGATCGATGGTGGAGCACTCCGCACGTATCGTCACGCACCAAACACGGGCTCTCGGAAAAGTTGGGCCGCGGGCGACGCGACCAGTCGTGCCGTGCGTTTGGCTCTGTGGAGTATTCAGGACGAAATGGGCTACACGTCAGCGCTATCAGCTTCGCGATGGGGATTTCAAGACGTTTTGTTTGGCGGAAAGTCGATCGAGCTTTCTCAGACACTCCAAAGCTATGTGATGGAGAACATCTTGTTCAAAGTCAGTTTCCCGGCCGAATTCCACGGGCAGACTGCTGTCGAAGCTGCGTTGCAACTTCACCCCGAGGTTTTGCCTCGCCTGGATGAAATCGAGTCCATCAACATTGAGACCCAAGAAGCCGGGGTGCGGATCATTTCGAAAACCGGACCGCTACACAATCCTGCGGATCGCGACCACTGCCTGCAATACTTGGTGGCGATCCCGCTGATCTATGGCGCGTTGAGTGCGGAGCACTACGAGGACGAAGTTGCGATTGATCCGAGAATCGATCGCCTTCGCGAGTTAATGCATGTGCGAGAGAATAAGGACTACTCGCGTGACTATATGGACCCAGCGATGCGGTCGATCACGAATGCTATCCAAGTCGTATTCAAAAATGGTGATAAGACAAACCGAGTGGAAGTGGAATACCCAGTCGGACATCGCCGCCGGCGTAGCGAAGCAATTCCGTTGCTGGAGGAAAAGTTTCGAACCAGTTTGCTCAATTCCGATTTAGAAACAGCCCAAACGGATCAGCTATTGAATCTGTTCAGTGACGACGGATTGTTAGATGGAAAGTCCGTCCAAGAATTCTTGTCTTGCGTGTCGCTGGCTTCGTCGAAAATTGGCTTCGCCAGTTAAAACTAAATTGAAGCGGTGCGACTCCGTGGCGCTTTGAATAGCTTGGACGAAAACACCCGTTCACTCTATTCGACAGTGCCAATCCACTTATTCAAAAATGGAATAACTTCGTTTCGATACCGTTCCGGATCGTAAGCGAGTAGGTCTTCGTGTTTCGCACCCGGAAAGACAAGCAGTTGCTTTGTTTCCTTCGCTGTTTCGTAGAGCGATTGCGATTCTTCGAGTGTTGTGTGTTCATCATGATCACCACACACGACCAGGACCGGGCAATCTACGTCCGCAATGTGGTCGAGCGGTCGCAAGTCGGCGGTCGTAATTCCAAGTCGCGGTTTTAGCTGCACGAGCAGGAAAGGCGAGACCAAAGACGAAAGTCGGCCAAGCCGCATGCGCACCCGATTGTCGACTGCTTTTTCGATCGCGGGATAGACTGACTCAAGCACAAGGCAATCGATGTCGAGAGGGGATCCAAGGACCGCAGCGGCTCCGCCAAGCGAGCGACCGACGACGCCAATCCGTTTTTGAGGTGTGTTTCGGCGAACCCAACTAACGGCGGCTTGTGCATCGAGTCGTTCGAGGTAGCCAAAGGTGATCGCATCGCCCGGACTTTCGCCATGCGATTGCAGGTCGATCATCAAAGTCGAGTATCCGTTTTCACGGAGCAACGACGCACGACTGAGCATGCTACGACGGTC
>CAYNJG010000125.1:0-20327 GCA_964397295.1 uncultured Pirellulaceae bacterium
ACTGCAGCTCTCCAAGATAAGGTGTTGGCGTGTCCGTGAAACCCAGACCACCTCAATCGCTGAAAAACCAAGAAGCGTGGACAGCGAAACTGGAGAACTTTGACCCAACCGTTGTTGAACAATACCCTAGAGCGAAACGCTTGTGTGGCCTCACATGCTCCGGGTTACCCATTCGCAACGTCGACCCGAATTTCGACGTTGCTCACAAGGCTCCCGTTAAAAGACCAAAACTAAAACGCTGGGGATGGAAGATTGGTGTCGCACTGGCTATCACCGCTGTCGGGACAGCCCTGCAATTGGGAACTAGCCATGGTATCGAACAGCTACTAGATAATCGTTGGGCGAAAATTGGCGTGGCGTCAATCTTCTTACTGGGCGTTCAGATCATGATTGCAAGGGCACAAGGGATTAAAGTTGGAGGAATCCAAGAAGAGGTTCTCCGACCTGGCTCTCTCTGGTCGTCATACCAAAAACTCCCGTTCTTTAAGTATCACGACCATGTTCTTAAAAGCTTAGGGTTGATCGAGATCGGTGCGTTTCGACAACATGGATGTCAAAACCTCATGGTTCGCACGATCTACATGAGTCCGATTGAAAATGTACTGGTTGAAGTTGGCGCAGAGGCCGGCCGTGAGTTTTTCACAATTGAATCGGTGGTGAATTCAGGCAAGTTCCTTGAGACGCACTCTCTTTGCAAACCTACCATGGAGAAATCGAATCTGCAGCTTCGACATCAACGACGTTCAGCAAGTCACCAAGATATTCTCAAAGCCTTAGAAGACCACGACCAGTTCGTTTGCGAGTTTGCCGGTAGTGGATTCAACGAAGCTCAGTTTGATGAGCAAAAATTCCCTCGATTCCTCGTATGGGGCGGAGAAAAAAACGCGACATAGCAAGCGACTTACCTGCGATTTCCCCGTGAGGCCCTCCACATTAACACGATCCAATTCTGGGCAATCTCGAATTGCGAGCTCTGCTTCGCTCTATCCCCCATCGAGCACTAGGGGGCAGAAAGCCAATCATGGTCGTGACCGTAGTCGCCAAAATGTGACGGGTGCGTTTGACGACCGACCCGCGCAAAGGCATTTGGGTACTGCCGCGAGCAAGTGAACCGGCCGAGACCGTTCGACGTTGGAAAACAGCAACTTGGAAAGCTGTTTTTCAGAAAGCCTTATTGGTTCGAAAGTAGAACACGCACTTTGCCACGTTGATACTCAATTCAAGGAGCGTCAACGACTCTGGCCAAGGAATGGCCCATTCCCCTTGGAGGGAACACGTTTCCAGCCAAAACGGGTCAGGGTGGTGTGGTTGGACGAGACGGCAACGTAACTCTGCAGTCGAACGAAGAATCCGCATCTTTGAGACTTGGGCATCAACTAAAATCCTCGTGGAGTAATGTCACGCAGCGGTCTGCCTTCCGATCGTTAGGCGCATCATACACTTGCCAGCCATGTTTGCACCTTCCATCGAGTATGATGGGCGGGCGAATCTCTTTTCACACCGAGGATGTCCGTTGGCTAGAACTTTTTCGACGACAGTTTTGAACGTGGGAATTGTCTGCATCCTTGCTGCCAGCCAATGCGTAGGGGCTGCGGATGAATATGACGTCTACCTACTGGCTGGGCAGTCGAACATGGACGGTCGCGGCCTTGTCAGTGAACTTGCCCCTGATGAGAAAACGCCCGTCGAGAACGCCATCATCTTCTACCGGAACGAGAAACGTTCGAGCGAAACATGGCAGACTCTTGGGCCAGGATTCAGCATACCGCCGAAATACAAAGGCGGTTTCCCGTCGCCCACTTTCGGGCCAGAGATCGGTTTTTCGCATTCGATGTTGCAGCAAAACCCGGATCGCAAACTCGCGCTGATCAAGGGCTCTAAGGGAGGCACAAGCCTGCGAACTGACTGGAAGCCGGGCCAGAAGGGAGTCCCCGACAGCCAGGGCCCGCAGTATCGCGACTTCATCGCCACGATTCGAATGGCGACAAAGCAATTGCGCGACCGCGGTGATCAATACACGATCCGTGGACTGCTGTGGCATCAGGGCGAGTCTGATTCCAAGTCAGGTACCGAAACTTACAGTCGCCAGCTGAAGGAATTCATTGCTCGCGTTCGCGAGGACGTCGGCATGGCCGACCTACCGATCGTCGTTGGTGAAGTGTTTGATAACGGAAAACGAGACAACGTTCGCGCGGCGATTCAAGTGGTTGCTGCAGACAGCCCAACCGTTGGGTTGGTGTCTTCCGAGGGAACGAAGACATCCGATCCCGGGACGCATTTCGATACCAAGAGCCAACTACTGCTAGGGGAGCGTTACGCGACAGCGATGAATGGGCTGCCGAAGCCGAAGCGTTCCAAACTTTCTCCACCTACCGAGGATCGCAGGACCAACCGACCAAACGTGCTGTTCATCTCCATCGATGACTTGAATGACTGGGAAGGCGCGTTGTTGGGACATCCGCAGGCGAAGACTCCTCACATGGATCGGCTGTTCAAGCAGGGAGTTCTTTTCACAAACGCCCACTGTTCGCAGGCAGTCTGCACCGCTTCACGCAACTCGCTGCTGAGCGGAATTCATCCAACGACATCCGGCTGGTACACCTCGACCAAATCCATGCGAGCCACTTACGAAAAAGTGATGGGCGACCATGTCATGTTGCCCCAGTACTTTCGTGACAACGGCTATCGGACTCTGACCGCAGGCAAGGTTTTCCATCAGGGCGCGTCGGACTACAAAGATCGAACCGATGACTTCTGGGATGAAGTCGCTCCAAAGTACAAGGTGCCCAAACACCTACGCGAACGAGGCGATGGTTACGGCGGAACGCATTTTTATCCGTTTCCCAAAAACGGGGCTCAGATGAGTCGCCACTATGGCAAGGATTACGAAGACGGCAACTCGCTGGCCTGGGGAGCACTCGATCGCGAAGACATGCCCGGTGGGAAAATGTATGACGAACTGATCGCCGACTGGGCGGTCAATCGGCTGGGCGCTGGCCACAAGGAGCCTTTCTTCCTGGCAGTTGGCTTCGTCCGGCCGCATGTCCCCTTCACCGCGCCGCGCGAATTCTTCGAGCTTTACGACGCCGATCAAATTCAAATTCCATTCGTTCCGGAAGGCGAAATGTCAGACATTCCGCTGATGGGAAAATCCATAGCCTACGGGCGGCTCAAAGGTGGAGACCACAATGCTGTGGTCGGCCTGAGCGACGACTATTGGCGAGAGATGGTGCTGGGTTATCTGGCCTGCGTTTCCTTTGTTGATGCACAGGTCGGCAAGGTGATTTCCGCGTTGGAGAAAAGCGAACACAGCAAGAACACAATCGTCGTCCTGTGGTCCGACCACGGCCAGCATCTGGGCGAAAAACACCACTGGCGGAAACAGTCGCTTTGGGAAGAGTCCACGCGGGTTCCTCTGTTCTTCAAAGTTCCGGGCATGACCAGGCCCGAAGCAAAGAGCTCGCAAGTGGTGAGTCTGCTGGACCTGTATCCCACGCTGGTCGAACTTTGCAAACTTCCACCCGCCGCGCGACTGGAAGGCAATTCCCTTGTGCCGCTTTTGCGTGACCCAACGAAGACTCGCGAGAAACCCGTCCTGTGCAGTTGGTACTACGGCAATCACGCCGTACGCAGCAACGACTGGCGATACATTTTGTACCGCGACGGCAGCGAAGAACTGTACGACCACCGCACCGACGTCGGCGAACACAACAACTTGGCCGCCGATCCCGCGTATGCCGACATCATCAAGCAGCACAAAAAATGGATTCCTAAAAACAGTGCTCTGCCAGCCGGTACCACGAAGTGGAAAGCCGACAAGCTCGACAGACGGATCCGGGATTGGAAAGAAAACAACTCCATCCCAGACTGGCTTAAATAATCGGGAGGACGGCAAAGGAGCGGATGTGATTCGCGCCGCACCGGATCCGAAATGGCAACCTAGATGTGAATGTTCTTGAGCTTCCCTGCCCTGTCCCGAACTACGCTAGGCCTAGCCAGCTAACTGAGCAGTTCGCTCAAGGGGCCTCGCTGCAGCTTTTCGTCCAAGTTCAAATCCCTTCGGCCGAAGGATTCGATTGGTTTGCCGACCGCGCGCAATAGGGTGCTGTAGAGATTCGCGATCGTATGGTGCCCCCGACTTTCATAGCCCGGGTAATGCAAGTAGCGACCGCCTGGCTGGCGTTTTAGTTGGTCGCCGAGGCCACCGACGAGTACGAATGGCCATTGCAAGCAGGCTCCGTGATGCTGTTCCGCCGCATCGCTTAGGTAGACGATCAGCGTATTGTCTAGCATCGTACCGTCGCCTTCGGGAATCGACTTGAGCTTGCTCGCGACACGTGCGATCTGATCGACCTGGAACGTACGAATCCGGTTTCTCGCCTCGACCGGCGTCATTCCGTCGACCGATTCTGCGTGACCAATGCCGTGTACGTGCTTCGAGATACCCAACCCACGATAGGTCACCTCGAGCGTATCCGTGCGAATCGTCACCACGTTCGACAGGCCGGCGATCAGTGCGGCGGCTGCAATATCAAAATGTGCTTCGACGCGATCGGTCTCTACATTCGAAGTGTATTTGTCATCGACCACCGGAGCGCGCTTGCGGATTTCGGCTTCCATTCCCTTGAGCTTACGGCCTCGGTCGCGCAAGCCTTCGAACGCCTCCAGATAGTGATCCAGCTTTTCTTGATCAGCGCCGGCAGTTTGCTTTTGAAGTCGCTTGATGTCTCCAACGGCGTGATCGAGCAACATCGAGTGAAGCTGCTGATCGGCTTTTGCATTCTCCCCAACCGCCGCGACGCCAAACAGGTTCTTGAACGCCATTTGTGGACTAGCTTGATAAGGCAGCGGACGGTCGGTTCGGATGGCCGAAATACCTGGATAAACCACCGAATCCTTCACGCCGGAAAGCACCTTGCCGCCGAGCGTTAGACCAACATGCGGAAAGATAGCTGGCAACGTTCTCGCCAACTCGCCGTCGATTGTCGCCGATTGAGCTCGTCCCGGATTACCTTCGTCGCCCGTGTGGTAGCAGCCAAGCGCGCCGTACCAGGCCGAGTGCCCGCCGCGACACATCTTGCCCGAGAGACCTTGCACGATGGTGAGATGGTCTTTTAGCGGCGTCAGTGACTGCAACGAGTCTGGCAATTGGTGATCGGAAAGCGATTGGTCGATCAACTTGTCGCTATGCTTCAACTCGTTAGGCCAACCTTCTTCTTCGCCAGGCGTGACCCAATCGGCGTGCAACTCTTGAGGAACCAATTCTGCCGGCGTCAGCCCACTGCATTTGACAACAAACAGGAACCGCTTTGGAAGCTTACTTGCATCATCCGCATACAGCCGCTGCACAAACGGCCCCAGCAATGGAGACATCCCCAGCGATACCGCGAGGTGTTTTAACGCATCTCGCCGAGTCGGTCTTAGTATTGTCATCGTGCTTCCGATCGAGAACTGCGGTAAAGGAACGAATCCGAGGACAACAACGAAGCGATCATCGCCTTCATGCTGCCTCCGTTTTCGAGGTAAGCTTTGTCGGCCGCCATTAGCGTAGGAGAATCGGCCAATGTTTCGTTGCGGCCCATCCAAAAACGAAACGCGTGGCGCACGAACGATTGGCGAACGCGGTCAGAATCTGCCAAGCGCGCAGCCAATTCGTGGACGTCCGCAACCGAACCATCCAGCTTAGCATCTCCGCTGTCGTCAATCGCTCCGCTGGTATCGATGGCGAGTGTCTTGGCGTCCTCATGTCGTTCGGGAAAGATGGAGAGCAGCTGGCCAATTATTTCTCGATCACGGTATCGTCCGAAGTCGTCATAGCGTTCAAATGGCAAGCCTAGCGGGTCCATCTTTGCGTGACATTGCCAACAGTATTCGGCTCGCGTCACAGTTAAACGATCTCGCAACGACTTGTGCGGATCCTCTGGAACGACGGCGTTAACGTCCAGCGGTACGTCGGGAATCGTATCGGCCAACAGGTGTGTGCGAATCCACTTGCCACGGCGGATGGGATCGTTGTCGAAGTTGCCGCTCCAAGCAATCAGCCAAGCGGGGTGCGTCAAAATGCCGGCTCGTTCCTGCTTGGGCAATCGAAACGGTTGCTCGGTCGGGTAGTCCCAGTTCTCGTGATCGATATTGTAAAAGCCAACGTACATTCGCGAGTCCGGACCTTCGATGGGGATAGGATGGCGTCCAGAATCTTCCAGTCGTTTAACGTAGGCGCTATTGAACTCGAACCCCGCGTCGTTGACGTTGGTCTTGATGTAGTGCATGTCCGCTTTGATGTGCTCGAGCGAACCCAAATACGCTACGAAGTATTCGTTGGTCGTTAGCAGCCGCCGCAAGACATCTTTGTCTCGATCGAACAGATGCATCACCAGTTGATCGGCGTCGTCAACCATCCGGTCGGTCAAATATCGTTCGCCGTGACCAATCCGCTTGGCATCTTTGAATACTTTCGGTGCGTGGTGATAGCCGAAGAACTCGCGAAAGAATCGAAGCACGCGGGTGTTGCCGATCTTGTGATCTTCGGTGAACATTCGATAGTTCGCCGTGGACATATTGTTGTCGTCGAGAATCTGTCGCACGACGCTGCGAATCTGCGCGGGTTCTTGCAGACTGCCTTGGTTGGCCAATTCGAGCAGAGATTTGCGCGTGCCCTCAGCCGAGTTCAGCGGCCAAGTTACATTGATCTCGCTGGGCCCTTTGTCTGTGATTGCTCGAGCCAAAGCAAAAGCCAACTCGGTCGGTGAAAGCCTACGCCGATTATGTTGATCCAACGGACCGAGTCCTAGCTCCATGCGATAGACGGCTTCGGGCTGCAACAGGATGGCTTGCAGCATTGTCTTAAGACCACGCGCATTTCCGCCCATCTTAATGGCTCGCTGGCAAAGCTTGATGAGTCGCTCTGCCTCACTCGCGGTGGGATCTCTTTCAAGCAGTAGCCTGTATTGATATTCGATGGCCGCCTGAAGTTGCTCGATCGATGGAGCGGAATCTTGCTGGATGATGGCTTCGAATGCTGGCGGTGTGCGATTGATTAGGCGTGAACGTCCTTCGTGATCTCGAACGGAAACGCCAGTCGTCTGGAAGTCCGTCAGCGTTTGGCAGTTCATCAACAGAAGCTGCAGCGTTGCGGAGTCGGCGACGTTTTGCGCTGCATAGTCAGCAATCACGCCCTTGCCCTCGTCCAGCGCAAACGGTTGATGGATCGCAGTCTCGCGGCCCAGTCCTTCGCCGATGCGATCCACAAGTCGATCGTAGACGTGCGGATTCAGACGCCACAAGCGAGGCGGAGACGAAGCAGGCCCGGAAATCGATCCATCAAAAAGCCGTTCATGGTTGACATGGTTTCCAAACTCGGGCGAACGGAGTTTGTGGTCAATCATCGCCGTCTGATTAACCGAATGAAGCTTGCTCCGGATCCATGCCTTGAGTCGAGCGGCTTCGTCAGCGTCGGGCTGTTCGCTCGACACCGGCGGCATTTGGCCAAGCGTGATTTGTTCGAGCACTCTTTGCCACGTATCAGCCGTTGTTGCGATAGTGAAGTCAGTAGAGACTACATCGAGCGGAAGATTAGCTTCCGGATCTGTGCCTCCGTGACAATCGGTGCAGTGAGTGACCAAGAATTGCGGGACGAAGTCTTCAGCCAGTACATCCGTCGCGATAAGTGCAGAGCAGGCGATAGCCTTTAGCAAGAATCGGAACATAGAGCTCGGCAATGAAGAAATGGATAAACGAAAACCTATCAGAGTATAGTCGAGCGGAAGAGGCAGAGGGGCCGTCTCACTCCGTCGATTTTGTTGACGGCTGCAATTGCTTCGCATACAAACGTATTCTCTTGCCACGACGAGGAATACGTTCTATGTGCATCACACCTCTCTCGAAATTCATGTGGACCGTCTGCGAACGCGACAGAAGCAGAACAAAGTCACGATCAATGCCATGCTTGGCTTTCGTCGCTTTCTTTTTGCTGATGGCAATTGCCGCCCCGCAAGTGCGAGCAGCTCCACAAGAAACCGCGACAATAAAACCCGAAGAGCAAGAGAGCCTCGAAATACTCATCGTTGACTCGCATGGCAAGCCGGTTGCGAATTGCGATACCGAGTGGCGGGTCTATCCAAAAACGGAAGACTTCCGCGTCACGCGTGGGACACTCGGCAAAAGCGATCACTACGGCCGATGGATTAAAGCTGACGAAAATGGACGCGTGCGATGTCAACTTCCGATTTCGAAATCGAACATCCGGATATTCGTAAAGTTCGATGGGTACGGCCCATACTTTGCCGAATGGGATTCACCGAAGACGGGTGAACCAGTTCCTGACACGTTCACGATTAAGTTGGATGACGCATGGACCGTGGGAGGCGTGCTCGTTAACGAAGATGGCGAACCGATTGCCGGGGCAAAGGCTAGCCCGAGTCTAGAATTCAAGAAACGTGTACCAGGACAGCTGGGTATTGGGACGAAAATCACAACAAACGAAGAGGGGAGGTGGACATTCAGCCAAGTCCCCATTTCGAATACCGACATCACCGTTTCTTTCGAACACAGAGATTACAAGCCGTTTTATAAGACTCTCTCGCGTGGAACGTTTGGTCTCGAAGAAGGAGCAGTTCCCCATGAAAAGATCGTTGCTTCAAAGGGGCTTTCGGTATCTGGAACGATCACCAACGCTGATGGAGAACCTATTAAAGGAGCGATGATTCGTACGAAGGTTCGTAATGACGAACGAAACACGACCACAGACGCAGAGGGCAAGTACGAAATGTCTGGCTTTGAAGCCGAAACCAGTCGCATCGTTGTCTCAGCCGATTCTTACGCCTTGGATTTCCAAGATGTTCTAGTGAAAGCAGACATGATGCCCGTGGACTTCACACTGCAGCCCGGTGGGCATGTGAAGATTCGAGTGCTGGATGAAGACGGTAAGGGAATCCCGAAGTCGCGAATTTTCTTTCAGCGCTGGCGTGGACAGCAAATTGAGTACTTCGAATTTGACCACATCAAAGCCTACACCGACGACAGCGGCGTGTGGGAATGGGACGAGGCGCCGCTTGACACCTTTCAGGCCGACATTTGCCGGCCCGGTGGCATGCAGATGCCGAAACAACCAGTAGTCGCGCGCGATGAAGAGTACGTTTTTCGTCCGCCGCGGCAGTTAATTGTGACTGGCAAAGTTCTCGATGCGAAAACGAAAAAGCCAATTCCCAACTTTCGTGTTGTTGCAGGCATTCAAGGCCGGCCTGACTCATCCATCAATTGGATGGTCAATGACGCATTCCACGGCAAGGACGGCGTCTATCGCATGCCTCATAATAATCGCGGCTATCATGCTCATTTGGTGAGATTGGAAGCGGACGGCTACCAACCAAAAGTCTCGCGCAACATTCAGTACGACGAAGAGACCGTCGAAATCAACTTCGATCTGGAACGTGGCAAAGACATATCCGAGGTCGTTCGGGATGTTGCCGGAAACTTGGCTGTGAACGCCGAGGTCGTGCTTGGCGTGGCAGGCAGCCAAATCAGTATCGACAACGGTCGCATCGACGATGGCTCCACTTCCAACGCCAAGAAGGTACTGACAGATAAAGAGGGCCGCTTTCAGTTTTCTGCCCAAGTAGAACCGTTCCACTTGATTGTGCTTCACGAAAACGGCTTTGCAAAAATTGAAGCTGAGCCTGGCGCTGCCATTGGCCCGATTGAACTTGAGCCGTGGGCGAAGTTGAAAGGAAAGTACTTCATCGGTTCGGAACCCGTGCCGAACAAGCGAGTAGAAGCGCAAAACAGCCGCATGCATTCTCATGGCCAGAAAGTACCCAATGTTTTCGCCAAATACGAAACGACCACCAGCAAAGATGGCAGCTTCCAGATCGATCGCATTCCGGCGGGCGATGTTCGTGTACGGCGTGAGATTGTGCTGATGGTTGGGCAAGGCGCAACAGAAGTGGCTTCGACGCCGATCGCTCGAGTGAAAACGGAGGCGGGAAAAACGACAGAAATGCAATTGGGCGGCAAGGGCGTTGCGGTTGTGGGCCAACTGACCGTGCCCGACAATTCCCCCGAGGCTGATTGGCGTCAAGCTTCGCTCTGGCTCGACGAATTTGTCCCAGCCCCACCGAAAATCCCTTTCCCAGAAGGCTTCGGAAATAACAGGGCAGCTCGAATGGCTTGGCTTCAACAATGGAAACGCACTGCAGCAGGCCAGGGTTGGCAGCAGATTATGGATGGCATTAAACGACAACAGAACAAAGCGAGACTCTACTACGCGACCGTGGAAAAAGACGGCACCTTCCGTTTCGATGACGTAACAGCGGGCAATTACCGCCTACGAGGAGATCTCGAGCAGAACAACGTACGACTCAGGGTATTTGATATCCCAGTGCAAGTTGGGGAATCTGAAATAGCCAACACTGGAGAAATACCACTGCAATGATGATAGACTCGGTACTTCTCCTTTCGCTCGACGATTTTGGTGGTGGAATATGGACCCGTATGTAGCCGAGTTCATCGGCACGATGATTTTGGTACTCATTGGCGATGGAGTCTGTGCAAATGCAAACTTAACTCGCGCAAAAGGCAACACAACGTCAAGTTGGCTGCAGATCACTCTTGGCTGGGCGGTCGCTGTTTATGTTGCCGTGATCTGCACCAACGGACACGGCGCGCATTTAAATCCTGCCGTATCGATTGGCTTTGCGATGGCGGGCAAGTTTGAGTGGGCGAGTGTCGGCCCTTACATCATTTCACAACTTGCTGGTGCGTTTGTCGGCGCTGTGCTGGTCTTCTTCTTTTACGTCCAACACTTTCCGCACACGGTCGATCAAGATGCGAAGCTCGGTTCGTTCTGCACGATACCGGCGATACGTGGTCTTGGGCATAACCTTTTCAGCGAAGCATTGGGTACGTTTGTCTTGGTGTTTGCCGGGCTGGTGTCCGTAAAAGCGACGGTCTCGATGTCTGGCACAGAGCACGCTGTCGGCTTAGGCGACCTAGGTGCACTTCCCGTCGCATTGGTCGTGTTTGCGATTGGCATAGGGCTCGGGGGCACCACAGGCTACGCGATCAACCCGGCTCGAGATCTTGGACCGAGGCTCGCCCACGCGGTGCTTCCCATTCCAAACAAGCGAGATAGCGATTGGAGCTATTCGTGGGTTCCCGTGCTCGGACCGATCCTCGGCGGCGGCGGCGCGGCGTTACTTTACATAGCTACCGCAGGTACAAACGTAGTAACGATCGTGCCCTAAAATCCCCGGAACACGATGAGCTCAAGCACAACGCCAACGACGTCGTCCGCGAATAAGAAGCCTCGAAACTGGTTTCGCTTTTCTCTGCGGACTGCATTGCTTTTGATGCTATTGACCGCCTTGATGGCTCGCTTGTTCATGCGGCCAACAAAACAGTATTTACACGAGGCAAAGCTGCGAGACCGAATCGAAGAACTAGGTGGCCATGTCGAGCTTACGCAGACGAATGAACACGGGTTCGGTCCACACGTTGGCGGCGTGATTCGAAAATTGGGCGGAGGCCGTTTCCTCAACCCACTCGGCGAGCGGATTATGGCTGTAGCGTTCAGTAACACGAAAGTCACCGAAGAAGATATAAAGGCGTTCGCCGAGTGCAAGCGTCTTCAACATCTTCTCTTGGCGAATGCCGATTTGACGGATGACAGTCTGAAACCGTTGGCAGGCTGCACTTCGCTGAAGACACTCGAAATCACCCACAACCCGAAAGTAACCGACAAAGGTGTTCAGAACCTAGTGAACCATCAGCATTTGCGAAACTTCCGGGTCACAGGGACTCGAGTCTCCAACACGCAGTATCGCAAAATCCTCGAAAACAATAACAGTTTCAAAGATGGAAGCATTGACACTTTGGTCAGCGGCCGAAGCCGATTAGAACTCGAATCTGCGGAACTGCTGAAGACAGATCGGACCAATACGGCCACGACGATCAGTCTTAGCAATGCAACAGATTTACCGCGCATGCTGGAGCACGTGCAATCGTGTCTTGAAGTTTACCTGACAACCGGAATGTCATTGACGGTCGAGCTGATGGACGAACAACTTAGCGATGAGGTATTTGCTGCTTTGGTCCCGGGTCAGGCGACTGCTGAGGTTGGGTCCAATTTCCATAGGTTGATTTTACACTGCACAGAACACACGAACGAAGCGACCCTGCAACGCGCTGTAAAGATGGGAACGGTGTCCCTCGAACTTCAGGGGTTGGTAGTCCCTGAAGATTTGACGCCATTACAAAATGCCACAGGCTTGACTGAGCTGAGCTTTCCGAAAGCAAGTAACATCGCTTCCGACGACATCATCAGCCTTGGGACCATTCCTGAACTTAAAATACTTCGAGTTCCGCACGCAATCATTTCCGAAGACGACCTTCGCGAACTCATGGCGAATCCGCCTTTCGAGTTGGAAACATTCCAACTTCCCGACCAATTCCAAGACCTTCGATTTGAGATAGTTGAATCCAAACTTGCAGCGACCGTCACGTTCCCAAGTGACATGCGGCTTGCCAACGCATGGGACGAACGTTTCGCCCGACCTGTCCACAGAAGCTTCAACAAAAATGTCAATTCATTCTTCGGCGGGAACGCTTACCCCCCAGGCCAACAGCCACTATCGTTCTTCCTGGGGGAAGCTGGCAACTCTTTTCAAGACTTTCTGGTTTTGTCAGCAAACAGCGACGGGGAGCTGAGCGAAAGCTACATCAAACACCTCAACCAAATATCGGAACGATTGCCACTAACCCAAACCCCGATCGATGAGGTCACGGCAGATGCCAAAACTTGGCGAAAACCTGTCGAAAAACTCCCGTTAGACGCGATGCTTTTGCGGACGACATGGGGATCGCTGATCACAAATCGCATCAAAAACGGCGATATCGCACACGCATTGGACTTGGCCGTTCGAGTGCTCGCACTTTGGCCTGCTCTCGAGCACTTCGAGAACGCCAATGAATCGGAGCCAACATTCGAGCCACAGCAATTAGATTCAGTTCAACGAGTATTAGCAGAACTCTGCAATCGCACCCCAGATACCGACGAAACGCAACCGATGAAACGGCTGATGTTCATGGTAGCCGACCAAGAAGAGACGACTTGGGAAAAGCCTGGCGAGTTGCTTGGCCCATGGAATCGCATTGGTATTCTCGCGCCCATCGGAATGGAACTGGTCCATTTGAGCAGCACGCATGAACGGCTCGACATTGTCGTTAACAAGCAGGTGTGGTTTCGCGGCAAGAACATCGTCGATTTGCCAGCCAATACACGGCAGCTATTCGTTTCTCCCGAGAGCTTTCCGTTAACGATCAAGTCAAGTAGTACGCACTGACATCTCAGGTCGGACGGCAACTCAACCGCTTACCGCGCACGTGATCGCGACATCTAGTTTTGATACATTCTGCTGCGGCCCATCGATGCCGTCGTGCGCCACTCACGCGAACTTGCATTGAAGACGCAATGTCTTAAAATAAACATCGCACCAATTATCCGAGATAAACATGGCGAAGAAGACAACATTCCCTCGACGCCTAGCCAAACTCAGTGCAGCAATCCTGCTTGTATTTCTCTCTTCTGAATGCCTCGCGCAGCGTCCCGCCTGGACCAGCTCTCAGGTTCAAGGTTCACCGACGCCTCCCCTGCCCTGCCGCACCGAACAAGCCTACGGCGGAATTAAATTCGACCACCCGGTCGAAATGGCCAACGCGCCCGGTACTGCCAGCATGTTTGTACTCGAGCAGGGTGGCGACATTTACGAGCTACCATCGGAAGATGTTTCGAAACCGACACTGATTGGAAAACTCTCGGATCACGCCGAAAACTTTCAGTTCGCGTATGGCTTGGACTTTCACCCCGACTTTCAAAACAATCGCGAAATCTACGTTTGCTATCGACAGAAGGGCGAAAACGAAAACGGTACGATCGCCGCACGGTTTCGGTTAACGGATGGCAAACCGATGAAGATCGAACCAAATAGCGAAACGATTTTGTACACCTGGCGTGCCGGCGGTCACAACGGCGGCAGCGTGAAATTTGGCCCTGACGGGTATCTCTATATTTCCGCGGGTGATGCCGCCGCTCCGTTCCCGCCCGATCCCTACAAGGCGGGACAAGACGTCGGCTCCATCCTCTCAACGATCACGCGCATAGACGTCAACAACAAGTCTGACGATCTACCCTACGCCATTCCCAGGAACAATCCATTCGTCGATCTCGAAGGAGCTCGTCCTGAAGTCTTCGCCTACGGCTTCCGCAACCCTTGGCGAATGGCGTTTGATCGTGAAACCGGTCAACTTTGGGTTGGCGATGTTGGGTGGGAACTTTGGGAGATGATCTACGCTATCGAGTCGGGAGGCAACTACGGTTGGAGTCTTGTCGAAGGCCCGCACACTGTTAATCGTGACTACGTGTCGGGACCCACGCCTGTACTGAAGCCTGCCGCAAGTCATCCACACACGGAGGCTCGCTCCATCACTGGCGGACAAGTTTATTACGGCTCGAACCTGCCCGAATTACGAGGTAAGTATGTCTACGGCGATCACGTCACGGGGCGCATTTGGTCACTTAAGAAAACCGAAGACGGATTTGAGGGCCCGACTGAAATTGCACGTTCTGCATTGCAGATCATCTGCTTCGCACTCAATGATGCTGGCGAGATGTACGTGGTTGACTACCTCGGAACGATCCACAAACTCGTTCGACAACACAAGCGAAGCACGAATCAAGAGTTTCCGAGAAAGCTAAGCCAATCGGGACTGTTCTCCGACACATCGCAGATGACGCTTGCGGATGGCGTGCTTCCCTATTCCATCATCGCCGAACCGTGGATGGACGGCGGCACGGCGACGCGATTCATTGGTGTCCCAGGCGAAAAACAAATCGATGTCTATCGCGTCGGTTCGGGATGGTCGAACTGGGACGGCAAACATCGCGGATCGTGGAAGTTCCCGAAGAACACGGTCCTTGGCAAAACGATTTCGTTAGAAGGCCGTCGCGTCGAAACGCAACTCATGCACTACGACGGACAAGCCTGGCAAGCTTACTCTTATCTATGGAACGACGCCCAAACAGACGCCGAATTGGCCGATGACGTTTCGCAGACCATCCAGATCGACATTGATGGAACCCAACATTCGTGGCTCGTTTCGAATCGTGGCGACTGCATGATCTGCCACTCCAACGCCAACGACATGCTGCTGGGTTTCAAACCCGAGCAACTTCGGCGTCCGACTGAGCAGCATGAAGACCAGCTCGACTATTTCGCGAGTCTCAAACTATTCGCGAAACCGCCACCGAACAGCCCGACCATTGCAGATCCACTGGACGAAGAAGAAGCGTTGGATTCGCGAGCCCGCGCATACTTGCATCTCAACTGTGCTCATTGCCATCGACCGGATGGCGGCGGTTCTGTTGCGATGAATGTGTTGTTCCGAGCTTCCGCAAAACAAACGCGGATGATCGACGAGCCACCACTCCAGGGCTCATTCGGAATCCCCAATGCGAAAGTAGTCGCGTCCGGCGATCCATACCGCAGCATATTGTTCTATCGATTTAGCAAACTCGGCCCCGGTCATATGCCGAAGCTTGGTGGTTTGGAGGTGGACCAGCGCGGCGCGGAACTGTTACACGATTGGATACTATCGCTCGACCATGACGCTGTTGATACGCAGAAACAACTCACTTTGCTCAACGAAGCGGCGGACACGGACAAACTGGCAACTTGGCTGGCGGTTCCTTCACACGGACTCGTCGCGACGCAGGCCATTCGCACTGACCAACTCAAACCAGCGTTACGGCATCAAATCATTGACCTCTCGCGGTCACTTCCGGACATATCAAAAGACTTATTCGAACCGTTCATTCCCGTCAGCCAACGAACCGAGCGACTCGGAGACAACATCGCTCCAGCGAGAATCCTTTCCAGCATGGGTGACGCTACGCGTGGACGAGAGTTATTTCTTTCGGAGAGTCTCTCGTGCAAGAATTGTCACTCTGTTGAGTCTGGCAAAGAGAGCACTGGCCCAAATCTCGCGTCACTGAAGAGAAAGCAATATGTAAGAACGACGCTGCTCGAGAACATCATGGCGCCATCGAAAAAAATCAACAAACGATATCTCACGCACGTCATTCAGACGGCGGATGGTGAGATCTTTACAGGCGTGGTGCAGCCAGAAGAGGGTGGTATCGTGCTGCGAGATGCGGAAGGCAAACTGCGCCGAATCGCCAATGACGACATCGAATTCCGTAAGGTTTCCGAGGTTTCCCTGATGCCGGACAAGCTTCTATCGACGTTGACGCTCGAGCAAGCACAGGATCTGCTTGCGTATTTGTCGTCACTTGCTCCAGAACCTTGAAAAACTTTTCTCGCGACCAGAAACCTTTTTGACCAGCCAACGACTAAGGACCACCATCCAATGGAGCCAGCAAGTTGCCAGCGGTCGTAGAAATTGACAACGTAACGAAAACATTCGACAGTTTAATCGCCGTCGATAGCATTAACCTGCGCGTCGAGCAGGGTAAAACACTGGGGCTAATCGGTCCCAATGGCGCAGGTAAGACGACGCTGCTGCGTTTGATTTCATCATTGGCCAAGCCCGACCGCGGTGATATTCGCATTCATGGCGAATCCGTTTTTCGCAACCCGCGTGGTGTGCGAAAGCGTTTGGGTTTCATGCCCGCCGAGTTTGGCAGCCCTCGCAACTTGGATATTGGCGAGTACCTCGACTATTTCGGCTGCATGTACGGCGTGCCCACGCCGGAGCGAGCTCAGCGTGTCAAAGACGTCTGCGAACTGACGGATCTGACCGGCCGTGAAAACGTAATGGTCAAAGGTCTGTCGACCGGCAATAAACAGCGACTGTTGCTGGCCAAAACACTACTGCACGATCCCGACCTGCTCATCCTGGACGAACCTGCAAGCGGCCTAGACCCGCGGGCCCGAACCGAGCTCCGTGGCATCGTGCGTGCTCTCGCGTCGATGGGTAAGACAATCATTATCAGTTCGCACATCTTGCCCGACATTGAAGAAATCAGCGACACCATCGGAATTCTCGAACAAGGCCAATTGGTTCTAGACGGAGACCTCGGTGCACTTCGCCAACACTATGGCGCAAAGGCTCGCGTGCTGCGATTGCGAGTTCCTAGCGAGGAAGTCGAACGAACGAAGGATGTTTTGCAAGTTCTTTCCGGCGTGTCATCGTGCGAACAACGTGACCAAGAACTGGTGATCGACAGTACCGAACCGGACGGAAACTTTGTGCTGGCTGAGTTATTGAAGCACAACATTCGAGTACTCAACTTTACGGACGCCGAACCGAATCTGGAAGAAATATTCATGCGATCAACAGAAGGGAAGGTCACATGAACACGATCCGCCAATTCGTTGGAGCATTCAGAGACAGCCCAAACTATGGACGTGATCGGGCAAATTTGATCGGCGGCTTTTCGGTAGGCATTGCAGCATTGTTGCTCAACCTGGTCGTGCTGGTGATGGTTTCTCCATTCATGATCGACCCGGACGGTTTCGGCTTTCGCGAGTTTACGGAAAAAATCGAATTCGGCCAGCTACTAGCTCTAATCTTGCTCGGCGGAACTACTGTATTCGCGACGCTGCTCATTCCCTTGCGCATGGTGACAGTCTTTTGGGGACCGCGTATCGGTCGCTACTTCGATCAGATCGTGCTCAGCGGCATTACTCCGTTTCGCTTTCTAATTGGCAAAGCGACTTCACAGAACTTGTTCTTGGGGCTGATTGGCTTTTTGTTGCTACCCTATTTCGTGCTAAGCATTTCGATGGGCGGCATCGACTTTGGATTCTTCCTCGCAGGCTTGTTTCTGATCTGGCTCTACTGCATGACACTCGCGCTAACTACGTTGTGGTTGTCGCTGTATTTCAACGAATTGCTCGCCGCGATCATGGTTATTGTGGGAGCCAGCTTCATGCTCGGCTTTGGCTGCGCGCCACTTCCATTCCAGCCATTCGTTTTGTCCCCGGCACCGATGCTGATCCATCCACTCCATATAGCAACGCAGAACTTCTTTTTCCCCCCAGTCTTAGCGACAAGTTTGTGGCCCAAGTTTTTCGCCTGTGCCATCGGCATGGGAACGCTGTGCGGCCTCGCATTGCTAGGTGTTTATCTGGGCCCGCTGTTCGGCATCATTCGCGAGAACAGTACGTTCGGCGAAGTTGTCCGCAAGGGAGACGCTAAGCGAAAGAAATGGTTTCGCTTTCGCCATCACATTCAGCGCCCCTCCGAGCTGGCATTCTTCTACGAGAATCGCGGCGAACAGCCACTTCGCAATGAGGGACTTGTTAGGTGGAGCATTGCCTTGGGCGTTGTCTCGTTAGCTTTCGCAACGGCCTATGTCGTGTACTTCGAATTCCTGTCACGGTACGCCACACAGCAAGCACCACCCTGGTATTTCGTACCCGAGTTTCACTTTACGCACTTGATGTTTCTCGGCGTGGGACTTGTGATCGCGGCGTACGTCTTTTCGCATTCGAAGAATTCGACGCTGATGGACGTGACCTACCTGCGAGGAAAAAAAGCAAACATTGGCCGATTGGATACGATCGCTTTTTTATCGTTTGCGGTTTTTGCCACAGCGTTTACGGTCGGCTTCCCCTGGTTGTTTGAGTCGCTTTTTGGTGACAACGCTGGCCGATCAATCTTCTACGATCCAAGTTCGCGAACACAGTACGTAAACTGGCCAGCGTTTGCGCTAGAAGCACCGATAGTGCTACTTATCTCTGGACTGACCATCTACGCTTGGCACCGGTGGTTGTGCTCACTTTCTTGGGTGAAGAGTTTCTCGTTCCTAGCGACTGTTGGCCTGTATGGATTCATCGTTGGTGCGATTCCTGTCATCTTCACCGTGATCTATATCGAAGTTGACGAACTACAGCGATCGCCATTGTTCGTCCAATTGGCGCCGCTCGTTACGGCGCTCTCCCCCGCATGTTGGTTTCCACTGAAACTCGGCGAACTACCCAACCGAGATGGTTACACAAACGCAACGTCCGCTCCATTCTACGTCTTACATGGGCTGTTGCTCATACTTGCTTGGTTTGCGATTCGACGGCGAGAGCGACAATTGAGGCAGGACTATCTTGCGCCGCTAGGGCAGGAGTCGCCCGCTCAAAAGTCTCCAACACAAAAGCCACAGGTGCTCGAGCAACTGGCAACGGAGCCAACGTCATGACTCGCGACTACTTACGATACCTCTCGATCGCGATTTGCCTTTGCCTTCCATGCGTGGCGTGGGGACAATCGCAAGCCGACCGGACGAAAGACGTTGATACTGCGGGGCTGGTAATTGAGCCAGTGGCCGGATGGGGCAACTCGGTCGACCCCACTACCCCGGTGCCGATATCATTCCTGATCGAAAACTTTTCAGATGAAACGATCGAAGGCCGGCTCTTTCTCAGCGCCCCCTATAACAAAAATCGCAAAATTGACTTGGGCGAAGTTTTCATTGGTCCGGCATCGAAACGCAGGTTCTCGACCATTCGAGGTGACCTCGACAACATCTACGAGTGCTACGCCGAGATCCAAGTTGAAGGCAAAGTGATCTGGCGAAGGCAGGTCCCTCTAGCGACCAACAGCAGCTTTTCCCAGGACGTCGTTCATTGCCTGTTCATCAGCGATGCTGAACGAAATCTTAATTTACCACAGACCAAGAAGCCCCAAAATGCAAACGCACCACAAAGCCCGGTCGCAAACAAGAGCGGACGCCGCGCACATGACTTGACTGTGAAATCGTGGCAAGTTCCCGATCATCCAGGTGCACTTTCGGTGGCTCAAGGGATCGTGTTCGAAGAAAACTTTGACGCAAAGCTGTTGAACCGAGCACAGTGGAATGCGATCGCGAACTGGATGTGCCAAGGCGGCAATGTCTTCGTTCACGACAAATCGCAGAACATTATCAAAAAGCTACTCGCCAGCTCTCCGTTAAGCAGTTCTGCACCCACGCAATCGGACGACCAATTCATAGTCCGCGAAGCGGGATTGGGGAAGATCTGCGAGTATTCGGAACCGCTATTCTCATCGGACAAAGCAACTCGCCAGAGCATCGCCAATCGAATGTCCGTTGTGCCACGAACCGGCATCCGGAGTCTCGCACAACAAAGTAGCATCGATCGGCGCGCAAGCGGGAACGCTTCGTGGAATCGTTTATTCCTGCTTACGTTCTTCGGTGCGTATGCGATTCTATCGGGTCTGGTCACAATGCTGCTATTTCGCCTTAGCCGGCGCCAAATTGCGATCTATACGATGACGGTAGTAATTGGCGCATGCATTGCGGCCGCGATGCTCGGTGGAGC
>CAYNJG010000126.1:0-20223 GCA_964397295.1 uncultured Pirellulaceae bacterium
GGGTTATTCCGGCAAGAAATAGCACTGCCCAGACAGCGAGGTTGATCGCTTTGATCAGTTTTGATTGGCGAGTGTAACTATGGTCCATCGATTTATTCCGCTTAGAAATGTACTTATCGAAATCTAGGTCAGCAAAAGCGACAGTCCAAACTCACAAGTAGAGGTTTTATCCGAAGATAACTGCGGTATCTGATACGATCCGCCCAATCGCTACAACCAGCGCTGACCTGATGTACTTGGCAAAGCGTCTTTGAACTTGCAAACGTCTTCTATTCCTGAGCTAGAGTTCAACGTCTGCGAATCGAATTGGCCTCCTACTGGCGGCACGGTTGCGCAGTTGTGCGTTTTAGGATGAAGACTGCGATGAAGCCCGTAACCGTGACAGCCGCTGCCGTGAATCCGGCGACTTTTCACATGGATTGTGTGGATCACTTGTGTCGTCTCGAAAACAAACTTAGTGATGTTCGAGACGAAGCAGGGCAGGGGCCTACGTTGGGCAAGCTCAACGTATTCATGAATTTGCTCGTAGAGATTACGGACTTCGCCGAGCCACGTTTTAGTCCAAGTTCATTCAAAGAGGTTGCTGAGAAAATGCATGACCTCTACCAACGCACGAAAGCGTTGGAGGAATTGCTTGATGGAGCTAGCTGGAATGCCGTCAAAAAGATTTTCGGCAAGGCTCAAGAGATTGATTCCGAGCAGCTCGCATTGCAATACGCACAGCTACAAAGCGACTTCAACGTATTTCTCGTTGAGTACTTTGTCATTTGTGTAAAGCGATTTAGTACTAGCTCGGATGACAAGCGAAGCTTTCTAGAGAGCGTCGATACGCTCATCAGCGAAGTTGGACGAATCTGGAACTAAACGCTATGCAAAAGTGCTCAACGCTCGACAATCAGCTTCGAGTTGTAACCGAATCTGTTCCTGGATCTCGTTCCGTCGCGATAGGGATTCTTGTAGCGGCCGGCCCGCAAAACGAGCAAGAGAACAAAGCTGGTCTCGCTCATCTAACGGAGCATGGTTTTTTCCTGGGTACGAGCGGTCGCGATTCAAATGCGATTTCTCGATTGGTCGACGAAACATGTGGCCAGGTCGGTGCTTTCACAAGCCGTGACTACACTTGCTTTCACGCTCACATCATGCACGACTATCGTCCGTTTGCATGGGATTTGTTGGGCGACATGCTGCTGAATTCGACTTTTCCAGAGGAGCGGATCTTGCAAGAGCGAGATGTCGTTCTTCAGGAACTCGGAATCAGTCATGATCGACCTCAGAGTCGTCTCAACGATTGTTTGAAGCGATCGATTTGGCCGAAGCACCCACTTGGACGACCTGTGGGCGGTGATCCCGATTCGGTTTCAAGCCTCACACGCGAAGATGTCATTTACTTTGCTGGCCAAAACTACATGCCCGATCGCATGGTTATCGCTGCTGTCGGCGACATTGATCATGAAGCAACCGTCGCGGAAGCGAGGGATTCGTTTTGGAGGTTGCTGGGTACCAGCCAGCCGGAAGAACAATTGCCGTGTGACTTTGAATCGGCGGTAATCATGCAAACAAGCGAAGTTTCGCATGCGTACTTTTCAATTGCCTTGCCAGGTCGACCGTACAACAGTGAAAACCGCTATGGGCTTCATGCTCTTGATACATTGCTGGGCGGCGGTATGAGCTCGAGGCTCTACACGCAGTTGCGGGAGTCTTTGGGACTGGTATACGACGTTGGATCAAGTTACGACGCGTACAAAGCGGCTGGCACGCTCATGGTGGAAGGCGTTACGAGTCCGGAGATGCTTCACCAGGTTGTGAATGTCGTAATGCAACAGGTTGCCGAAATCGCACAGGATGGCGTTGATGAAGAAGAACTGCATCGCGTCAAGTTGCAAATTCGCGGCCGACATCAGCTTGCGTCGGATTCGATCCACACGCGTATGAGCCGCCTTCTAACGCAGGAGTTTTACGGACGAACAACGCTCGCGGAAGAATCTGTGTTGAGTGCCGTGGATGATCTAACTCGCGATGATCTGCAACAAGAGGCTCAATTATTGTTGGCGGCAAACAAAAGAGCTATCGCGACCATTGGCCCAGCAAACAACGGACTTTCGACGGGAGAGCTTCAGGAAATATTATTCCAGGATTTTTCGACGACGGCCGTTTTGTAACCTATGATTGAATAGACCCAAGTTCCTTCAGGAGTAGACAGACACCATGGCAATACCAGAGCAAGTTAGAAAAAACTGGGAAGAGATTCAAAAGAAATACGACCATCCCGTGAATGCGATTGGCGTAAAAATCGACAATAAAGACACCAAGACGATGTCGGTTTGGAAAGAAGAAGGTATCGATAGCTTCGTTAAGCGGTAACGAGGCCACATCGAAAAAATTTGTACTCACTCGGTCGTACGTTAAAAACGTATCCGGTGAGGGCAACCGAAAAAGCGGCTCGCTTACTCGAGCCACCTACTCCGCTCTTACTCGAGCCCGATTCTCGCGCGACAACATCTGTTGTCGATCGGGATTCGGGCTTGTTTTATTTCTGCCCCTCTGGCCAACGCTTCTTCCGTCGAAAAAATACTCGCACTTACGAAATTGCAACCTAGGTTTTTACACGATGTAGATCCTCGGCAATTTTGGAGCGGAAGAAATCGCTATGAGCCACGTAGATGCCTTTCAAGACGGTCTTTTGGCCGCAAAAGCGGGAAAGAAGATGGTTGCCCGTCTTCAATTTGAGCAGGTAACCGAAGTACAGCCTGACTTTGTGCACGGTTGGTTGTGGCTTGCGTGGACCGCAGACTCTCCGGAACAGGCAGAGGGGTACCTTGCGAAGGCTGAGAAAATTGACCCGGACAATCGTCTCGTCACTACATACAAAGAAGTCGTGACTGCCCTAGCTCTCTACGAGACAGGCGATGACTTCTCAACGTTCCTCGCCAACGAAGTTGCTCAGCAAGAAGATTCTTCGACGAAAGAAGAAGAGCCAGAAACAAACAGCGAAGAAACAAACAGCGAAGAAACAAACAGCGAAGAAACAAACAGCGAAGAAGCAACGCAGTCCGAAGAAGCAGAATGCGATATTCGAGACGAAGTTGTTGCAGAATCGGACGACGTGACCGACACGGCATCCGAGGATGCTGAAAAGGATACCGAAGCAGCTGAAGCAGCCGCAGAAGCAACTGAAACGGCCGACGAAACGGCCGACGAAACGGCCGACGAAACGGCCGAAGAAACAGCCGAAGAAACAGCCGAAGAAACAGTTGCGGAAGATGAAAAGAAAGTAGCAGATGTCGGTGAAAGCGACGCTGCTGCCAACGAAGCAGCGGACGACCAGAGCGAAACCAAAGACTTCGAAGAAATTCGATCTGAAATCGAGGCGGCCAAAAGAGGCGCAGCGGAAACGCCCAAGCAAGCTGACGAAGTACTCGACGAGTCCACATGGCAAGACGAGTCGAAAAACGAGGATCCAACCAAAACGAAATCGGATGCTGGTGAAGTCACAGTCGATGCAACTGCAGTAGCGGCGGCGACAGCAGGTGCTGCCGTCGCAGGTGCAGCTGTTAGTAGCCAAGCGGCCTCCGAAGAATCACGTATCGCAGCGGACGTCGACGAACTCAACGAAGATGTTCAGGCAGCGGTTGGCTTCAACGCTGAGCCAGAGGCAAAAGCTGCTAAGCCGCAAGCGAACGCTTCGAAGAAAGAAGAGGAGGCACCTGCGGCCCCGGCGGCTCAGGACGTTGCTCAAGAAGTTCAAGGCGAAGTGGAGATCGATCGAGCTCCAACGATTCTTGTCGTGGATGACAGTCCTACTGTTCGCAAGCTTGTCACGATGACGCTTAAGTCCGGCGGCTTTGAAGTAGAGACTGCAGAAGATGGCGTGGAAGCCATGAAGATGCTGGTCAACCTTACACCAGACCTAATTCTGCTAGACGTGAACATGCCTCGCATGGACGGCTACAAGCTTTGCAAGCTCATCAAGCGACACGAAAAGACGAAATTCATCCCTGTGGTCATGCTTTCGGGCAAGGACGGAATGTTCGACAAGCTTCGCGGCACATTGGTTGGATGCAATGACTACATTTCCAAGCCGTTTGAGTCCGCCGACTTGTTGCGACACGTCGAAGAGTACGTCTACGCATCGGCAGAAGATTGATCAACAGCGGCGACTAACATCGCCACCACTTGCGGCGAAACAGCTCGCACACCAACACCATCGGCCCTGGAGCCGGAATCATGCCCTCATCATCAGAAAAACAATATGTCGTGGTTGTCGACGACAGCCCAACGTCGCTGCGATTCGTCGCCGATACGTTGCGTGGTGCCGGCTATGAAGTGGCAACTGCGAAAGACGGCGAAGAGGCGATTGAACTCATTACAGCCAATCCGCCTTCCGGCATTGTGCTCGACATTCTGCTACCCAAAAAGAACGGCTTCCAAGTTTGCCGTGAGTTGAAAACGAATCCAATCACGAAAGACGTGCGGATCATTTTGCTCAGCAGCAAACGTCAAGAAGCAGATCGGTTCTGGGGACAGCGACAGGGTGCCGATGCCTATGTTACGAAACCAATCCATCCGGCTGAACTCACGGCAATCGTGAATGCGGTTTTGTCCGCAGATCAAGCCACAACCCCATCAGCATTGCATCCGAATCCTTCGGAACAATCTCCCGCCCCTGTTACAAGTGAGAAAACGTCATGAGCGAAGGCCACGACTTCGACCAGACCAACGATGATGACCTAGAAATGCTCGAAGCCATTCGCGCGGCCTTCGGTGACGATGCCGTGGGCGAGATGGACGGAGCTGCGTCCGGAAGTTCGAGCGACGAAGGTCAGCTCGAAGACCTGATACGAGATATCGACGAAGCTGCGATGGAAGGTGCTCAGACTGCACAAGCCAAGCAACCGAAAAAGCAGGTCGAAGAAGAATCACACAAGTTTATCGTTGTCGAGTTGGGGGAAACCAAATTTGGGATTCCCATGGGCAACGTCTATGAAATTCAACGCGTGCCACGAATAACGTTTCTGCCTGGAGTTCCCGATTGGGTAAAAGGCGTCTCGAATCTTCGCGGCAACGTTGTGTCCGTCGTCAACCTCAAGCTCATGTTGGGCTTAGAAGAAGGCGACAGCGTAGCCAGTTCTCAACGATTAGTGGTTACACAGTCCCTCGTGGACGAAATCGATTCTGGATTTGTTGTTGATCGAGTCATTGGTATTCGCAGCTATGGCAAGAGCCAGATTCAGAAGCCAACGGCGTCTATTAACTCCAATATTGAACCTTATCTGACGGGAGTCGTCGATTCAGACAGTCTTATCGCACTGTTGGATATCGACAAATTACTTTTGTCAGAAGAATTCCGACAGTTCGACGCGGCATAGCTTTAGTTCTGTTGTCCCCCACCTTAAACCCCTACTAAAAACCGTCTCACCAAATTTCCCACGAGGTCTCACAATGTCTTCCTTTTTCTCGGCGATAACGTCGAAGATTCGGAACAAGCTAATCCTAGCGTTCCTTGTCGTTGCTCTTATTCCTTTGCTCGCTTTGGCTTGGTTGCTTCACCAGCAGTCAGGTTCATCGTTGACGCAACAAGCATTTGCTCAGCTTGACGCGGTTCGTCAAATTAAGGCCAACCAAGTGAAGGCCTACTTCGAGCAAATCGAAAACCAAGTTGTTACTTTTTCAGAGAACCGAATGATCGTGGAAGCGATGACTCAGTTCCCTGACGCGTTGCTTGCCGCTCGTGACGAAAACGAGATTTCGCAAGACCAGATCAAAGAGATGGAACAAGAACTGTTCTCGTACTACGCGAATGATTTCGCTGGCGAGTATCAGGGCCGAAACGATGGTGCTTCGCCACCTCTCGACTCGCAATTCTCTTTGCTCGACGACGATTCGCTTTACCTGCAAAGTTTGTACATCAAGCGAAACCCTAATCCACTGGGTGAAAAAGATAAGCTCGACTACGCTCCCGATAGTTCTGAATACAGCCAGCTTCACAAGAAGTACCACCCCGTTGTGCGTAGCTATTTGCAGAAGTTCGGTTACTACGACATCTTCCTTTGCGATCTGCAATCGGGCGATATCGTCTACTCCGTATTTAAGGAATTGGACTTCACGACTTCGTTGAAAGACGGTCCTTACTCGACAACGAACTTTGGTCGTGCTTTCCAACTTGCTGCTGAGCAAGGTCAATCTGCTGACGACGTATTCTTGGTTGACTACGAGCCCTACACTCCATCTTACGAAGACGCAGCGAGCTTTATCTCGACACCGATTTACGATGGTGATCGCAAGATTGGCGTAGCGATCTTCCAAATGCCGATTGAAAAGATTAACGGCATCATGGAAGAACGTACTGGTCTTGGAGAGACTGGTGAAACGTACGCAGTTGGAAAAGACTTCTTGATGCGTAACGATTCGCGATTCTTGGACCAGCTTGGCCTAAAAACAACGATCATTAACCCTGACGTTAAAGTCGAGACGGTCGCTGTTAAGAGTGCACTCTCTGGTGGTACTGGTCTAGAAGTTATCGATGACTATCGAGGCGAGCCAGTTCTTAGTTCATGGTCACCGTTGGAAGTATTCGAAGCCAAATCGGGTGGTGATCCCATCACTTGGGCGTTGATGTCTGAGTTTGACTTGGGCGAGGTTCGTAAAGCTTCTGTTGTTCGACAGTTGCTCGGAATTCTATTGGCTACGGGATTGTTCGTTTTCGGTGCCGCTTACCTGGTATCGCGAAACTTCACGAAGCAAGCGGATTCGATCACGGACATGCTTAGTATGATCGGTATCGGTGATTTTGGTGCTCGTGCAGAAGTCGTCTCGAATGACGAGCTTGGTACGGTTGCTACATCGCTTAACTCGATGTGTGATAACACGCTGAGTCTGATTCAGTCGGCGGAAGAACGTTCAGAGATCGAGAATTCGATCGAGACACTTTCTGCCGAGCTTGAAGAAATTGCTAACGGTAACTTGACTGCCGAAGCCAAAGTCGGTGAAGACGTCACCGGTGTGATTGCCGAATCGGTTAACGGTATGGTTGGTCAGCTTCGTAGCATTATTAACCGGGTAAAGTCTGCGACGGTTCAGGTGAGTTCGTCTGCTTCGCAGATTCAGGCTACTACTGCTAACTTGTCGAAAGGCTCGGAAGAGCAGTCAGCACAGATTGTTGGTACTTCGACAGCTGTGAAGCAAATGGCAAGTTCGATTCAACAAGTCGCTAGTAAGACGGAAGAGTCGGCTGAGGTTGCTAAGGACGCTCGTAAGCGTGCTGGTGAAGGTTCGGCTGCTGTGGCCGCTACGATCGACGGCATGAATCGCATTCGAAGTCAGGTACAAGAGACTTCGAAACGTATTAAGCGTCTTGGTGAATCTTCGCAAGAGATTGGTGAGATCGTTCAGCTGATTTCGGATATTGCTGACCGAACATCGATTCTTGCTCTTAACGCTTCGATTCAGGCTTCGATGGCTGGCGACGCCGGTCAAGGTTTTGCTGTGGTTGCGGAAGAGGTTGAGCGTCTTGCTGACCGATCTAACGAAGCTACTAAGCAGATCTCGACGCTTATCAAAGCGATCCAAACGGACACCGCGGAAGCGATCTCCGGTATGGAAGAGAGCACGAAAGAGGTTGTCGAGGGATCGAAACTGGCTGCACAGGCTGGTCAAACGCTGTCTGATATTGATAACGTTTCGAGCCAACTTGCTGAGCTGATCGATTCGATCTCCATGGCTGCGAAGCAACAAGCTCGTGGTGCTGAAGAAGTCTCGCAATCGATGATCGAGATTTCGGAAGTTACGCAGCAAACTGCTGCTGGTACTAACCAAGCTGCTGTTTCGGTATCTCACTTGGCTGAGCTTGCTGACGAACTTCGCGGTTCGGTCAGTCAGTTTAAGTTGCCAGGTCAGACCGACGCACCTACGGCTGCTCCGGTATCTGGA
This sequence comes from uncultured Pirellulaceae bacterium, assembly GCA_964397295.1. Classification (GTDB taxonomy): domain Bacteria; phylum Planctomycetota; class Planctomycetia; order Pirellulales; family Pirellulaceae; genus CAYNJG01. The sequence goes on from CAYNJG010000126.1 coordinate 7,927, forward strand.
TTCAACAGTTCAGCAGCACCAACTCCCGTTGGTAGCTAGTTGATGAAATTCTGATGAGGTCTTGCCACCCGACGGTTGATTCGTCGGGTGGCGGGCCGATTCAGTTCTACACAAACAAACGTCGGTGACTGATCCCCTCAGCATCGAATAATCGACACATACATCCTTCATGTTCTGTCGATTAATAAAGCCACCATTCCCACCTACATGCATACATTCAAATCCAACAGAGTTTGGGTTTGCCCACCGCAGCATCCCACCGTCAGTAGGAACATAAAATGACGCGAGACATTGCTCGAGACACTTTGGAACAATTCCTTGCCGAACTTCGCCCACAACTGGCCGAAATTCGCAAAGGCCTGCAAGCATTTAGCAAGGGTAAAGCGGACGCGGCCTCTCTAGAGGACTTGCGACGGACGACGCACCGAATCAAAGGCGAAGCGTCAATGATCGGCTTGGCGGACTTCAGTCACGTCGCCGCCTACCAAGAAGAGCTGCTCGACGAAGCTCGCGAGAACGGCTCTACGGATGCTGCCGCGGTTCAAGTCGTTCAGAAAACGCTAGGTTCGCTTGAGTCATTCGCGAAGTGCCTGCTCAATAAGAAAAAAGATGAGCAAGCTCCCTTGGTCGAAGCGGTCAAAGCTTATCGTCGACACAGAAATCTCCCAGCTTCCGGTGACAAGGAAGAAATCGACCGACTGATCTTCGCGAAAGAAGAAGCGAAAGCACCAAACGTTGTCGCTAATGGCCAAATTGACTCGGTATTGCTCGAGGCATACCGTCATGAATCAGCTGACAATCTACAGGTTGTCTTGGATCTGCTCACGCAAGCCGACGACCCAGACATCGAAGAGCTTCAAGAGATTCGCCGTGCGGTTCACTCGATCAAGGGTGGTGCCGGAACGATCGGCTTGCAAGAAGCAGCTGATTTGGCTCACTCGATCGAAGACTTGCTAGAAAGCATCGCGGCCGAAGACGCGTCACTACTTGGCGAGTCACGCGAAGACATTATCCGTGCAGTTGACGCTCTCGGAAACATCGTTGAAGAAGGCGAAACACCTGCCGACTTGGACGAGATCAAAAGACAGCTTGCTGTGGCAAGCAATCGATTCGTAGCGTCCACGATAAAGCCAGAGGCCGTCGAGAAAACTCCCGAACAGATCGAGCAAGAAACAAAAGCTCGCAACGAAGCCGTTGCAAAAGAGGCATTGGAAGCCATCGAAGCGGATCAAAAGAATCCTGTTTCGGGCGAGCTTCTAGAAGTCTATGTCGAAGAGGCAGAGGATCACATTAAGCTGATCTACAACGGACTGAATGTACTGCAAACGGATGCTAGTGATCGCGAGCATCTGCAAGCAGTACGTCGTTCGGCACACACGCTCAAAGGTGCGGCCGGTGCCGTCGGTATGCGAGTTGTGACTAAGCTGTCTCACCGCATGGAAGACTTGTTGGACCAGCTCTATGACAATAACACTCCGCCAACGAAAGAGATGTTGGATCTGTTGTTGAAGACAACGGATCAACTGAATGACTTGTCCTTCGGCGAAAGCGACAAAGAATCAATCTCTGGCAGCATTGTCGAAATCTACAACGAATACAACAACTTGCTCGCAAGCGAAGAAGGCGAAGCTGCTCCGGCAGAGGTTGAGCTTAACTTCGCAACAGTCTCACCGGAGGCCCAGAGCACTTCAAGTTCGTCTGGCGAAAGCGAAGCAGCCGAGCAGAAGAGTGCCGCAGGCAAGCAGTCGAGCGAACCACGTCAAATGTTGCGTGTTCCTCTTGAACGAATCGACGATCTTGTTCGTACTGTTAGCGAGTTGATCATCAACCGCACAACGTTCGAGCAACGCATGTCCGACTTTGTTCGAGGCGTTGACGAGTTGTCCGCGATTCTCGAACGACTGCGTAGCGTATCTGGGGACATGGAAACGCGACACAGCGTGAGTGCTCTCGGTACGGAACAGATAACCAACTCGAAGTCGCCATTGGTGCAGGGACTTCGCGTTCCGAATACCGGTGCCGGTTCGCAAGGTGAATCGGAATTCGACTCGTTGGAATTCGATCGTTACAACGAATTCCACTTGCTCACACGTTCGGTCAGTGAAGTTACGACCGATGTGAACACGGTGACGAACGAGCTTCGCACGTTGATTGGTGACTTTGATTCGTTGCTCGCACGACAAGATCGTTTGTCTCGCGAGACGCAAGATCGTCTGATGAAAGTTCGAATGGTTCCAATGGCGTTCCTCGCAACGCGATTGCACCGTGCGGTCCGAGTTGTGGCTTCCAGCCAGGAGAAAGAAGTCGAACTTATCATTGATGGTGAAGATACCGAATTGGATAAGACGGTACTCGAGGAAATCTCGGATCCGCTGCTTCACCTGCTGCGAAATGCTGTCGACCATGGCGTCGAGCCAGCTGACTTGCGTGTTGTTAAGGGCAAGCCGCAAAAGGCAACGATTCGAATTCGAGCGTTCTACCAGGGTACGAACGCCGTTATCCGAATTTCCGACGATGGTGGTGGCCTGGACTCAAACCGAATCGCAGAAACCGCGATTCGCAAGGGTTTCCTCACGAAGGCGGAACTCGAAAACATGACGCCCCAGGAAATCTATCCTTACATCTTCATTCCTGGTCTAACGACAGCTAAAGAACTCAGCGAAGTTTCTGGTCGTGGAGTTGGAATGGACATTGTCCGTGACAAAGTCCAGAAGCTGAAAGGTACGATTACCGTTGATTCCGAGCCGGACAAAGGCACAACGTTCACGATTCGCCTACCTCTGACGTTGGCGGTAACGCGAGCGTTGATGGTTGTCGCTGGCAACGAGTTGTTTGCAATTCCGATGCAGTCGGTCGACCAGATCGCTCGACTTCCTCGAGAAACCGTCGAACAACTTGGTGCGGATCCTGTGATTCGACTCAATGGTACGGCTTGTCCACTGATGCGATTGTCGGATCAACTGTCTCTTCGCGAGACGGACGACAATTCGCCAACGATTCCAGTCCTCATTGTTCGATCTGGCGACAAGCAAGTTGCTGTTCGTGTTGAAAAGATCATTGCCGGTCGAGACATTGTTGTGAAAACGCTTGGTTCTCACCTTCGCAAAGTTCCCGGTCTTATTGGATCAACTCTGCTTGGTGACGGTACCGTGGTTCCAATTCTTGATCCGAACGCATTGGCGGACAGTGAAGATAGCCAGAGTTCGATTCCTTCAGGGCAAGCGTCCACAACCGCAACGCCACGTAGTGGTAAGACGAGCGTCATGATTGTTGACGATTCCGTGAGTGTGCGACGCGTGATGGAAAACTTGGTGAAATCCCAAGGTTGGAAATCGACCGTTGCGAAAGACGGTGTCGACGCTTTGGAAGTTCTCCAAGGTCTGGACCACACGCCTGACATCTTTTTGCTAGACGTCGAGATGCCTCGCATGGATGGCTTCGAGTTACTTGCCTCGCTTCGCGCTGCGGATCTCACGAAGAACGTTCCCATCGTTATGGTTACCTCTCGTGCTGGTGAGAAACATCGTAAGAAGGCCGCGTCACTTGGCGCGACCGACTACCTCGTCAAGCCATACCAAGAAGAGCAACTGGTTGCTCTCGTGACCAAACTGACCAGATCTACGGAGTCAAGCTTGGCATGAGCAAGGCCATCCGCGTCGTAGTAGCTGACGATTCGGCCTTTATTCGTAGAATCATTTGCTCACACCTCGAATCCACTGATGGCTTCGAGGTTGTGGGGACTGCGGAGAACGGTCGCGAAGCAGTCGATCTCGTTCAACAGTTGCGTCCCGACGTTCTAACGTTGGACGTAGACATGCCAACGATGAGCGGCATTGAAGCACTCGAAGAAGTCATGCGCGAGACTCCCACGCCGATCGTGATGGTCAGCGGCGTGAGTCTACGAGCGGCAGAAACGACGCTGCGCGCTATCGAGTCAGGTGCCGTGGACTTCATTCTGAAGTACATTCCTGGCGCGAAAGTGAATCCAGAAGAACTTCGCTTAGACCTCATCTCGAAAGTCCGTGCGGCATCCGAGATTCGTGTCGTTCGCACCATTCAAAGTCGCAAGAGTAAGAAAAATACAACGGCAACGACCCAAAACGATGGAGTCGAAAGCGAAGGACGCGGGAAAAGCGAAGGACGCGGAAATAGTTCCGGCATGCAGCGTCGTTTGGAGGCTGGTGCTGCGACGCCCGACCTAGTCGTCATCGGAGCATCGACCGGCGGTCCAATTGCGATCAAAGAACTACTGGGTCGATTGCCGCACGACTTTTCGCCACCGATCATTATCGTCCAGCATATCCCACAGCCGTTCACCGAGGTACTCGCTGCACAACTAAACTCGCAGCTGCCGTTCCACACGAAAGTCGTGACGGGCGGTGAAAAGTTGGAGCCGCGAAAAGTCTATATTGCGCCAGGCGATCAACATCTCTTGTTGAATAACATGTTGCAGCTAGAGCTGCACGACGGTCCTCCGATCAGCGGACATCGACCATCCATCGACGTGACGATGAAGTCTATTGCACAGTACTTTCCGCAAACGGTGTTCGGAGTGCTGCTAACAGGCATGGGCACCGACGGATCCAGCGGTCTTCAATTCATTCGATCACGCGGTGGCCACACCTTCGCACAGAGTTCGGAAACCTGTGTCGTGGATGGAATGCCAAGTTCCGCGATCGCACTAGGAGCCGTCGACCATGTCGCGTCGCCTGAAGGTATTGCGGACAAGTTGGCTCTGGAAATCACTCGCAGTAATAGCCAGCGACTTGCCAAGCAAGCAGCCGAGCAAACCCGCGCGAGAGCGAACAAGCATCTCGAGACTGTCAATCAAAGCTAGATCAATACACATTACTCTGACCCAGAGGCTGTACCATGAATTCTCAATCACAAGACCGACGCTACGTACCGGTTCGCGTTGATGGATTGCTCTATTGTTTCGACAATCGTGTCATCCGCAGCGTCTCTCTGAGCGATGCTTGCGAACTGTTCGATGATGAGTTGCCAGGTGGCATTGTGGGCGAAGTTGAATATGAGGGAGATGATATTCCCGTTCTTCGCCTGCGCAGTCTATTGAACGTTAACACAACCAAGCGACCCGACCGCGAGCACTTAGCGATCGTTGCTACGGATCAAGGTCACTGTGCGTTTCTCGTAGACGATGTATTCCGAGCGCGAGAGTTTCAGGCGGAAGATCTTCAGCCCCTTCCCATGCCAGCGCGAAATGAAAAGTACCCATTCTTTGCCGGAATTGCTCGGTTGTCGAAAGAGTCATTTAACGAAGAAATCGTTTTGTCTCGAACGGAAGAAGGTGAAGTCAGCGAGAACTCGGAGCAGCCAGGGACGTTGCTGTTGTCTCACAATGGTTTACTCGGCGTCGCTAGTACTGAAGATACGAGTCGCTTCACGAATCCGGCAGTTGATGTCGGAGCGTTGCTGGCCGACGGTGGACAACGAACAGGACAACTGATGTTGTTCGATGTGCCGCACCAGACCCTCGATGACAAGATCGTTTCCTTGGGCTTCAGCGTGACGGAAGTTATCGAAGTAGCACAAGCTCGCGAGTTGTTGCCCGTGCCGTGTTCCAGTGAGAACTTGTACGGGTTGCTTCCGTGGCGAAATCAATTTGTCCCAATCGTTGACCTGACTCGTCAGCTAGACCTCGGCAAGATACCTAACGAATCTCGTGAGCGTATCGTGGTTCTACGCAGTTCCGACGATCAGCTTGTTGGATTCTATTCCAGCACTGACATTCGTACCGTTCGCATGCCGATCGACGCGGAACCATACGAACTCAACGGCGTGTCAAACCTACCAGTTGTCGCTGGCTGTTTTGTGACCAGTGATGGTGGCTTGCTCTTGCTTCCAAAATCGAAGCGATTGGCGAGCGATAGTTTGCCGCAAACAGCTGCTTAATTGCGGACGCTGGATCCGATGTATTGACGATGGTCGGTTGGCGTCCGGCGGCGGCGCTAGCGCGCAACGAACGAACGCTGCCTGTGAATGGACCGCTGCCGTACGTGGTTAAACCAGTTGTTGTAGCCACTCCGCGCAGAAGCGTACTACGTCGACTCCGAGAATCCATCATCATCCAGCTCGAATGAACCAGCCGTTCGGTCGGTTTTGAAACCCTAGAGGATTGATTCCTAGCATTGTTGTTGTCGCTCGCTAGGGGCTGGGCTACACACACACACACATAAGTTGTCGGAGGGCGGGATTGGGGAATCCTTGTAGAGTGCAAACAGGCCGCCGCTCCAACTCACGTCACTCACGTTTTTCGATGTTACGTTCATTCGTTCGTTCTGTCTGTCTGTTGTTTGTTGGGGGGATACGGGCGAAGCGATCGACTCTAGCTGCCGAGGAGTGGTAGCGGCTAGCCTAAGCGTGAGCCCCAATAAACTCATAGACGCAACCAAGTAGCCAGCCGGACCGGCGGCGACAGCCATCTGAATTCCGACACAATTTTATTTATTGATGGCGAGGCCATCCATCTATTGGTCACTTGCCGACCTTCGTACTGGGTGGGAGCGAGACGACACCGAGCGGCGGAAGCGAGGGGGCTCCATATTCTGCTGTCGCCGCTCTGCGGCTTTGTAGTGTCTTTGTAACCTTGGGCTTGCTTACATACTCCCAAAGCTACCTGCTTCCGCGGGCCGCTCCGCAGCTTCGCGACCTGTTGCCCACGCTCTCGCTCGTCCCCGACGCAACCCACGAGTGTGGCTACACTCAAATCCAGCGTCTAACGAAGCCAACGACTCGAATGCTGAAGAAGCTCCTTCTCGAGGCACCGATGGGCGCGCATACGGACTCGAGCTCATCAAGGGCGTAACTAAAGAGAGAGGCTGGCTCTTTGCCAAAACTGCATCCGTCGAGACTGCGAGTAAAGCGGAACCGTCGCCCTCGAAATAACAATCCATTGGTCGTAGTACAGACTATCCAGCTGCGTCAGGGTGACCCGTCGTCACTCGAATCTGTAGACTTAGCCGGGGCCGGCCGTTGTCTGGACAAAGTCGCTTGGGAACGCGGCTGGCCGATTGGATGGAATGGAGGCTGGGCACGCACGCGAAGTGATGGGTGGGATTCACTTTTCGCCGCTATTTGCGGATGCGGCAGCAAAAAGTGCTGCATCATCATGAGCGTCGTCAAACGTATCGTGCATGCGACTTCGGAATTCTTTGATCGCCGTCGCAGCGGTCTCTTTCGTTAGATATCCCATACGAATCAGAATCTCGTCAATGGGATCTTCTGTCTCGGCTTGCTCCATTAGGAGTGCCGCGAGACTTTGTTCGCTCAGATAGCCGTTGTCGACCGCCACCTGACCAAACGGCTTTTGTGAATTCGCCTGCTCCATCAGAACACATTCGACATCGCTGAGTGCCATCAAGCCATTTTTTACAGCCAAGTTACCGATCTGGACTTGGTCTTCCAGCTGTCGTGTAACGGCTTCGAAAAGCTGCTCGGCGGAAATGCGTTTCGTGCGTACCAAATGGATTCCAAACCACATAACTGTTACCGCCTTCGTTCGTTTGTTTTGACTGGAAGAAGTGTAAAAAAATCGCTATCGCTATCTATCTAGGATTGGGTGGCGGCGACCGGTTCTGGTGCAGCAGTCGGCTCGGACTCGGTCGGCTCCGTTTGCTTCACTAAGGAATTGAACGATTCTGGTCGGCCAAAATGGAATCCCTGTGCAAGTTGGAAACCAAGTGCTGCACAGGTGTCGGCTTCTGCAGCGGATTCAATACCAAATGCAAGACTTGTAACACCAATCCGATGCACGGCGTCTACCAGCGAACGAACTAGTTCTTTGTTACGATCCGTTGAAGCATCGATGCCGCGAATGAGGTTGCTGTCGAACTTCAAATAGTCCGGCGGAAGTTGGACGATTTGCACAAGGCGCTCTTGATCCGCGCCAAAGTTGTCGTAGACAAGTTTCATGCTGAGCTCTTGCAAGAGGGCTCGGAATTTCACCATTTTCTCTTGATCGGAGGCAACTTCTTCCGTTACTTCGATCGCAATTTCTACGTTTGGCGCAGAACGTCGTAGCTCTCGCAGCGACTGCTCCAATCGAAAGCTGAACGCCTCCGAAGGATGTGTGTTCAGGAAAATAGTGCCAGGTACTTTTGCGAAATCGGAGACACCATTCATGGAAGCGATGCGCATCGCCTCGCTTAGATCCTGTGCTTGCCCCAATTCGTCAGCAGTGGTGAACATTTTCTCCGGGCTATCGAGTCGCTCGAGTCCGCTGCGAGAAAGGCATTCGAAGCCTACCGTCTGGCGATCGGACAACCGCACTACTGGTTGGTAGTGCGGAACAACGCCTCCTGGGTCCATCAGTTGCTCGAACTGCAGTAAAGCAGTTGTCCACGTAACTGTGCCATCAAAGTCGGGTTTGCTTCTCTCTTTGCTTTCCACAACAAAGATCAGATTTGCAAACCGAACATTGTCTCCATCGTTTAATTCGACGGCTTGGACTGGCTTGCCATTCACGAATGTACCGTTCGTGCTGTTTAAGTCTTGGACGAACGGTTTACCATTGTCTACCCCAAGCAGAGCGTGAACTTTAGAAACCACGAGCGAGTCAAGCACAACATTCGCGTCGTTGGTTCGTCCGACCGTGAAGGACGTGTCTGCTAGTTCGAACGACTGAGGTTGCTTATCGTCACTGCGCTTTTCTACGAAACTCCAAGCAATGGAACTTGCGTTTGATGTATCCATGGATCGCTTCTTTGTCCGGTGGGCGGCGTCGAATCGGGGTAACACCAGCTTTCGGTGACCACGTACTTTGGCGAATGTGAATTCCGCCAAGTAAGTATGTGTTATGGTCCGGATGAGGGTGGTATTCCGCTCGCCATTTTTCAATGCCCATAGTGAACTGGCTCCGCCTTTGACAGTGGTGCAGGCATATAGCATGCACGACCGCTACGATCGGAATAACCCGAACACGGCTTTGAGCGTACTGAAGATACTCTCGCGAAAGTGCGAGGTATTGAGCCGTGTTGGCACCAATACGGCGGTGCCCGGGCCCGTTAGGAAACCGAGTTAAATAAAGGCTAACTAACCTTGGGGCGGGACTGCCAATTTGATCTCAAAATGGTTGTCGTCCTCAGAGATCTCGTATTTCTCTTTCAACGTCAGCGTTTTAGGAATTGGCGTCACGATTGGCAGCGTAATCGTTACACGGCAGGGGCCAGCGACAGCACCCGGCAAGTTGTCGTTTTCATGAAGAGTGATTAGCTCGAAACTTCCGTCATCCTCGGATATCGCGGAAATATTTAATCCGGGATCTGATTCGGGAGCAAATTGAATAATGCACTTGGATGCTGGACTACCGTCTTTGTAGGTGACTGTGCCAGTTGTATTGTAGGTCTTGATGGCTGGTGGTTTAGGCCCGCCGCAACCAAGCGACTGGGCAACAAAGAGGGCCAGACTGAATGCGGTCAGCTTCGTGACTAGATTGGGCTTACCATTCATAAGGCGTCGCGTCCCTGGGATCACAAGCGCTGGCCCAGGCCGTCGCATCAATATCGCCGTCTACGAATCTCACGCTGCCGTCACCGATGCAGCATTGCATTCCGCCGGGATGTGGTGACTGAGCCTTCGAGGCATCGCAGTTGTTCATAAAGTGAGGTGCGACTTGGAACTTGCTGCATGGCGGATAGCCTTCCTCAGTCGGACTTCGCTGTAAGTTGTTGGTGCAAAATGTTGGTCGCCAAAAACTTGTCGCATCACTCCAAAGTACGGTGTACAGTCCGGCCGACATGCGACCTGTATTGGTGCAGTTTGCGTATTTCTCACCGAAGAATACCGTTTTCGATAGTCCATCTGAGATTTGACTGAATTTAGTTGAGCCTTCAACGTCTCTGCGAAGCGGGCTGCCAAATACGTAATAGTTTGCCGCATAGTTACCAATGGCCCAGTTCGTTGGGCCACCGATGCCGTCAACTAATCCTCGTCCCTCACCCTTCGGGCCATTCGGATTGGGTTCGGACGGACAGAGGTAAGCTGAGACTGGTACAGAGTTCGGTGTGGTATGTGGCGCCGGGGCAATAGAACGAGTAAAACCGTTATGCTCGTTCGTCTCCTCAACGCATCGATCATAGAGAGCTTGTTCTTCAATGTACGGCAACATGTAGTTGAAGACCGTGAACCCGATAACGCCTTGGTAAGGACCGTCAACACGGACCAACGAAAACTGGTCCTGAGCACAGAGCGGTGGCAGTACTCCGAAAGTGGATTCCATATTGTGGATGGCCAGTCCAAGTTGCTTCAAGTTGTTCTTGCACTGAGTCCGTCTCGCCGCGGCGCGGGCTGCTTGGACGGCAGGCAATAGGAGGGTGACCAGCATCGCGATAATGGCAATGACCACCAAGAGTTCAACCAACGTGAAGCCAGGTTGGCGACGTTCAGCCTTAGAAGAGACATTCACAGTGACCTCCGCACGGTTGAAGGTAGGAGGCAGTTAACGTAGCAGAAGCGTTTGCAGAATTGAACTTAATTCTGCTTTGTCAGGGCGTTATCACGCCGCCCAAGATTATGGAGAGCCGCTTGGCGGGTTCGCTAATCTGCCTCGTCCGCCCGGGCTTTCATAGCAACGCCAATCAGCGAAAGGACTTGTTCATTCAGCCGGTCTAGCTGCTGCAGGACGTCATCCTGCATCTCTTCCAGCCTTGCAATTGGAGCTTCCGGTTCCTTGCAATCAGTATCTTCTGGATTTGATGATGGCATAGATAAGTAGCATTGACAAACAAAAGAGGGGAGCGTACTCTACGTGATTACATTCCGCAGGAATTCCATCCCCTAGTGAGGTGAACGTGGTCAAGTTGGTTGTTCGTGACCGAGAGAGCATTCAGGAAGCAGTTCGACGCTTCCGTAAGCTGGTTGAGCGAAGTGGCATTAAAAAGGAAATGCGACGTCGTGAATTCTATGAAAAGCCCAGCGCGCTCAAGCGTCGTGCTCGTCTACGAGCAGAACGCCGATCACGTCGAGCTTTGCTCGGTTAAGCCAGGCTTATAAGCCCGCTTTTCCTTATCAGTGTCTTCTGCGTTCGTTTGGGCTAGATAGATACTTCACTATCGCCCGAAAGCTGAGGCGTACGTATCCGGGACCGCAATCCAGCGATATCCGCGCGAGATACTTCTGCGTGGGAAGTACCAATTCGACGGGTGTCGGAACGATGTCGATGCGTTGTAGCCACCCCAAAGCGGTTGTGGAGCATAGTAGCTTGTTGCGAATTGGTGGTAGAAGGGATTCACGTAGATCTCTGGTCGTGATGCCGAGTAACCGTTGCTAAGTCGGTTTGCGATTCGCAGCTCACGTTGCTGAGCTCGGTAGATCGCTTTCTTTTGGACGGTATGCTTACCAGCCGTTGGCCAAGACGAGTACGAGTCGTAGGAAGGCGTTGCTTCGGTGTCTTCGCTCACCTTGGTCGGCTCATCCATCACTTCTTCCGATGGAGCCTCTGTTGACTCTTCTGCCGAAAATGGATCCGTGGCATAACGGAAAATGGATTCTTGGGCGTCAACGGATCCAACTAGTGTGGCTCCAAGAATTAGCAGGGCAGTGGGCAGCATCATGGCGAGTCGGCGCATGTCTAGGATCCTTCCGAGAGACATGGAGTGGTAGGCAAGCCCATACGCGGGCTTGTTCGAAACAGTTCGCTTATTCAGGTTCGACAGTTTGCGACGACTTGATGAGTCGCTCCTCACATTGAAGGGCGGCCACGTGTTAAGCTGTTCGGATCGAGAAAAGAATGGCAGCGACTCTCGCGATTAGGCAAGGGGGATGGTGCCTTTGCTCACGAAGAGTTCATCGTAATCGCGGTTTGTGCCGATGGACGCCAGCACGTGCAGCACGCGATTTTGCCGCCAAGCGGTAACGCGACTCCATGGTCCCGACTGGTTCTGAGGAGATTCTGGCTTCGTCGGAAAAGCAGAAATGTCTCGCCACATTTTGGCTGAGAACAGCACGGCCGGTGGACGACCTGGAAGCGTTAAATCGAACACAACGGTTTCGTCTGCGAGTTCCGTTTCCAGATATTGCCAGCATCGTGGACGAAGTAGTTCGCGAGGTGGAGATAGCGGTGCCGTCGACATGCTTTGCCAGACTTTGGACCATTTTTCGGTAACCCATGCATTGTTCACTGCATTCGTAGCTTCCGCGATCTCTAGCGTTCTTCTCGAGTAAGCCAATCCACCCACCGCTGAGACTCCTGCTAAACTAGCCGCTGAAACCAGCCAAGATCGCCTCGAAAAACGGCGACCGTTTGACGATGATTCGCTGCTTTCTCGGTAAGGTTGGCTA
>CAYNJG010000127.1:0-19992 GCA_964397295.1 uncultured Pirellulaceae bacterium
TTGCAGCACCAAGCCGATGACGTCCGCAAGAACATGTACCTGTACCAAGACACTAATGGAGACGGACTCTGGCGAATTGTTCCTTGGGATTTGGATTGGACGTTCAATATCGTAGGTGGGCACGACAATCAGGACTCGCAGCGTACCGAGCACCCGTTCTTTGGCGTCGAGGCATTTCCGACCGCAGATGGAAACGACCAATGGAACAAGCTCTACAACGCCCTCTTCGAAACGTTAGAAGTCCAAGAGATGTATCTCCGTCGACTTCGCACATTAATGGATGAGTTCTACCGCGGCGAATCGGGCAATACGACATGGTTCGAGGAATATGTGAACACGCATTTCCCAGACATCGATCCACATCTCGGTTCATCGGTCACCAGCGGCAGAAATAGCTTACTGAACTCGATCGAAGATCGACGTGACGAGTTATACAACGTCTACACGAGTAACATTCCCGGTTTTTCGGTGGTGATCCCGCCCGAACAGACATCGCAACCTCAGATCAATTTCGGTGAGGTCGACGCCAATCCAGCATCCGGCAATCAAGACCAGGAGTACATCGAAATAGTCAATCCGAATAGCGTTGCAGTTGATATCTCGGGCTGGACTTTATCTGGCGGCGTAACTCATGCCTTCCAACCGGGCACAGTCATCGCCCCCAACGCCACGCTGTATGTTACACCTAGCGTCAAAGACTTCCGCGATAGGACGACCGGACCAAGCGGTGGACAAAGTCTGATCATGCAGGAATGGTCGTCCGGTCATCTATCTAATTTTGCTGAAGAAGTAGAACTCCGATCGATCGACGAATCGCTGGTCGCGACGCTTACTTACGAGGGGCAGCCCTCGATGGCGCAGCGTTTCTTGCGCATCACCGAGATCGACTATCACCCCACGGAGGCAACAACTGAAGAACCTGCTGTGGATGACCAACGTTTCGAATTCATCGAACTGACCAACACGAGCGAAACCGCCTCACTTGATCTCGGCAACGTTCAGTTCACTTCTGGGATCGATTTTCAGTTTAGCGTTGGTACGTTGCTCGCCCCCGGAGCGGAAACCCTCGTGGTCGCCGATGAAGTGGCGTTCACCGCACGCTATGGGAACGGCTTCAACATTGCTGGCGCGTTCGCCAACGGTACGGCGCTAGACAACGGTGGAGAACGGATCAAACTCGAAGACAGCACAGGAAGCACGATCATCGATTTTTCCTACGACGACGAACTGGGCTGGCCAATGCAAGCCGACGGCGAAGGAAGTTCGCTAGAACCGATCAACCTACAGATCAATGAATCGGCAAGTTCGCTATTTGACACCCCAACGAACTGGCGAGCAGCCGCACCCTCGCCTGGCCAATTCGGCGACACACCACTACTGCCCGGCGATGCCAACCGCGATGGCTCCGTCTCGTTCGCAGATTTCCTGATTCTGTCGTCGAACTTCGGCAACACAGATGCGGCGTTCGCCGACGGCGACTTTAATAATGACAAAGTTGTTGGATTCGCCGATTTCCTAATCTTGACCACGAATTTCGGTCGTGTCGTCTGACCACAAGACGCTATGTTCAGCGAGTTGAAAGCGAGTTAACTCTCTATACCAGAATCTTGTCTGCCGACGTTGCTTCGCGATCGGCAGGCCCTAACTTCTTCTTCGCGCCCATCGCACCGAGCATCGTGTTATAGACATCGAGGCCTTCGTGACCGACGTCCATGACCTCTCCGGTTTTGAACCGTCCGTTAGCGCCAGTGATTGCATGGAATACGCCTGACAATTCCCGCTTCGAATCGTTATGACGACCGTCGCCCGATTCCGTTGACACGGTTATCATCGAGTTCTCTAGAACACTGCGATCATTCGCCTCTTTCAACGAATCAAGCTTCTGCAAGAAGTACGCCACCTCCCGCATTTTCATGTGAGCGTGAGCGCGTAACTGTTCGTTCTTCTTCTCCGGCTTAAAGCGATGCCACCATTCATGGCTGCAACCCGCATCACCGGATGCCTTGAGCTGTTTTGCGTCATCAAAGGTGAACACCTTGCGACCCTCGTATTCGTAGTCCCCGGTAACACGCAACCGTTCACCTGCAGCGAGGAAAGTCAAAGAACCAAATCGTACGCGGTCCAATTCAATCGCCAACGCATAAAGATCAGCCATCAGACGCCATTCGCTAACAAGATCATCCAAAGGCATGTCGATACCTTGCCCTCCAGGATCTGCCGCACCGCCGTGCTTGAGCTTGGATTCCTCGGGACGCATTGGGCCAGAATCCTTGGGGCTGTCCTTTAACGCATAGGCGCGTTGTTCGTACTCCCGAATGCGTTCTAAGTGATCGGTAACACGTGCCTTCGACGCCGAACCTAGTGGCGAATTCGCACCGGTGAAGTAACGATACTCGTTGACTACTGAATCTAGCACACTGCGCTTGAGTCGTAGTTTTCGTGGGTCAGCAACTTCTCCTTGGGCAATGGCGCCGAAGACTCGATCAAACACATCACGTGGACGTTCCTGCATGGCTGCCGCGACCGTTCCGTTCTCGTTATAGCTATGAACGAAACGCCCAACACGACTTCGCCGAAAGAACGTTCCAGCCACGAGGGTTGGAACCATTCCCGCGGGCAACCCGTTTGGATGGTATGTCTGGCGTACGACTTGGTCGATAGAGGGGCCACCGGACTTCGCTTCACCATCAGGAGCTTCGGCAGTAAACGCCGCCGTCGCGCCGTCGAAATGAGCGTTGATTCCGTTCGCATCCGCCCGTACCTGATCAACGTTGCGCATGATCAGCAACTTGTCGCTAAGTGGTTTGAGCGGTTCCATGACGCCGTCGTACCCTTCCGTCTGTAGCGGCGCGGGAATGCCAAGACCAAAGAACACGTTAAATGCACGCACGGGTACTTGGGCACTGGTCGCTGCAGCCGTCGCACGGCCGAGCATCATCTCTTCCAGTAGCGGCAAGCCGATCGCGACACTGCCAAGGCCCTTCAAAATTGTGCGACGGTGGAGTTTGGGTTGATTCATGGTTCTCACTTGTCCGTTTGCATCATCATCACCAGCTCGCTGGTGACGATCGCAGCCATCGTTGCGTTGTAAGTTCCGCCATTCTTCTGCGCCGTTTTGTGAATAGCTTGCACAGCACCTGCATCCGCGCCGGTCAGCGGTCGGCCGAGTGCGAATTGAGTTAACTTCCACGTAATCGATTCCCGAACCCGATCACTAGCCGCCATTAGATCCATCAACTCACGAGCCGATTGGTAGTTAACCTGTTCCGTTGCGCCGGGAAAAAGGATTTGTCCGTCGTCTCGCAGCTTATTTCCGTGTTCGTCTTCATCGTGGTAGCCGCCCAGCCCGTCGAATTTCTCTAATCCGAACGCGAGAGGTTCGAAACGACGATGACATCCACCGCACGTTTCGTTCGCAATCCTGCCTTCTGCGATTGCACGTTGAGACAAGCCTGGCTTGGAAGGTACGGGAGTAGTATCGACACATGGCGGAGGATCCTTAACGACGCCTCGCAACAGTTCGTGCATAACCAGTAGGCCACGTGTAACCATAGAAGCTTCGTCACCGCCCACCGTTAATAAACTCCCCTGCGTTAGCATCCCGCCCCGCGATCGCACATTGGAAAGATCGAAGCGAACGAGTTCCGCGTCACTATTTTCAATATCTGCAGCCTCCGACGGCAATCCGTAATGCTTGGCGAGACGCGGCGTGGCATATGTGACCTTCGCGTTTAGCAACTCAGCGAGAGGCCGATTCTGCTTCCACACGACGTCCTCGAAGAAGGCCAGAGTTTCCTTTTGCATGTCCTGAGCGAGCGCTGGATTCCAATTTGGAAACTTGTCCTTGTTGGGCTGTATATTTTTAAGTCGAGGCAGATTCAGCCAGTCCGAAAAGAACCGCTTGGAGTGTGCGATCGCGCGAGGATCCTTCAACATCCGCACGCTTTGATTGCGAACGCTTTCTTCATCGTAGAGATCACCATCCTCCGCAGCGTCAAAGAGCGTTTCATCAGGCGGGCAGCCCCAAATCATGTAGCTCAAACGCGAAGCAAGCTCATATTCTGTCACCGACTGCGGCTTGCCATCCCCGCGCTGACGTTCGACGCGATAGAGGAACCGAGGCGACTGCAACATCGCTTCAATCAGCAGCGAGACAGCTTCTTCCATGGTGCCGCCGTCCGTTGCCGCGACCGTTGTTGTGATTCCTCGATAAGCAACAACCTCACGCGTCTTTACCGGTCCTCGGAGAATGACGCGACCCATCCCCTCGATTAGATCGCCGATCTTGCCATCAGTGAACGTCAGCCGTCGCTCGAATCGCTTCGCAAACGCGAGGCTATCGATACGACTAACCACGATCTCAGCGAGCTGCTGATAGGCTTCGACGTGTTTCAAATCTACGTTTAAGTTGTATGCAGTGTTGCTAAACCCGTCGGCTCGTACGTCCGGCGGTAGAAGTTCGCGTGCTTCCTTGCTGATATCAATATCAAACAATGCACGGACGGTTTCGATGTATTCTGGGATTGTTAATCGTCGCAACCAGTTCGCGTCTGGACGGCCGCCGTGAACGTAAACCGCCGGGTCGATAGTCTCAAGCGGCCAGATTGCTCCATCGTCAATCCATTTCTTGATCGTCGCTTTATCACGTTCATTGAGTGGTGGACGTTCGTGTGGCATCTCGTCAGCTTCGATCGATTGCCAAAGCAGACTCTCCCCCGAGTCCTTGGCGACGAAGGCAACACCTGAATCGCCGCCCTTGTTTGCCGCGACCTTTTTCGAGAGATCCAAGCCGCCCTCGTTCGCGAGAGAATCATGACACTCAAGACACTGGTTCGCGAGGATTGGAGCAACTTCTAATTCGAAGTGCACCTCACGAGGATCTCTCGCCTTTTTCACAACAACTGGGGGAGCTGCAACACCAGAACCCGCCGCGAAGTTCCGCTGGACCTCCTTGAGCCTGAGTGCTCGACTGTAAATAGCCACCAAGTGATACGTCCCCAGCCAAGCTCGCGACCCGTTGACCTCGTTCGCGAGAGCCAAACGCATATTGTTTTTCCAGTTAGACAGATCTCCTTCGATCTCTTTGCTTTCTGCCTCTTCGCCATCTATGAAGATGTTTGCAGCACCTTCCCGATCACGCGTATACACAACATGCGTCATTTGTCGTTGGACGAGGCTGCCCGAATCGGTAGACATTGAGGGCAAACCATTGTCATCTGTTTTTCCCGTTCGAAAGCGGACGTCCCACTTATCGCCGTCTTGCCCCAACGTGAAATTTCGATGCGTAGAGTCGGCCGAGAGCGTCAAAATCCTCGCAGGACCCGACTGCCCCTTCTTACGCGAAGCAACCCAAGCCTCGATGGAAATCGAGTTGGACTTTTTGATTCTACCGATCAAGTGTCTGGCAGGCCGAATACTGCGAATGATGGTGCCTCCGCGGACCTCCAGCGACCCTTCCTTGCGGCGCACTTTTTCGACGTCTTCGATTCTCAAATCGACGGGATCGTTAGTCCCAGCTCGGTCGCGAACGATATCGCCGGAAGCATCCGAGAAATCATAAATTGCAACGAGTCCCTTGGTTACACGCGTTGCGTCCTTTGCATCTTCTCCTTCAGTCGCCCTGCTTGTTGCCAACAAAAGAAACAACAGAAGGAGCGACGAGAGTCGAAGTAGGCTAGTTCTCAAGTTCATCGCACCAAAGAAATTACACAGGACTGAGACCGCAAAGCACCCGCCTATCATACTTGCCCCGCATACGAGGTTCAACTTCGACGACTTTCGAGCGATGCCGTACCGTTAAGTATTTCGAAAACAACGTGTCAATGCTTCCACCGCTACGGTATCATCGCGTTTATGACTACCGCTCCGAGGAAGAACCGATGCTGAAATATCTTTCTACCACGCGTGCTTGCCTTTTCTTCCTCGCAGTGGTTACTGCAAACACCTCAGTCGGTTTCGCGGACTGGCCAACGTACCAACACGATCCGTCTCGCAGCGGAACGACGGCCGAGACCGCTCCGCGTAATCCCGTTCATGCTTGGATGTATGAGTCCCCGTCTCGTCCGATTCCTGCCTGGGACGAGCCTGCATTGTGGGACGGCTGGGGCAAGGTCTACGACCTTAAGAATCGTCAAGTCTTCGACAAAGCGTTTCACCCTATCATCGCGGACGGGCGTGTCTATTTTGGCTCTTCCGTCGATGATCAACTTCATTGCTTGGATGCTTCAACCGGCAAAGCACTTTGGACCCACTTTACCGAAGGTCCTATCCGGTTGGCTCCCACGTTCTCCAACGGGCGAGTCTATTTCGGAAGCGATGATGGCTACGTTTATTGCGTCGAAGCTGAAACCGGCGAATTAGTTTGGAAGAAGAGTCCGGGCCCGAATAATCGTCGGGTAGCTGGAAACGGACGAGTGATCTCCCCTTGGGCGATCCGAACCAGCGTTGTCATCAAAGGCGACACCGCGTTCTGCGGCGCAGGCGTGATTCCCTCGGAAGGCGTCTACGTCGTGGCAATGAATGCAGACTCCGGTGAGCAAATCTGGAAGACGGAAATGACCGACCTTCCAGCGCAAGGATACATGCTGGCTTCGAAAACCAAACTCTACGTTGTCACGTCGCGTGACACCCCTGTTGTGCTCGACGCCAAAACCGGAGAACGACTGCACAAAGTCAAGGGCGGTGTTGGCGGGACATACGCACTGCTCGCTGGTGATACGCTATTGTTCGGCCCAAGCAAAACCGGCGACGTCAACATGGTAGGTGAAGGGCAGGAAACGCTGGCGTCCTTCCAAGGCAACCATATGATTGTTGCTCAACCGCTGTCATATCTACAAAGCAAGGACGAACTCTCATCATTGGATCGCGGCGAATATGTCCGCGTCTACGCAGAACGCAACGCCGTCTCGAAGAAGAAGGGAGACGCGGAGAAAAAACTCAAGAAGGCCAAAGCAGCGAAAGAAGAAGAACAAGACCCCGAGCTCATTAAGACGCTTGAGGCCGAAGTCTCAGCTCTTTCCGATGAATCGAAGTCGCTGGGCGAAAAGTTGAAGGCCTGTCTCAAGTGGAAAACGAAGTGCACCGTTCCGTTCTCTCTGATACTTGCGGGCGATATGCTGATTGGTGGCGGTGAAGGAGAAGTTATCGGCGTTAACGCCAGCGACGGTGAAGTCCTTTGGACACGCGAGGTTCCCGGCAAAGCTTACGGACTCGCACTAAGCGACGGCAAACTGTTGGTCAGCACGGACGATGGGACAATCCACTGCTTCGCTGATGGTGTCGATGCTGTTGTGCCAATTCCAAAAGCCGACATTCAAGTGCGCCATCAGTCGTTTCAAGGAACGATTGAAACACCCGAACAAGTTCCTGAAGCGATCAATGGGCCCTTTGCCGAATTCACCCGAGATACCGCGGTAAGAATCGAATGGGACACCACGGAACCCATGACCTCCGAATTGCATTTCGGAATCGACATGACAGGCGCACAACGCTTCTCCGATGACAAATTAAAAACCTCGCACTCGTTTGTTGTCGACAATGTTCAGCGCGAAGTCGTCTATCGTTTCAAAGTAAGTGGCAAAAATGCGGAAGGCGATGAAATCGAAACTGAAGCTTATCGTTTCGACTCTCACCTTAATTACGTCTTCCCCAAAACCGGGCAACTCGGCACGTCTCCTTTTGAAACGATAAAGTACGATCGAGCCGTAGATTGGATGATCGAATCGGTCGGCAGTCGCGGCTATGCCTTGGTGGTAGGAGCGACGACCGGCCAGCTTGCTTACGAATTGGCAACAAAGAGCGACCTGAAAGTGATCATCGCGGAAAAGGATTCCGCCAAGGCGAAAACGCTACGCGAGTCTCTTGGCAAATCTCCGCATTATGGAACGCGTATCGTCGTCCACGAGCAAGACATCGACCAAATTCAGTACGGACCATTTCTGGCCAACTTGATCGTATCAGAAAGCCAGCTTGAAACCGGAAAATTACCAGCGACGATGGAGGCACTCTACGCATGCCTTCGGCCCGCAGGCGGATTGATGGTGCTTGGGCAATTCGATGATGAAACCGAGTTTGACGTCGATGCTACTGACGCGTGGAAATCATTCAAAGGCGGTGACAATGAACTTTTAGTCCATAAACGTCCTCGGCTGCCTAACACCGGCGAATGGACACACCAATATGCCAGCGCAGACAATTCTGCGTGCAGCAAAGACGACCAAATTTCGGGCGAGCTGAGCATACAGTGGTGGGGACGACCTGGTGCAAGGCCGATGCCTGATCGTGGCAATCGAAATCCGCCGCCCGTATCCGCCAACGGAAGACTCTATATTCAAGGTAACCGCACGTTGTTCGGTGTTGATGCCTACAACGGCACCATTCTCTGGGCTAAACAATTACCAACGATGCGTCGCGCCAATATGCCTCGCGACGGATCGAACATGGTTGCGGCGGACGATCATGTTTGCGTTGCGATAGCCGGAAAATGTGTTGCCTTTGACGGGCAAACGGGCGAACGCACAAAAGAGTTTGAGATTCCCGAACAGCTCGCCGCGGATCGACCAGATCAATCCCACGCTTGGGGTTACGTTTCCCGTATCGAGTCGAAACTATTTGGATCAGCGGTTCGAAGTGGCTCACAATACATGGGCGACAAAGGGGAGTGGTACGAAGGTGCCGGCGACAAGGACACTGCAAAAGTCACCAGCGACGCGTTTTTTGCGAAGAACGTCTACACCGGTAAGACAGAGTGGTATTACTCTGGCGGACAGATCATCAACTCCACGATCACGATCGCGGATGGACGCGTCTTCTTCATCGAGAGCCGTGGAGAGAAGGCTAAGAGCTCGGAGTCAGGTCGGCTTACATCGGACGTTCTCACTGATCAACACTTGGTCGCCATTGACGCTGTGACTGGCAAGATCATCTGGGAGAAACCGTACGATTTCACGGCATGTCGCTACGTTACCTACATGACCTATGGCTCGGGAACGCTATTGATCACGGGCACCGACGACAAAAATGTCTTCCACACCTTTGCATTCAACGGAGCGGACGGCGAAGAGATGTGGCAACACGACGCTCCAATGAAAAAGGGCCACCACACCGGCCAGCTCGCGCATCCCACTATCGTCGGCGAACTCGTTTATTTCAATAAGCACACCTACGAATTAAAGACTGGCAAAGTTGTCGGTGTCCATGACTTCGATTGGCATGGTTGCGGCGTGATGTCAGCGTCTAACCATAGTGTCTTCAGTCGATACGAATACCACGGGATGCTGGATCTAAAAACGAAGAAGCGAACAGAGTTTCTTGGGATTCGCAGTGGCTGCTGGCTGAGCCTCATCCCCAGCGGCGGGTTGCTGCTCGCGCCAGAAACGAGCGCTGGCTGTAGTTGCGGTCATTCGATTCAAACTTCGATCGCCTACGTTCCGAAGCAGCTTTTTCAGCAGAAGTTCTCATCAGACGAACCCGACGAAGAGTAGGCATCACCCGCAGATTTCGCAGTCGGCTCGGCGCCTAATCGTAAGCTCGCGAGTCTTCATCGTACGAAGATCGAACATTGCCATCCGGCCAGCCAGTGGATCACCGAATCCCGCAATGACCTTAATCGCCTCCATCGCACCGAGGCACGCTACCATACCTGACACTGCTCCGAAGACTGGGAACTCGCGTTTCCATGCAGGCGGCTTTTGAGGAAACAGACACGCAACACATGCTGTCTGGCCGGGCAGAACAGTATAAATGTGAGCCTCAAGATCATACATCGCACACTCTACGAGCGGCTTATCTTGCGCCACGGCTTCGCGGTTCATAGCGTAACGCTCTTCGAACAGCGGTGCGCAATCAACAATAACATCGGCCTGCTCAACAAGCTCAGCCGCGTTGGAGTCGTTGATGTTGGAATCCACAGCGACGATCTCCAGTCGGGGATTCAATTCCAGAAGACGTCGCGTTGCCGATTCGACGCGAGGCTTTCCCAACCAATCATGCGTCATCAGTAACTGACGATTCAAATCGCTGTGCTTCACGTTTCCGCCGTGCGCCAACACAAGTTTTCCGACGCCCGCTGCCGCCAGCTCGTATGCGACTACGCTGCCCAGCCCGCCACAGCGAGACACCAACACAGACGCATCCTTCAGCTTCTCCTGTCCTTCTTCACCGAAATCGGGAACCCACATTTGCCACTCATAGGTGGCCTTCTCTTCGTCAGTTAGTTTTGCCATGTTGCGAACCGTCCCTAAACCATGCTGCCACGACCAATCAGACCGTTACTCCTAACCACCGCTGATAGCCGATAGTAGAGTTACCTGATCACCTGACTTCAACTTTGCGTTGAAGGCCACTTGTTTGTCGTTCACCGAAACTAGCATCGAAGGCAGCGGCTTCCCATCGGATAGAACATATTGATCAAAAGCAGCAACGTCTTTCGTGGCGATTTTTTTTACCGCGTCTAACACTGTATCGCCATCTGAAATCTCGACGACTTCATTGGCTCTGCCCAATGCCGCCTTTAACTGAGTCGTGTAGTTCACAGTTACTTCCATCTTGGATCATCGAACCCGATTAGAATGGTGGGACATACTGAACGCTCTATTGCTTAGCTTCGGCAAAAACGGAAGCAATCGAAACGTGATCATAGCACGTTTCGTAAAAAAGATGATCGACACGGATAACTAGCCAAGCATCGTCATCGAAAGTCGACTAAAATTCGATAGCAAATTGAGCAGTTTCCATTCAACACAAGATGGACAAGTCCTATGCTTCGGCGAATCAGTTGCACCTTAGCGTTCGTGCTGTTTTGCGCGTCGCTAGCGGCAGCGTGCAACATTCCAGTGTTCCGCTACGCGCTTGAACGCTGGCATCCAGACAAGACAGAAATCATCGCGTTTGTGGATGACCAGACTGCCGGCGCCGATCAAGCGTTCCTTCAAAGCCTCAACGATGCGTCCTCAAAATCTGACAGTGCCGCCAATGTCGAGCTGCTGCGAGTAAAACCGGATCAGCCAGGTGATCACGCAGAACTATGGAAGACGCTTACGGCTGACGCGACGCCGACGCTACCGTACTTCGTTGCTCGTGCAAAAGTCAAAGACCGTCCTGTCGTTGGCTGGCATGGCAGTGGGGTACAGGCAGTCAAGGACGCCAAGTTGCTGAACTCTCCTGTGAGAACAGAGTTGCACACGCGACTGCTCAAAGGCGATTCAATCGTTTGGCTATTCCTAAAATCCAAGGACAAAGACCGCAACGCAAGCGTACGACAGGTTCTAACTGACGAGTTCATGAAACTTGAAAAAGAACTCAAACTTCCCGAAGGCATCGGAGAACCGGGTTCCGAGTTGTACGCCGACATTCCTGTGATGCTGAACTTCTCGATTCTTGAAATCGACCCCGCGGACAAATCAGAAATCTATCTAACGCAGCTGCTCACCGGATTTCACCCCAAAGCAGCAAAAGCAGACTGGCCGATTGTGGCGCCGGTATTTGGACGCGGCAGAGCTCTTGAAGCTTTGTCGGGCGAAAACTTGGACGGCAAGGTGGTGAAAGAGTTGACCGAATTCCTATGCGGCGCTTGTTCGTGCAAAGTGAAGGGATTGAATCCCGGTTTTGATCTTTTGATGTCCGCCAGCTGGGACGACGACCTCTTCGGCGTTGACGGAGAACGCCCGAACGACAACGCGTCGTCCGACGAGACGCCACTGCCCGTCCTCATCTCGATTCCTGCCGGACGTAAGAAGAAGCAAAGGAATTGAACGATGAATCGCACGTACCTCGTCATGCTTGGTTCCGTCTTGCTGGGAGCAATACTGTACTTTTCGATGTCGGTGGAAAAGTCCACATCCACATCAGGTGAACCAATCATGCTTTACTGCGCGGCCAGCAACCGCGCGGTGATCGAAAAAATTCGCGACCAGTACGTGGCGGAGTACGATCGCAATGTAGAGATTCAATATGGACCCTCGCAAACACTGCTTTCGTCGATCGAAGTCAGTAAACATGGCGATCTCTACCTTCCCGCAGATGACAGCTACCTTGAATCGGGTCGCGAGTTGCAGCTTATCAACGAAGTCATCCCGGTAGCTCGGATGCAAGGCGTTATTGCAGTCAAGAAAGGCAATCCCAAACACATCGCTTCTTACGCGGACTTGTTAAACGAAAACGTTCGCCTCGTTCAAGCCAACGAGGCCGCCGCAATCGGCCGACAAGCGAAACGAGTTTTGTCCCAGCAAGATCTATGGGACGACATTCACAAGGCTACAACGGCGTATCGCACGACGGTAACCGACGTCGCGAATGATATCCTTGTGGGTTCGGCAGATGCCGGTATCGTTTACGATGCGGTGCTGCACACGTATCCTGACCTTGAATTCGTTGAGATACCGGAGCTAAACGACGTCGCAGCAGAGTGTGCGATTGGAGTGATCTCGACCTGCAAGCAACCACAGGCTGCTCTTCACTTTGCCCGGTACGTGGCAGCTCGAGATCGCGGACTCAAGGTTTATGAGAATCACGGTTTCCGAACCAACGGCGGAGATACCTGGGAAAGCAGACCCGAATTATCAATCTTCGCCGGCTCGATGCTACAGCCCGCAATCGAAGACACCATTACCGAATTCGAAAAGCGAGAAGGGATTCGCGTGTCTCGCGTTTACAACGGCTGCGGCATCCTAGTGGGACAAATGCAAGCAGGCCTGACACCTGACGCCTTCTTTGCTTGCGACACCGAGTTCATGGACCAAGTTACGGATCTGTTTCCAGAATCTGTAGCAGTGTCGCAAAACGAATTGGTGATCCTCGTGCAGAAAGGAAACCCACACGCGATCAAATCGCTGCGAGACCTCACTCGGAAGGGTCTTCGCGTAGGAATTGGACACGAAAAGCAATGTGCTATGGGCTGGATCACGCAAAACACCTTTCGCGAAGGTGGGGTGCAACAAGAAGTCATGTCAAACGTGACTGTTCAAACGCCAACCGGAGATCTCCTCGTTAACCAGATGCTTACCGGTTCGCTCGATGCCGCCGTTGCGTACCTGAGTAACGCAGCAGGTTCTGGTGAGAAACTCGATGCCATTCGGATTGTCGACATTGATTGTTCGATCGCCACGCAGCCTTGGGCCGTAGGCAAAGAATCAAAGTACCCACAGCTCGCGCATCGACTTTTCTTGAACATTTGTTCTGCAGAATCCCAAGACGCATTTGCTGCCGAAGGGTTTACTTGGAAAGCCGAAACCAAGGACCAAAGCGTCACCGAAGACAGTTCGAATGAGTAAGCCTACTTCGTCGCCAACGAACGTGTCACCGGCCCGTCACGTACGAAAGTCTCGGTCCGACCTACCGTTCTTCCTGATAATGAGCGGCCTGTCTGCATGCTTTGTTCTACTCATCGCATTACTAATTGCAGCCGACATCATGTTCACTTCGGTAGATGAGTTCTCAGCAGCTCTTCAAAAACCGGAGATACGAGCCGCATTTCGTCTCACACTTTTTTCCTGCACGTTGGCCACCATTTTGTCGCTCTGGATTGGAACTCCGCTTGGCTATTTGCTGTCTCGATTCAAGTTTCCAGGCCGGTGGATTATAGAAACAATCGTTGATATACCCATCGTGCTGCCGCCACTGGTTCTTGGCCTAAGTCTACTGATTCTGTTTCATATTTCCTTCAACGGCTGGACGCTTGAGGGGTTTCTGCGTGATGAATTGGGGTTCCCGGTCACGTACGAATGGCGTGCCGTTGTACTTGCCCAATTCAGTGTGGCATGTGCGTTCGTTGTGCGGACAATGCGGGTGACGTTTGACCAAATCAATCCAAGATCAGAAGACGTCGCGCGGACATTGGGATGTACTCGAGGCCAAGCATTTATGCGCATCGCTTTACCACAAGCTTGGCGAGGCATGATCGCAGCTGCCACCATCGCATGGGCACGAGCACTCGGTGAGTTTGGCCCCATTCTAGTATTCGCCGGGGCGACACGCATGAGAACGGAAGTGTTGTCGACGACCGTCTTTCTGGAGCTGAGTATCGGGAACCTCGACGCAGCAGTGGCAATCTCGCTGCTCATGGTAATGATGGCTGCCGTCGTTCTGATTGTGCTTCGTATCCTGGGCATGAGGCTTACGGCATGATTGATCTCGAGAATGTATACATCAAGTCCGGTGAATTCGAACTTCGAGACGTCACCCTGCACATTGGATCGGGTGAGTACATCGTCTTGATGGGTAAGACGGGCTGCGGCAAATCAACGATTCTTGAGGCCGTATGCGGATTACGCCGGGTACAAAGCGGCAGGATAATCATTGATGACCAAGACGTCACCGATTGTTCGCCGGCGGATCGCGGCATTGGCTATGTGCCGCAAGACCTGGCTCTGTTTCCAACCATGAGCGTATTCGACAACATCGCTTTCGCGCTGAACCTTCGCAAGACGCCGACAGGTCAAGTAACGAAACGAGTTGACCATTTGGCGGAGGTGCTTGGTATCGAATCGCTGCTGAAACGTCACGTAGCGAAACTGAGTGGCGGTGAGTCGCAACGAGTGGCGCTTGGCCGAGCATTATCGTTCGAGCCGCCGGTATTGCTTCTGGACGAACCACTAAGTGCGCTCGATGAGTCGACTCAAGATGAGATCCGACAACTGCTAATTAACGTCAAGAAGCAAACCGGAGTGACTACGCTGCACGTCACGCACAACAAAAGCGAGGCCAATGCATTGGCCGACCGTCTACTAACACTTACCGACGGTGTTCTCTCATGGGAAAGTGTAACTGACTGATTTCGTACTGGATTATGAATTCACTCAGGCTTGGCCTGCAACCCTCAAGGACGACGGATAACGATCAACCAGTCTTCTTTTTGGTCGGAAGGCGGCATACCAAGCGTTACTTTCTTCCCACCTGAAACTCCGTCCACATCCGTCGTCGACAATTCTCCGCCCTCGCGAGGATTAAACCAATGCACAAGGAATTCACCTTCTGCACCGGTAAGATCCAACGCTGTTGTGCCACCATCTGGGAGATACACCAGGTAGGTGTCGTTGCTTTTGGCGAAACAGAACTTTGAAACATCTTTCTTGGCATTGCCAACGAGTTCGTCTTGGCATTGCATTTCCCAGAACGGAATGTCATGGTTGTGGAAGAATTCAATCGCGATCCGGCAATAGTCCCAGCTCTGATCGCGACTTCGCCAGTCTTCGCACAGAATATCGTTTTCGGCGAACTGGTATCCGAAGTAATACTCACATCCAGCCCCGCCCGCCATCAGGTGTCCCCAAAGCGTGTATTTCCTGACTTCGTGCTGTGTGTAAATCATTTTTCCAGATCGGTCACGACCATCGAATCCCTTGTATCCAAGATCAGGACACTGGGCGTGGGCCGCCGATCCCGATTCGTCAAACGCGACGACCCATGGCTTTCCCGCGGCCTTCGATTCATTCACCCACTTCGCTGTCTGCTCGTGCGTCGTCTGGAGACTACTGTTCTGCAGCGACGTGCCCGTCAGTTTTGACTTGGAGCCTATGAGCGAACGATACACCTTGTTCTGCTGATTAGGATACGTGTGCACCACAATGTTATGGCCATACGGATCCAGTGTTGCGATGTAGTCGATCATCGCTTTCTGCTGCTTCGTGGTCTGCGTGTTCTCCTCGCCAAGGTTCCAATTCAACGCGAGGTTGTGACCGAACCTTGCGATCAGCTCACGACAATAGAGCTTTCTCTGAACACCAAGGTTACCGCCATCCAGACATTCGGGAACGCTTTTGGTGTTCTTCTTGTTGTGATCGTCGTTTTCGGTTTCCTGCATTTTGAAATGCAAGTACATGCCTTTTTGAGTACCGTGCTCAAATACAATCGCCCACTGATCTAGCTTGCTGCAGTCGTAGTGGAGCTTGTCGTCGCGATGGATGAACGGCCACACATTGTCGCCGTCTCCACCAGCGTTGTAGGTGAGAAAGGAAAACGCGTTGCAGCCCTTTCCGGAAAGGTAATTAATAGCTCCAATTAGCGACTTGCCTTTACCGTCTTTCCAACTGGGGTCACCAGGCTTCCAGTCTTTCAAATGCGGTGACCAAGATTTGAGCGGAGCCTTTTTGGCGTTCCCAGCAATCGTATTGTCGAAGTCTTTGTATGCCAGCAGCGTTTCCGGTGCGTCTGCACCAACTTTCAAAAAGTATTTTCCCGTGCCCGCAAACTGCAGGTAGTGCTTGCCTACGTATCGAAGCCGACCATGGCCACGCAGGTCGCGACCTGTTTTATCAGTCGGAGCAACATTCATAGATCCAGACTTACCATCGAATGGCGCTACAGCGTTTCCGTTCACTGTTCGATCGAGTGCCGCCAGCTTGCCTTGGTGAAACGCAATTTGGTAAGTCCAATCGCCGGCGAGGTCAGGTGCAAAATGAGCCCGCCATTTCGTTCCTGCTTCGGCCGAACTGTTTTTCGCCTCGCCATCCGCCGCGAAGTAGCCGGGAACGACGTAGCTCTTTCCGCTGGAGTGCTTAAATGTCACCTCCATCCGATAATCAGTGAATGGATTGGGCTCGTTGTCTTGTTCGTGCGCAAAAGGGCCGTCCAACGTTAAGGTCACGTTGTGCCACGTTTTTGCTTCTCCTGAAACGGTGACGTCACCGTTGCCGTGGGACTCTCTTGGCTCTTTCAAGGGCCGGTCACTCACCGACTTCGAAGGACTATCCGCTGGAGTAGCATTCCCCAAATCGCTACTCACTGCCGACTGTGCTTGGGTGACTAGAAATGGTTGTGCTGTCTTTTCTGTTGCTTTGTTAGCTGGCTCGAAGGCGATCGCTGCCCATCGTGCCCGACTGAACTCTGCGCCATCGACAGAGCCGATATTCGATTGAACCGAAATGACGGCACCTTCGGTAATCTTTACTTTTCGCCAAGTCTTGTGAAACGCGGGTCCCTCTTCAAACATTTCTTTGCTAAGTGGGCACTTAAAACTGCCTAGCTTTTCGTCGTCAACCATTACGGCGTACGTTGACTGCCCGTCGCTTTCCGCAACGGCCTGAAGCGTTACGTTGTACTGACCAGTGGGAAACGGAAAAGTGCTACGAGCTTTCCCGAATTTGTGCTGCTCCGGATTCACAGCCAGCCACTTACCTTTGTCCAAGTAGTAGTTTTCGTTGTCGCTTTCTGAGAATGCCTTCGCAGTCATCAGCAGTGCACTCGTCGCGAGCTCGGGCTTTGCGGACGCGTCTTTATCAAGATTAGATTGAATCCATGCGGCAAGCGTTGAGCTACCCCTGCCGTAGCCGCCTGGCAATGGACGATAGTCGCGAGTTTGGATGGCGGGTGGATTACCCCAATGTTCAGGGAAAGCCATCTTCGGTTTCACATACGGAAAAGGCTCAGGAAGCTTACCTTGGTGGACGCGCGTAGGCGGACCAACGTCGTCTGGCCGTTTGAAGTCTCGATTTGTCGTCATCAGCCATTTGTCGAATTCGAACCCATCCTCACGCATTGAAAAGTGAATCGTGTGCTCGCCTGGTTCCATGACGTCGACAAAGATCTTGTGAGCCTCTCCGCAATGCTCTGCTTCCGTTCGTTGCTTACTATCCCATCGCCATTGATTCTTTCCTTTGCACCATTGCAAGCGTTGACCGGTAGCCGGCCAAGTCCCATCAATACCAACATGCAAGCCATTGTCTTCCCCGCCTGTCGAATAAGCTCGAACCCATACATAGTATCGCCCTTTGGTTTCGAAATTCACCTTGTAGTGCAAAATCGCCATCTTGCCGGGGTTAGGAGAAAAATTCTCTCCGCGAATCAGCTTGTCGGCGTGGGTCCGACGGGTGTCAGGCAGAATTTCCAAGTAGGCACCACCGCTCGCTCCAGCAACGTGATTCGGGTCGCCATCCGGCTTTATCGACGGAGCGTCCGTAGACGTCGTGAGGTGAAATGCGCGAACGTCCGTTTGCGTTTGCTTAGAAAAATGTTCAGCTTCGACCGCTACAATTCCGTCGGTTTCTGCAAACACGACGT
Source organism: uncultured Pirellulaceae bacterium (assembly GCA_964397295.1). Classification (GTDB taxonomy): domain Bacteria; phylum Planctomycetota; class Planctomycetia; order Pirellulales; family Pirellulaceae; genus CAYNJG01. Next base: position 17,992 of record CAYNJG010000127.1, read on the forward strand.
CTGCATCAAGGATCGGCGTCATCGACCAACAACTCGCGTTCAGCACCATAGTCATTGTCAAAGTCATCCACGTCCGGAAACTGCTGGGGTTGTTCATGTTGGCTCTCGTTGGATTGTCTGACTTGGTTGACTCGATGTTGGACGTTAGTCTTGAACAGATTTCGCTTTGGTTGGAAGAGGAAGTCGTTCGAGCGTTTCTAGCTCCGGATTTCCACCTCGATTACCACAACCAGACGCGGTATAGATGTAGTTCGCGTGTTGCACGAATCCACTTCCATGTCGGCCTTGGACCAATTTCGGCCAGTTGGACCATTGCCCCGTCGCTGGATTATACACTTCGATTTCTTGGTGTGCCGCACGTTGGTTTACGCTTTCTCCGCCACCAACCACAAGCTTTCCATCGATCGCGATTACCATGTTACCAGCCCTTGGCGTTGGGATCTTCGCGCTGGCGTTCTCAGGCAGCCAAGTTTCTGTTTTAAAATCGAACACATCCATACGATCGACTGTCAAATCAAATACTTGATTAGTTGCCTTCGACGTAGTGCGTCCTGCCACAGCGTACAGTCGATCGCCGATGACGGCCGCTTGGAAATGATCGCGTGCATGCGGCGCGTCGGGTAAAACTCGCCATTCACCGGTTTTCGGATCGTATTCGTCTAGCCAAGGCTGAAACCCGTCGATATGCCCATTCGTAATGCCACCGACCAGATAGATCTTGTCGTTGTAGACCACCGTTCCAGCGCCACCGCGACGGCGATTTTTGGGGATCTCATGTCCAAACTCGAAAGCATCCGTTTTCGGGTGGTACGTAATTATTCTTTCTAACGGCGTTTCACCTGGGTAGCGCCCTGTCATAGCTCCCATAAGATAGACACGATCATCGACGACGACCGGCTGGAAATGATGAAGTTCGACAGGCGTTTTCGATTTCGACGTCCAGCGATTTGTCGCGGGATCGTATTCGTCAACCGGATTGATTCGGCGGCCACCAATAAGATACAGCTTGCCTGCAACTCCGACGAACGCAGCTTCATGCCGGGCTGTTGGTTTTCCAACCGTAGCAACTGTCTCCCAGGAATCTTGTGCGTAACCCTGCGTCGGCAAAAAACCTACGCTGACGACAAAGCAACAAATAGCTCGGTTCATGACGATTCCCCTAAAGCAGTCGCAACAGCTTGCGCGACCTCTGTTGTTGTCGAAGTACCGCCAATATCCGGCGTACGAACTTGTCCGTCCCTCAACACTTTCGCGACCGCTTCCTCGAGTCGTTTGGCAGCCTCGATCGCAACATCGTCCTTGTGTCGATCTCCCAGCCAATCCAGCATCATGCCGGCCGAAAGGATCGTTGCCAATGGATTACACGTATTCTGCCCCGCGATGGTCGGTGCCGTTCCGTGTGAAGGCTGGAACAAGGCATGACTCTCGCCGATCTCAGCGGATGGCCCAAGGCCCAGTCCACCCACGATTCCGGCGCCAAGATCGGATAAGATATCGCCGAACTGGTTTTCCATTACTAGTACATCGAAGTCCCATGGGTTCTGCACCATGTAGTAGCTCATTGCGTCCACGTACACGGCGTCAGCTTCGATGTTGGGGTGAGACTCGGCGACGTCGAAAAATACTTTCCGAAACAACGCAAGGCTGCGAAATACGTTCGCTTTGTCGACACAAGTCACTTTCTTCGTGCCATCCGTCGGGCGCCCACTCCTTCGCGCGGCCAGATGAAAAGCGTAATCCACAACCTGAGTGGTTCCTTTTCGCGTCACGACAAGCGTATCCGTCGCCACATCGTCGCCCACTACGCTGCCACCACCGAAGGAAGCAAACAGACCTTCCAAGTTTTCGCGAATGACCACAAGATCAATGCCAGGGCCTGTATTCTTCAGCGGACACGGCGCACCTGGATACAGTTTCACGCATCGTACAGCTGAGTGAAGATTCATAGCTCGACGCAAGCCTACCATCATTGTTGGCTGAACCTCTGTGCCGTCCGGCTTC
>CAYNJG010000128.1:0-19911 GCA_964397295.1 uncultured Pirellulaceae bacterium
ACATTCTCCATCGGCTTGACGTCGCTGGGTTTCATCGTGGGCTTGCAGGGCGACTCGAGCAACCTTCAATTCATTCAAGGCGTCTGTCTAAAGACCGGGATAGTGATCTTCATGTGGTGGCTTGCCTTGCCACAGCTTCAGAGATTAAATCCCTGGGCCGTTGGTACCGCCGGCGGATTGGCAGTCATTGCAGTCGTGCGACCATCGCTCTTGTTGGTGATTGGAAAAGTTGCCCTTGCGCTGGCACCGATTTTGTTTTTGATCTGGCTTATCTCAGGTGCAAAACGCAAATAACGAACGAAGGCTATCAAGACTTTCGATAGACAACTGTTCCAAAGGCGAACTACGCACAAGCGAAGTTACTTGGGCACCGGCATCTTGGCTTGCATCGACTCTTGCCAATCGTGTAACTGGCCGAGCAATTCGTCGCGTTTTGTCGGATTCGTTTCGCTCAAATCATTTTGCTCGCCCAAGTCCTCGGCCAAGTTGTACAGTTCAACGGTACCGTAATGATAGAACTCAATAAGTTTCCAATCGCCAACACGTATTGCCGCACCGGGCTTCCACGCAGATCCGTGATAGTGCGGATAGTGCCAAAAGAGAGCTCGGTCTCCACCGCTTTTCTCGCCGCGAAGCAATGGAACGAGACTTTGACCGTCGCGATGTTTTTCTGGCATGAGTTGCAGGTCGGCTAGTTCTAGCATCGTTGGAAAGAAATCCATGCTGACGATTAGTTGATCGGACTGCGACCCTGCTTTGGTGACCCCTGGTGCACGAACGATGGTAGGTTCGCGAATGCCGCCTTCGTAAAGCCAACCCTTGCCAGCTCGTAGAGGCAAGTTACACGTTGGGCCAGGACGCTTTCCAAGAGTACAAAGTCCTCCATTATCCGAAAAGAAAACGACCACGGTATTGTCGGTAAGCGCAAGTCGATCAAGCTCCGACAGTATCGCGCCCACGCTGTCGTCGACGGCTTGTACCATCGATGCCAACTCAGCGTTGTCCTGCCGAGAGCGAGAGACTCCATCGTGTTCAGTGATAGGCGTGCTTTCGCCACTGAGTTGTTCTTGTTTCTTGCGGAAATGATCGACGCGTTTCTTGTAGGGCTGAATCGGAGTATGAACGTTGTAGTAAGACAGATATAGCAAGAAAGGCTTCGACGTTTCGCGACTCGCCAAGAACTGAATCGACTCAGAAGTCAATCTTTCAGTCAGGTACTCCCCATCTTCATTGGCGCGCAACGTTGGATTCGTCCAGGGCGAGTAGTAGCCGCCCGGCGGCGATCCTCTTTCGTGGCCGCCGATATTGATATCGAATCCTTGATCGGTTGGCCAATGTCCCTTCTTCCCCAAGTGCCACTTGCCGGTGAAGAATGTCTGGTAGCCGTTCTGCTTAAGTGCTTCCGCAATCGTCAACTCTTCCAATGCCAAGTTGTCCCGGTCGGTCACATGTTCGAATTTTGCGTCCGTTGCTCGGTCCGCTGACATTCCTGGAATCCAATCCGTGATATCAACACGTACCGGATGACGCCCCGTCATAATGCTGGCTCGCGTGGGAGAACACACGGGACAAGCTGCATACGCGTTGGTAAATTTCATTCCCGACGCGGCCAGCCCATCAATATTCGGCGTTTCGTAAAACTCGCTGCCAAAACAACCAATGTCAGCCCAGCCGAGATCGTCAACCAGAAAAAACACGAAGTTCGTTTGCTGGGCCGAGCAACACAGCGTGTTTAAAAGTAAGAAAATGGAAACAAGCAGTGAGCGTGGCATAGGAGTTTCGCAATCGAATCGTTTCGCGGCTAGGTGATTCCTTGTTCTGATTTCGCTAGAATAAACAATTCGAACCCTCCTAGCCAATCAGCCACATCGTCACCGTTAACCGGAGCTCACCTTATGACGAATCCTAACCCAGAATCTCGCCGCGATTTTTTGAAGACGTCTAGCATCGCTGGAGCTGCCGCGACAATCACCGCTGCTGCGACTGCACGTGTACATGGTGCGCAAGACGACGACAGTATTCAGGTTTGCTTGATTGGTTGCGGGGGTCGAGGTACGGGTGCCGCCGCAAATGCAATGTCCGTTCCCGATGCGAATGTCAAACTGGTTGGAATGGCAGACGTCATGCCACACAAGTTGTCGATCAGCTTTCGCAATCTGGAACAAGAGCACAAAGAAAGGATGGATGTGCCAGAAGAGCGCCGCTGGATTGGGTTTGAGGCGTACAAGCAGGCGATGGACTACCTGCGTCCGGGAGATGTTGTGATTCTCACGACGCCCGTTGCTTTTCGATGGGTCATGTTTAGCTACGCAATCGAAAAAGGACTCAACGTATTCATGGAGAAGCCGGTCGCGACGGACGGCGATGCATGTCGACGAATGTTTGAGCTCGCGAAGAAAGCGGACGAAAAGAATCTCAAAGTTGGAGTCGGTCTGATGTGTCGCCACTGCGATGCACGGCGTGAGTTATTCGACCGCATTCAAGAAGGACAGATTGGCGATTTGTTTTTAATGCGAGCGTATCGCTTGGCTGGGCACACGGCGTCGGCGCACTCGGAGCGAAAACCGGAGGGCCGCAATGAGTTGATGTGGCAAATCGATCGCTTTCACAGTTTCCTCTGGCTGAGCGGTGGTGCTTTCAGCGACTTCCTGATTCACAACATCGACGAAGCTTGCTGGATGAAAAACGACTGGCCCGTCGAAGCGAAAGCCAGCGGTGGTCGTCACTATCGAGAAGACTACGTCGATCAAAACTTCGATACCTATTCGGTCGAGTACACCTTTAAAGATGGCGCAAAGTTCTACATGGAAGGACGTACGATGCCCGGTGCACACAGTGAATTTGCGACTTACGTTCATGGAACACGCGGATCGGCGATCGTTTCGACCGCAGGCCATTCGCCAGCGAATCCTCGCATCTACGAAGGTCACGTCATGAAGAAAAAGCACATCACGTGGAAGTATCCCGAGCCCGAAAGGAACCCCTACCAATTAGAATGGGATCATCTGATCGACGCCATCAAAACAGACACGCCGTACAACGAAGCACATCGCGGAATCAAAGCTAGCCTTGTAACGTCGATGGGCCGCATGGCCGCTCACTCGGGTCAAATAGTTACCTACGACGACATGCTGAATTCGGAACATGTTTTCGCACCTGGTATCGACAAACTAACGTTAGATAGCGATTCGCCTCTAATGGCAGATGAAGACGGACGCTATCCGATTCCGACACCGGGTTTGAACTCAGACGAGTACTAACGCAAATCTTTGCGTCAAATCACGACAAACGCAATGGAGACCGAGGCTGCTATTTCGTAAGCTTCGGTTTCTTGCGTCGATTGCGTACGGCTTCCAGCTCTTTGGCCAAACGATCCAAGGTGGCTTTGTGCACGTGTCGTTGTTCAGCTTGAATACGTGGTCGCATTCCGTGGGAAGTAATCGCATCGTATTCACGATTGTCTTCCGTGGCTTGCTCATTTGCCACCTTCATCACTCTACTGATCTTGTCGCTGAGTTTTTTTATCGCTTCCTCTTTCGTTGCTCCGTATGCACGAATCACTTTTTTTTCAGCGAATACTTTGTCAAACCCCAGTTGGGCTCGTCGTGCAGCCGCTTCTGCGATATCAAAGTGGCCTTGCTCGTGGTCCAGCAAAAACTCTCTCGCTGACGATTTCCACCAGGACGATTCACGAAGGAAAAGAGAATACGCTTCGAACGTTTTCAGACGCGCCTCCACGCGTCCGCCCTTTCCAGTAAGAACGTAGTCGTATTTGAAATCTACGCGATTTGCGGTGTAGGCGTCACCAGACAGTCTGTCCGGCTTGCCTTTAAATTCCTCAATTCGAAGCGGACCATCTGCGAACCTTCGTAGCTTGGTTTGCTTTTCCTCTGCCAAAACACCCGTGGTGAGAAGCGTCAGCAGTAGCAACCATGCGCAATGGACCATTCTTCCTTTCAAAACTTTCACCTCTCGCATCGGACAATGAAACGGAGCATCATAGCGGTCTCTCGCACGGAGAGCTATTCGGTCTATCACGTGCTAAAGTCTTTTGCGGGCAATGCATCGTGAATGCCAAGCGAAGATGGATCAAAATAGTCGAGCGGCGCCGGTGCCGGGATAAAGTCGCTGACTTCGACAGTCCTCCGAAAGGGTATGTGACCATTGGCATACTCGCGATAGTCTTCTAAGTAACGAACGATCGGGAATCCATCGACCATCTCGTAGTCCACTTTAATACGATCTTTTCTGTCCTCTTCTCCAATCCAAAAATCAATGAGTGCAAAGCTCTTGTCGATAGAAAAAGTGAACGATTGGGGAACCACACCAGTTTTTTGGCAGTACACGACAATGACCTTTTCGCCGTTCCGTTTATCCGCAACACATTGCGTGATTTCCACGAGCGGATCGTTCAAGAAATCCCACAGCGTCTCATCGCGATACTGGTAAGTGGAAGATACGAACGGATGATTCCAGCGGATACTGTTGTCCGTTTCCATCGGGTCTCTTGAAAAACCACGCAACTCAAATCCGGAATCATTGGGTCCCCGCGCCGCCTCAAAAGCCATATGCGGTGTCGCAACACGAGACCATTCCAACCAAGTTCTATGAGAATTCTCGCACCGCTTGATTATTTCGGTGTCCAGTCGCATGTGTGCTCCATGCGCTCGATAGGTGTGGCGCGAGATTTCCTCGCCGGAAAACTGAGTCTCATGACGAGACTTCCAAAGCCCAACAAATTGCGAGTGCCGATAGAAGTTCTGCAATCGTTCCAGTTCCGGTTTTACTGCCGAAAGAAATCGATCGACTGAGATCTGCTGCGACATGTGCCCCTCCATCGCGAATCAAAATCAAATCAAAACTGTTTGACGCAATACTACGCGCGCCGCCGCCAGTTTTCGAATCGGCCGCAAAAATCTCGACTGTTCTTGGGAAGACACCTTGCCGTTTGCTAGTGGCAACTGGAATCGCTTTTCACCACCCGTATTGCTGTCGCGTTTCCCTCGATAGAATCATTGGATTGATTTGACTTTTGCGCTCACTTTGTGTTCTAGGTTCGCCATGAAAATCGCAGCTTTCCCGAAATGCTATCTCGATGCCATCTCCCATGATCGCAGCATGACGGTCTTCGATTGGATCACGATGGCGAAGGACCTTCCGGTCGACGGCCTAGAAATGTATGAGGGATTTTTCACAAGCCTCGAGCCCGACTACATCTCGACAGTCGCTAGTGCTATTCAGGACGTGGGTTTCGAAATGCCAATGTTGTGTTGCTCACCGGATTTCACCGCCCCGAACGCAGCCGATCGGCAAAAGGCAATCGAACACCAAATCACGATGGTGCAGGTAACCAAACAACTAGGCGGTCGTTGGTGTCGTGTGTTGACGGGGCAACGCTATCCAGACGTTTCCGTGGAGCGTGGCGTTGCGTTTGCGAAGCAATGTATCGAAGCAGTGCTACCCGTTGCGAAAGAACTCGACATCGTGCTGTCACTTGAAAACCACTACAAGGACGGCCACTGGGCGTATCCAGAGTTCGCCCAAAAGAAAGACGTTTTTCTAGCGGTGCTCGAGGCGATACCGGAACGTGAGTATTTTGGCGTTCAATACGATCCTTCGAATGCCATCGTGGCTGGCGATGACCCCATCGAGTTGCTACGAGAGGTTGTGGACCGCGTAGTGACGATGCATGCAAGTGATCGCTATTTGGCAGAAGGCGCCACGCTGGAAGATATCCGCCAAGCCGACGGAACACTTGGATACTCGCCCAATCTACGTCACGGCGTGATTGGCCAAGGGTTAAACGACTACGACACGATTTTTTCAATTTTGTCCGACGCCGGCTACGCCGGGTGGGTCAGCATCGAAGACGGAATGAACGGCATGGACGAACTGCGAGAGTCAGCTCTCTTTTTACAAGAGATGCGAAAAAAATATTTCACCTAGCCAGCTGTTGCAGATACACCGGCGAAAATGCGGTATCGCCACGCCCGCTACATCACAGTGTTCCTACGGCTACGCAGCACGCCGAAGTTCGGCTGGGTGTTGCGTCGCAATGGCTGATGTCATCTGTCGCACAATCGCCTCAGAAGCTTTCCGCCGAACATTTTCGGTAATCAGCTCGGTAATCTCGGCGATGCCTTGCGCTGCGATAGCCAACTCGCGATTTAAAACTAACGCCGCTCGAGCGCGGATATAGCCTCTTGCTTGCGCCGGATCCATTACTGGAGCGGCATCTTTAATGCGAGCCCAAACTGCGGCTTCGCATCGAGCGGAGACTTTTTGAGTAAGATCCTCAACCATGCGTTGCTGTCCTGTGAGTTTGTCGATCCATGCCGAAATCTGCATAGAGAACCTTTCTTGGCGTCATCCGATGTGATGGCTTCGAAGGCGAATCCGCCAGCGTCTTAAGCGGTAGAAGCATTCTGTCTAGGACAATCGAAATTTGGAGGGCATCCACTCCAATCTGGACTCTATCTTGTGGGTGCGGCGGATTGGGAAGCGGGTACCTATCAGATAAAGTTGATCAATTAAATAGACCGCACCGGCCATTCCTCTTGACCAAACCGTGTCTATCTCATACGGTTTCTCCCCATGGCGCCGTCGCCAAGTTGGCTAAGGCAGCGGATTGCAAATTCGCCATCGCCGGTTCGAATCCGGCCGGCGCCTCTTCCCCATTTCCTAACAACAGCTTTGGTGCTCTGCTTTAGAATCTCCCCTCTGATTCCTCTTAGTCCCACTATTTGCTGACCGACCTGCGCTGGACGACGGACAGATGGCTGACGATGGTTTCACCGACTCGATCGCACCTTTCCAAGAAATCGGCGACGCAACGCCCGTCTTATTGTGGACCACGGATACTGAGTGCAAGAATTACTGGTTCAATAAGCAATGGCTCGAATTCACCGGTCAATCACAAGCCATAGCTGGCGTGGCCAGTCGCTACGATCAGATTCACGAAGAAGATCGCGAGTCATTGATGGCTGCTTTCGATGCGGCCTTTGAGTTATCTGACTCCATTGAATTCGAGTATCGCCTACTGTCGAGCGCTGGCGACTATCGCTGGATACTCGAACGGTCGGCTCCTCGATTTTGCACATCTTCAACGGACGGGAGCCAAACTTTTCTGGGGTATGTTGGCGTCTGTGTCGACATCACGAGTCAGTTCGATTACCGACAGCGTTTGACAGATCGCGAAAACGTAATGCAGCAACTGCATAACATCAGCGATCAAGAACGATCGTTTTTGTCATGTGCTATCCATGATGGCTTGTTACAGGACGTCATCGGAGCTGAAATGCTGATTCAAGGAATCGTTGATTTGGAAACCGCCGAACAGTCGAAGCGAGTCAAGCAGATACGTGAAACTCTCCACTCCGCCATCAGTCACGGGCGAAGACTCATTAGTGATCTTCGACCAATGATTTTAGATGAACAAGGCTTAGCCAGCGCCGTTGAGTTCTATGCGGCCGAACTGGAGAATCGAGGAAATATCAAAATCGATGTTGAATGCAACGTTGATAACGATGTTTCGCTAACGTTCTGGCGAGGTAATGTCTTTCGTATTATCCAGGAAGCGTTGAACAACGTCGAATCGCATAGCAACAGTGCCACCGCAAAAGTACGTATCACAACGAAAGGCCGGCAGTTGAGAATTGTTGTTCAAGACTTTGGCTCAGGATTCGACATTGAAGCTTGCAAAAAATCCTTTGGCATTCAATGCATGTACCAGCGTGCTGAGATTTACGGTGGCTCGGTGGATATTCAGTCTTCGCCCAGCGGATCCACGGTAACGATCGAAGTACCTATTCCGTCGCTCGCCGAAGTCGGACTCACCTAGCATAAAGCGAACGGCTGCCCGTCCAGGACAGGCAACCGTTCTACTGCTACACTCGCCTCATATCTAACTAACGAGTGACAATTTCTCCCCCAGCACGCGTGACCATCCGCGCGTAGACGGTCGCGTCTATCGACTCTTGAAGTGCCTCGACGTGACCATCGACAAACGCATGCAACACGACGCCGCCAGCATGCGCGCTACTAGGCCCAAAATCTCGAGACGAAATAGGAGCACCCCAAAATTCTGCGCGAGGATCATCGTTTGGTGCGTCTGCAGGTCGACCGACATTCAAAGCTGCGATGCTATCTCTAAACGCCGGATAAGAATCGCTCGAATAGTTCGTCCTGAAGTTCGCTAGCCGTGCCAATTCAGGTGAGATCGCAACCGTCGCAGAGGTCGTACCGAAGAACCATGAGTTGAACTTCTCCGCTCGCGATTCCGCGATCAGAGCCGTTTTTGAAGTTCCATCTCTGCACGCACTAAACGGAAGCCCTTTCGGTCCCGCGCCCTTCGTGACAATCATGCCACCATTCGCTCCATCGACATCGTGCCATTCGTGCTTGCTCCTCCGAACCAAGGCCGACACAAGAGCAACATAGTTAGTAGAAGCCGCTCGCCCGGACTTGCCGATTCGCTTTGTTGACGAGACCTCGCCTGGAAAACTCGGGCAGATCAGTTCCTTAAGCGGTCGTGACGCAACGTGATCTTGGGTATCGCCGATGGTCATCGACTGATCCGCTGCGTCGTTGGTAAACCTATCCGAAAGCGAGTGTATTTCGTCGTAGGTTGCTGTTTCCTCCATGTACGGAAGCAACCCAACAAGAAAACCATAGCCATCGCCCTGCTCTCCTTCACTGCCAACCAACGGTGTACTGGCACTGACAGAAGTTGCAACACGAGGCCCGGACAACGCCAGCGGAAATCGCTGCATCGCACTTTCGCGATTGAGCGCCGCGAGAGCCACTTGCCGAATTCGACTCTGACAAGTGTTTCGCCGCGCGGCTTCGCGTGCTGCCTGAACAGCGGGCAACAGCAGGGTCACCAACATCGCAATGATGGCGATGACCACAAGTAACTCGACGAGAGTGAACCCTCGCCTCCTCAAAACAGAAACGTACATAACACAACTCCGTAAAAAAAATATGAAGAGAATAAATTCGGACGTTCCGCGAAGAGAAACCTCGTCGCGGAAACAACCCGTTAAACGCCGGAGTAAATGCGTTGCTATCAATTTTGGAGAAACAATTCGTTGAATCACCCGAACGGGTATCAAATCATCTCTGTATTTCACGTTAGCGAAGCGTGCTTTCAAAATGCAAATGAATTGCCAGCATCAGACGAACGAGGCACTCGATTCGCCGCATTTCTAACCAGAAAACCCGTTCGTACGAATTACAACACAAAGCGAACGGATTGGTCTGGCTCTGCGCCGAACAAGGTCGTACAAGAATATTGGTTCACCTTCCTACTTTCCCACCCAGCAGACCATGGCCGCTCTCGGAGGCTGTATTTCAAGAAGTCACGGCACAGTATTCTGCTGTTCGCTACTTCGCTGCGCGATACTCTCGCTGCTAGCGATCACGCTAGGATGCGGATCAGTGCGAGAGCATCGTGCGACGCAACAATTGTTGCTTTCCGATGCGGTCGATCGATCCGTTGCTAATATCGATTTCACACCGCTTGCGAACGAAAGTGTCTATCTGGACACGCGTTTTGCTCAGTTCAAAAACGACAGTGCGGTTACGACGAACTACGTGATCAGCTCGTTGCGTCAGCAAATGATTGTGGCCGGCTGCCATCTGCAGGATCGGATGGAAGACGCGGACTACGTTGTTGAGGCCCGCATTGGAACCATGGGCTCCGATGGCTACGACATCAACTATGGAATCCCAGCGAACACGACAGTGAATTCGGCGGCATCCTTAGTGTCGTCCACGCCACTACCCGCCTTGCCAGAGATCTCTCTGGCCAAACGAACGGAGGACATGGCTGCTGTAAAACTGGCTGTCTTTGCTTATGCAAACAAGACGAAGCAACCCGTCTGGCAATCAGGCACTTCAATAGCACGCAGCGAAGCATCCGGAACGTGGGTGCTAGGCGCGGGGCCATTCAAACGAGGCTCGATTTACAACGGCACTCAGTTCGCCGCCAATCGACAATTGCGACTTCCGAGATCGGACAACAAGTCTGACCTACTCCCCCGCGACTACACGTATCGCAGCGCTGCATTGTGGGACCCAAAGCTGCGCAAGAAGGTCGAAAACGGCGGACAGCTGGCTCGACTTCCAGAATTGAATCTCTCTCCATCTCATGGGGACGAATCCGAAGGAGTGGAACTGATTAGCGCTGAGCAAGACGTTCCATCCGAGTAAGCCCGCTCGATTGGCTAGTACCTCCGGTTTGAACGACGACGAAAACGACGTCAAAGTCACTTTAACCGTCTAGCCTTCGTTAGTCCGAAACGCACTCGCAAACTTTCGATGGATCTCTCGTCATTCCATCGACTGTGTTAGCCAATCGGAATCTAGAATCGACATTCGTACTCGGAACTATCAAAACCGATCCAAGGTGTGACCTTGTCAAAACGCAAACGCGGTCGCAAGAAAACCGAAAGACTCCGTACAAAGAGGGCAGTATTGGAGTGGCTCGAACCGAAACAGCTTCTCACAACGAGTGGTTTCGACATCGACATCAATGGTAACGAAGTAATCGCGGTCGGTTCTTTGGCGGACGACGAGATTGAGCTCGTGCTGGGTGATACGACGCATACGCTGACAGTCGCTGGCGAAACGATCGAGTTCGATGCGGCGGTTATCGACACTTTCCTCATTGGTTCGGGGAACGGAAACGATACGATTCGAATCGTCGGTACGGACCTCGACGATGTGGGCAAAGTGTTGGACAACAAGGCCGAGCTCACGAGCAACGCTTACCGGGTTGCTGCTTTCTCATTTGATGAAGTCATTTTCGAAGCCACAGGTGGTGACGACTACGCACAAATCTTTGGCTCCAATGGCGACGACGAACTTCAAGCCATCCCACAAGATTCCATGTTGACCACACCAACGCAGACAATGCGGATGCTTGGTTTCGAGCGAGTCGATTCTTATGGTCGCCACGGCAACGACTACGCCGCAGTCTACGGTACGCAAGGCAGCGATCAGTACGTTACTTTTCCGACATTTGAAGTGCTGCAAGGCGCGAACATGACAATGCGCACTGTTGGCTGGGATCGTGTGGATGCATTCGGGCGCGGCGGAAATGATACGGCGAACTTATTCGATACCTCGGGCGAGGATGACTTGTACGTATTCCCCGAATTCTCTGTCCTTCAATCAGATCGTTTATATGCTGTAGTCAAAGATTTCGAGCAGGTGGACGTTAAGTTCGACAACGGTGGGCATGACACAGTTCACTTCAACGAGCTCGCTGCCCCAGAACACGTCTTTGCAAACGCAAGCATCGCGACGGTGACCGGTCCCGACCGAAGTGTTTGGGCGTGGGACATGGAAAAACTAGAACTCAACGAACTGGCAAACAGCGTGGGACCTAGTTACGACTTGCGAACGACTGGTTTCGATATCTGTGGCGGCGATTTGTCTGTCACTGAGCTCACCCCGGTGGCGATCGAGATCGAAGGACAAGGCTCGACCAACGCTGGTGGGTTCGACGCGAATGGGAACTCAACTTGGTCGACGGATGTTGGTGGTGGGTGGATCCGAAACGCTGGAAGTGACACTGCAATTCCAGTTCCCACGGACGACCAGAACAGCTCGCGTCACGAGGCGGACTCGATGCGACGCGGTGACATCGTATACCGACTGGTAGGCAACACGGATAACGGTGGTCGATTCCAAAAAGTCGATCTCACGACTGGCCTAACAACGGACCTGATTACGGGTCTGACGGTCCGTGGGAACGATGTCACTCCTAATTCAAATCCGAATCCCACGGGCGGTAGCCCAACTAGATACGCGCGACCTCGTCCTGTCGGCGGGATGTTAGCGACGAACAACGCCGGCGACTTCTACGTGGCGTCGGGCAACGACTTGCACGTTTACGATGGAGTGGGAAGCACCATCCTTGCTTCCTTGCCGGGGAACGACATGATCCGCTCCATCGCCAGCAATAACACAGATTCTGTCCCGAATGGAGTTACATCTCTCTTCATTGGCACGCAACTCGGCGGTCTCGTAATGGTCAACCTCGATACCGGGGCGATGACTTCGATGACGCCGGGTATCACTCGTGTCGAGGACGTGGTGTATGTCCCAGGCACCAATCTCCTGCTATTCGCGGCGTACAATCAAGGCTGGCATGTTATCGATAGATTGACTGGCGTCGTCACTGACGTAACTCACCCCGGTTTTTACAACGGCGGAACTGCTGCCGCTCCAAATGAAGGAAACAACGGCGGTCGCACTCAGGCGATTTCGGTGGCAGTCAACAGCCAGGGTGCCGCTGCGGTCGGTGTATTGAATCCGGGCAACTTCCCTTCCTCGACTACATGGATATTTGGCACGATGGATATCACAGCCGCATCTCCCGTGTGGTTCAATGCCACACCGAATGCGGCGGATGTCGACCCAGCAACAGAGATCTCACCTAGCAACCGCGGACTTGGTCGGTCAGCAGGCTCGGGAGAAGGACTCGTTGGCACCTGGTCTTTGGTGTTCGACCCGACGAATCACGATCGCCTCATTGCGTTCGATCCACTTTCGAATTACGAAACGCTGAACTTTGGTCCCAACGCCGCATGGAGTTCTTACAACGAAGGTCTTTCGGTCGGTTCGCTCACCGAGATCGCCATCACTGAGGACGGTCGATGGATGTTGTACGCCGCATCGGATCACGTGCTCTACATCTGGGACCTTACAAATCCTGCAGATCTTCCACGGATTCAGAAAGCTGGTGTCGCCTCGGGCTACTCTGACAACTGGGGTGTTGCGACATGGGGCACGGGTGACGAGACAAAAATCATCATCGGCCCGCTACACGACAGCAACACAAGTGTGCCGGACGCGCTCCGCGCCGAACTCAATGATGTTCTCATTTGGGTCGGCAACCCGGCGACAGATACGCCTGACGATGTGGCGTTCACGAGTACCGGATACAACGCTGCGTTTTCAGGCACGAACGGACTCGACGCGGATCAAGCGCCTCGCGCCGCTGGGTTTGACATTTTCCCTTACGTTGGATCGTCGCTAGGTGGTCGTATCTCTGTGTTCGCTGAAACGATCGGCCCGGTCTACGCCGACATCGCCCCGGATGGAACCGTCGGGACGTGGCATGTTTCCACGGTTTCTACTCCAGTGCCACTCGACCTGGCGACCGACAATACGAATGGAGTGCGTGATGTAGAATTCAAGCGTGATGGATCGGGGGTTGGGTTGATGTTGTCGCTTGACGGAGACAACGCTGCGTTCACGACGCTACTGCACACAATTGATGGCGGCGAATCGTGGAACAACATCTTCGACTCCGGAACGCAAGTGAATCGAAAGGGTCGGATCGAGATCTACGATTCGGGCGACTGGGCCGTATTCGTTGACACGAATGGCAATTATCACCGAATCGAAAATCTTTCCTCGGCCTCGCCTGTGATGACGCAGCTTTCAACGGGTAGCAACTATGCTGCAGCGACTATCGACAAAGACGGAAACGTCTATTTGCACGAACATGGCGGCCTGGCGAACATGTGGCACTTCACCGAAAACGATTTCCTAAGCAACGGTAATATTTCGGTGGCGACTCAAGTAGCTTCCGACGCGTATGCGCAGTACCACGGCAACTTGCTCACGGAGCTCAAGTACACCAACGGATTCAACGGCGAAAACATTAACGGCGTCACGCAGGGATCAGGTGGCTGGCTCGCACCAAGGCTAACGTAATCGTCAGTGTGGCCCGATTTCGTTTGTGAGGAAACCACGCGGGCCATCCGATACCAAAGATCCGTGGATGACTAGGCGCCCTTACGACTTTGGCGGCGTCGATCTGATTCTTTCAAGAGAATCTTACGAAGACGAATCTGCGTCGGCGTGATCTCGACCAACTCGTCTTCTTCGATGTACTCGAGCGCCGCCTCAAGCGACATGTCGCGAGGTGGCTTGAGCATAATGTTGTCGTCGCTGCCGGATGCTCGCATGTTGGTGAGTTTCTTCTCACGCGTTGGATTAACCGTCATGTCGTTGTTACGCACGTTTTCGCCAACAATCATCCCTTCGTAAACTTCGTCGCCAGGTTTTACGAATAGGTCTGACCGATCTTGAAGCGTATCCAGCGCGAATCCGACTGCTTTGCCGTTAACCAGCGAGACTAAAACTCCGTTGGTGCGTTTCGGTACGTCGCCGTCGAGGGCTTTGTAGCAATCGAAGCGGTGGTTGATAATCGCCGTGCCTTGCGTGGCGTTTAGTAGCCGAGTTCGCAGTCCGATCAACCCGCGCGCGGGAATAGAAAAGCGAACGGTCGTGTACTCGCCTTGAGGATCCATTTGAATCAGTTCCCCACGTCGTTCACCAACGAGTTCCATCACAGGCCCGAGTTTATCGGCGGGAACTTCGACGACGAGGCTTTCGAACGGCTCTTCTTTTTTGCCATTCACTTCACGCACAATCACGCGAGGCTTTCCAACGGAGATCTCATATCCCTCGCGTCTCATGGTTTCGATTAATACCGAAAGGTGAAGAACTCCGCGACCGGCAACGAGAAAGCTCTCGGCACCTTCGATGCGGACTCGCAATGCCACGTTGCGATCGATTTCTTGCAGCAATCGCTCGCGAATCTGACGCGTCGTTACGTACTTTCCGTCCCGACCAGCAAATGGTGAGCTGTTGACGGTAAAGAGCATCTCAAGTGTTGGTTCATCGACTTCCAGACGCGGCAGAGGATTCGCATTGTCTTTCGAACACAGGGTATCGCCGATTTCGACGCCTTCCATGCCGACGACCGCGATGATGTCCCCCGTGGTGGCTTCTTCCACTTCACGTCGTCCCAGGTTTTCGAAGACGTGCACCGACGCGACCTTGCGGTTCTCAACGGAGTCGTCTTTTCCGCAGAGCGCCAGCGTCTCGCCTTTTTTGATCTTTCCTGCACTGAGTTTACCAACCGCAATACGACCGACGTATTTCGACCAATCGATCGTCGTGACCAACATTTGCGTCTCAGCTTCTTCATCCACCTCCGGCCCGGGAATTTGCTCCAGTATCATGTCCAGTAGCATTTCCATCGAGTCGGTACGCTTGTCCGGATCGTCGGTAACGTAACCTTCTTTCGCACTCCCAAAAAGATACGGGAAATCTGCAGTTTCATCGTCCGCGCCGAGTTCGATAAGCAGGTCGAGTGCTTCGTCGATCACCTCGTGCGATCGCGCATCGCTACGGTCGATCTTGTTGACGAAGATGATGGGTTTGAGATTGCACTCGAGTGCCTTCGACAATACGAAACGAGTTTGCGGCATCGGGCCTTCTGCTGCATCCATCAACACCACGGCACCGTCAGCCATTTGCAGAACGCGTTCCACTTCGCCGCCGAAGTCCGCGTGTCCGGGTGTATCGATGATATTGATTTTGGTGCCTTTGTACGGCAACGAAATATTCTTCGCTAAGATTGTGATACCGCGTTCGCGTTCCAAATCGTTATTATCCAGAATCAAATCGCCTTCGAGCTGTCCCTCACGAAACTGTCCACTTTGTCGCAGCAAACAGTCGACAAGCGACGTTTTGCCGTGATCTACGTGGGCAATGATGACAATGTTTCGAATATCTTGACGTCGTGGCATGATGAACGGTTTCCGCTGAGTACCAACACAGCTTGGAACGTGTAATTATGGTGGAAGAAGTCCCGTAGTGTCCGCGATTGGGCTTTGAGCGTCTAGCGGACTGCTGATCTAATGAAGAATTCGGCGGTCGGCCCCTGTACCCGGATGTTGTCATTCCATGAAGATCAGCACGATCCCGAGCATTTACCGCAACGTAAATCGCCTAACCGAAATTGTGTCGGTGCTAAGCAAGTATGGCTTGGCAGATTGGCTAAGCCACATCCAACTGGAGTTCGCGAAGGATTTCTTCAAAGACCGCGACGGCGAGGCATTGGCTCGCCACACTCGCGAAGCTCGTATTCGGTTGGCTCTCGCTGAGCTTGGGCCGACCTTCATAAAGCTGGGACAGTTGTTGAGCACGCGCCCTGACCTCGTCGGACGAGACCTCGCGGAGGAGCTGGCTCACTTGCAACAAAAAGTTCCCGCCGATTCACCAGATATCGTTCGAGAGATTGTCGAAGCCGAACTAGGACAACCGATCGAATCACTGTTCGCTGAGTTCGATGACATCGCCATGGCTAGTGCTTCGATAGGCCAAGTGCACCTTGCCAAGTTGAAGTCGGGCGAATCAGTCGTCGTCAAAGTGCAGCATGCGAACATTCAAGAAACCGTCCGTAGAGATCTGGACGTATTGAGTGGCCTTGCACAATTGGTCGATAAGCAAGAAGAATTTTCAGCTTACCGTCCAGCCGCCACGGTCGCTGAATTCAGTCGAACGCTACGTCGTGAATTAGATTTCGGTCGCGAAGAACGAAACTTATTGCACTTCTCTGGTCGCTACGATGGTGATCCACATGTACGTATTCCTAAACCGTTTAGTGATTATTGTACGCCGCGCGTTTTGACGATGGAACACATCGAAGGTGTGAAGCTTTGCAATGACGATCGCATTGATGCGATGGGATTCGATCGCGAAGAACTGGCGAGGCGTGGTGCAGCGTTCTACGTCGATTCAATTTTCACTGATGGCTACTATCACGCGGACCCGCATCCAGGCAATATCTTGCTGCAGCCAGGCAACGTTATCGCCCTACTCGATTTTGGTATGGTCGGGCGGATCGATGAAAAACTGCGTGAGCAAATTGAAGACATGTTGCTCGCCATATCGAATCAAGACTCCGTGCATCTCACATCCGTCCTGATGCGTCTGGGAAAATGCCCGAAGGATCTCGACGAAGCCGCCTTGCGTGCGGATCTAACGGACTTCGTTACGCTCTACGGTTCACAGTCGTTGGACCGGTTGCAGATCGGAAGACTGCTTAACGACATGTCGGAGATGATCTTCCGCTATCGCATCATGTTGCCGTCACAGGTCGCGATGCTGCTGAAGGTTCTGGTGACGCTTGAAGGCACGGGCAAACGACTCAACCCAAGTTTTTCGCTTGTCGAAATCATGGAACCGTTTCAGCGTAAAGCGATGCTGCGCCGCCTGTCACCAGCACGGCGATTGAAAAAGATTCGGCGTATTTACTCCGAAGTCGAACACTTGGTCGAGATCCTCCCGCGGCGGGTCATGGATATCCTCGAGCAAGTGCAACAGGGAAAGCTGGAGGTGCACCTCGATCACCGAGGACTGGGGCCGTCGATCAATCGACTCGTCCTGGGAATGCTAACCAGTGCGTTGTTCTTGGGATCAACGCTGATGCTGAGCCGCGAAGTTACGCCACTGATGTTCTCGAACACGCATTTTCTAGGCATGCATCGCATTTCGCTTTTGGGGTTATGCGGCTGCACGCTGAGCATCATGCTGGGATTGCGTTTGATCCGTTCGATCATGAAGTCAGGCCACCTAGATCGTGATTGATCTTCTCCGAAGCGGTTAGCCACGACATCCTAGGCCGCTATTCGAGCTTGTGCTTGAGCAGCCATGTGTAGACTTCCTCGTTTTCGTATGTCTCGGTCCACGAATCGTGCCCCACGCCGGGGTAGACCGTAAGTTTCATATTCGGATTTTTGTCCTTCAACGCCGCGATCATATCCTCAGAGTTGGATAGCGGAACTACCGTATCCGCGTCGCCATGGAACGCCCAGATAGCCGCCTCAATAGGAGCTCGATACCGAGCAGCCAATGCATTGCCTCCGCCACAAACGGGCACGATCGCCGCAAATCGTTCGGGCTCGTAGGTCGCCAACGCCCACGTACCGTAGCCACCCATGCTTAGGCCTGTCACGTAAACGCGAGCTTTGTCGACGCTGTACTTCGACTCAATATGATCTAGTAAATCACTGAGCTCTGCAGCCTCCCACCAGCTATCTGGCTTACACTGCGGTGAAACGACGATGAATGGAAATTCTTTTCCGGCTTCGATCAACTTCGGAAGACCATGGAATTTCAAAAGATCCATTTTGTTGTCGCCTCGTTCGCCAGCACCATGCAAGAACAACACCAACGGATAGTCTTTGTTTTTGTCGTAGCCTTTGGGTAGGTAAAGCAGGTAGTTATGTGTCGACTTGCCTGTAACCGTCGAAGACATCGCCGTTTGTTTCCCAGCGGCAACTTCTTGCCCCTGAACCACGCGAAGAAATGAAAGAAAGAACAACGTCGCAAGAACGAGGAGAAGCGTACGCATAATCAACCTGTGCTACCTGAGTTCGAAAACCAACGCTTAGTTTAGCGGCGTGATCGAAAGAGTGAACCGCAGAGCATCGCAATCATTAGGATGCACCATTCAGCTCGTTTGTAGTTCTTCTGCGTCATCAGTCGGAAACCATTGGTCCACGACGCTGTAGAACTCCTCGGGACTACTCACGCGAGCAACGTGCGTGCGGAATTTCCGAGCCCCCGGCAAGCCCGCCGCGTAGCAGCACGAGAACTTCCGCATTAACACCGTTCCTTTTTGCTCGCCAAAACGTTCGACGACAAGATCATAATGCTTAAGCATACAATCACGTTGCTGCCGAAGCGTTGGATCAGGAGGAACGGGTTCACCACGTAATGCGGCAGCGGCCTGCGAGAACAGCCATGGCTTACCCAAGCATGCGCGAGCGATCATGACGCCATCGATGTCATAGCGTGTGAAGGCATCGACGACTTTCTCTGCTGAGTCGAGATCACCGTTTCCAATCAGCGGAATCTTTTTCAGATGCGGTTTGATCGCAGAAATCTTATCCCAATCTGCTTCACCCTTGAACATATCCTGCGCCGTCCGACCATGCACCGTAAGTGCCGCTGCGCCAGCTGCCTCGACGACCTTCCCAATCTCGATAGCGTTGACTTTGTCTCGCGTGCAACCAAGCCGAATCTTGGCCGTCACGGGTGTTGGTGCACAAGCCTTCACGACTTCAGCAATGATCTGCCCCATACGGTCTGGAGTGCTCAGAAGGTATGAACCGCTCTTCGCCTTCTGCGTAACCTGCTTGACGGGACAACCGAAGTTGATATCCACGACACTGACACGATACTGTTCGACGAGTCGCTGCCCAACTTCCGCCATCACCTGGGGTTCATTATCCCAGATTTGAACAGCAAGTGGACGCGGTTCATCTGCGACCCCCCAAAGGCGATCGGGGTGCTCGGCTTCTTCGCGGTCCATCCAGGCAAAACCGCGAGCGCTAATCATTTCTGTAGCTTGTAACCCAGCTCCACCGTAATCGCGCACCATTTGTCGGAACGCGTAGTTCGTAAAGCCCGCCATCGGAGCTTGAAGAACCGGCGGGTCGACGACCAAATCGCCGATTTTCAGTGGAGCAACAGTTACCGCGGACATATATAAAACAGACAACTCAAGACGACTTCAGTTCGCCCCCAGTATACCTTACCGACGTATGTCGTCGTAACGTGGCAGCCACTGGCTATTCACACTGGCCTGCCGAACGCCGTCCGAGCGAAATTGAGCCAACTCGGGCGGAATATATAGATCTTGTCGACCCGCGTTCTGAAATCCACGGATACGCGGCGGCGAGGAAACAATAGGCTGGGTTGCGCCCGGAGCTGGAAGCAGTCTTGGAGCATAAGCGCGTCCACCGTCCGCGTCATAGGTTCCAGATGTTGTGCCGTAGGAACTTTGCCCGTATCGAGCGGCTGGGTCTAGCCAGTTCAAATCACCGTTTGGTTGTAGCGACGGTCGCGTATCGGCTGCACGATTGCTGGCAAGCGATGCCAACTCCCTTTGGCTTCCAACGGGAGAGCTGATTGGTGCTGTTGTTCTCGTCGGTGCCGATTCGAGACTGCGTACGGGGGCAAAATCGGTTGCCGGCCAATTTGCGGCGCCTTGATTCAACGAAGGTTTCGGGACGGGTTCGTAGTAGCCGTTGC